>CAZSAC010000022.1:0-25043 GCA_964604875.1 uncultured Bacteroidaceae bacterium | reverse complement strand
ATGCAAAAGAATCATTACCTTATCCGACGGTAAAATCATATCCGACGAAATCAATACAAAAAATTGACATCAAAATTTAGCTTTAAACACCCTTGGTTTTCCAAGGGTGTGTTGCTATATGAACATAATCAGAATTTTTTGCTTTACACGATTTTATTGACAGATTTTTTTTTAGGTTATACAATAGATATACTTTTATAAAGGGGTATTGTATGCTAGAAGTCAAGTACGTTGATGATAGAGCCGAGCTGGAAAACATTTGCCTAGCCTTAGGGGTTTCGCCGCGCGCAGACGGAATGAACGCCGTTTTGTTTGCCGACAATGAAATTGCAGGGCTATGCCGTTTGCGGTTGGAGCAAGACATTTTGTTTGACGAATTTATTTTGGGGAAAGACTATAATACCTTTGAAAACGTCGATTTCTTTTTTAGGGCGGTGCTGTTTAAGCTTACAAAAACGGGAATGGATATTAGAATAAACGCTGTCGATGACAGGCTATTAAAGTTTGGCTTTGTCAAGCGTGACGGCTCAATGACGGTTTATTCGGAAAATATAAAATTTCCTTCTCAATGCGGGATATGACAAAATCGGCATTTAATTTGAACAAATTATAAGATAAACTAAATTTTTATCAAAATAGGAGATATATGGAAGAAATTATCACACCATCGAATTTTATCGAGGACATAATAGACGCGGATTTAAAAAGCGGAAAGCACACGAAAATTGCAACACGTTTTCCGCCGGAGCCAAACGGCTATCTGCACATTGGTCACGCAAAGGCTATTTGCATAAACTTTGGCATAAAAGAAAAATATAAGGGCACTTGCAACCTGCGCTTTGACGATACTAACCCCGCGAAAGAGGACGTTGAATACGTTGAAAGCATTCAAGAGGATATAAAGTGGTTGGGGTTCGATTGGGACAAATTATATTACGCCAGCGATTATTTTGAAGAAATGTATAATCGCGCCTTGCTTTTGATTAAAAAAGGCTTGGCGTACGTTTGCGATTTGTCGGCGGAGGAAATTTCTAAAACGAGGGGAACTTTAAAAGAGCCGGGCGTCGAAAGCCCTTATCGCAACCGTTCTATAGAGGAAAACTTGAAACTTTTTGAGGAGATGCGTCAAGGAAAGTACGCAGACGGAGAAAAAGTTTTGAGGGCTAAAATCGATATGGCGGCAAATAACATAAATATGCGAGACCCCGTAATTTACCGCATCGTTCATACCGCGCACCATAAGCAAGGCAATAAGTGGGTTATCTATCCTATGTATGATTTTGCGCACCCCTTGGAGGACGCTATCGAACATATTACGCACAGCTGTTGCTCGTTGGAGTTTGAAGACCATCGTCCGCTTTATGATTGGTTTGTGGAAAATTGTGAGTTTGACCCTCGTCCCAGACAGATTGAATTTGCAAGACTTAATCTTTCCCGTACGGTTATGAGCAAAAGATATTTGCGTCAGCTTGTCGAAGAAGGCGTTGTCGAAGGGTGGAACGACCCCCGTATGCCTACAATCAGCGGTATGCGTGAAAGAGGGTATCCTGCCGAGGCTATCCGTGATTTCTGCGTAAGAGTCGGCGTGGCTAAGGCAAATTCCGAGGTTGATATAGCTTTGCTTGAGCATTGCGTGAGAGAAAATCTAAACGAAAATGCAAGCAGGGCTATGGTGGTTTTACGTCCTTTAAAATTGGTCATTGAAAACTATCCCGAGGGCAAAAACGAAATAATTGAACTGGAAAATAACCCGAATAAGGAAAACAGCGGGATTCATACTACAACCTTCAGCCGAGAAATATATATTGAGGAAAGCGACTTTGAGCTTGTACCTCCGCCTAAATATCATAGGCTTAAACCCGGCGGAATGGTTAGACTTAAGGGCGCCTACATTTTGGAATACGTCGATTGTGTTCAAGACGAAAACGGCAAGGTTATCGAGGTCAGATGTAACTACATCGAGGATAGCAAATCCGGCGGCGCAAATGCGGGCATAAAAGTTAAGGGCGTCATTCATTGGGTAAACGCCGACGACTGCGTAGACGTCAAGGTCAATCTTTACGACTATCTTTTCTCAGACGTAGAAGGCGAACTTATGGATAGGGTAAATCCAAATTCCAAAGAAGTATTAATCGCCAAGGCGGAAAAATATATTCTTCAGGCAAAGCCCTATGACAAGTTCCAATTTATGAGAACGGGTTATTTCGTTGCCAAAAAAGATTTCTGTTGTGGCTCGCCCGAATTTAACTGTATTGTGGGTTTGAAAGACAGTTTTAACAAATAAAACCAAGTTTTTTGATAGTTTTTTGAAAAAATTTGGCGCTTTGGCTAAAATTGTCAAAAAAATTAATTGATATATTAAGTAAAATGTTATATAATTGTAAAATGGTGTTGGGTGATTAGACTTAGATAGGGAGATTTTTTATGGCTGTTTGCAAAAACTGCGGTTCCACAATTTCAAATGGACAAACTGTTTGTTCCTCTTGCGGGCAAGCTGTATCTTCTGGCGGAGATACCGGTATAATTTGTCTTTCTTGCAATACGGTCAATCCTATCGGTACGCATTTTTGTAAGGGCTGCGGCGCGGTTTTAATTAAAAAGCAAAAGGCGGTTCAATGCGCAGTTTGCGGAAGCGATAATCCTCCCGACGCTTTGTTTTGCACGACCTGCGGAAGCGCAATGCCCGGCGAAGTCGAGCTTGATTTTGAATCTGAATCCATCAACAAACTTAAAACGCTTATTCCCGAAATTATGGCGTATAAGCAGGCAATAGGAGACCCTTATGCAGGGGCGTCGTCTGCCGATATCGAAAAGATGACATATATTTGCCCTGCTTGTGGTAAACGCAATAACTTAAGCGACGATAAATGTAAACGCTGCGGAAGAGATAGAAAACGCACGGCTGAACTTGCCTCTAAAGGGTTGGTGCCGACGTTTGAAGAGGCGGTTTGTATCCCTGATGCAAAATTTGCGCCCACACCCGTGGAATTGCCTTCGCTAAACTCTATGCCAAAACACGAGTTCAAAAAGGGGAAACCCTCTGCCGATTGTGCGGCGGTGTTTGGTGGAATGTCAACGGGCTATAACGGATACGGACAAATGTCCCCTATCGTACAACCAATTGCCATAGTTCCGTATGTGTCGCAAGAACAACCTTTGTGGCAGACTGCCACCGAAGAGGAAATTGCCGAGGCGGCAGCCTCGTCGATTGACAAATAGTGGAGGGGAAAATGAATCCGGCTTTTGAGAAAGATATCGACGCTGAAATTTTTTATGGTCCCTTGCCTATAGCTGAACCATACGCAATACCAAAACCGTCCAAAGCTGTAAGCATACAGCCAACGGTTGCGCCAATTGCGATTACTCCATACATATCTTTTGAAAGTGATGAAGAAAAACCTTCACCAAATATTGAGGAAGCGCCGCTCGAGGCGGCAAAACCCGCAAAAAAAGGCAAAGCTAGATTTGCAGGCTTTTTTATATTCCTTGTATCTTTTGTTTGCATTACTCCTTTTATAATGTCATTCTATGTGAATTTTCCTATCGCCTCTTTGGAAAAATATTTCAGATTGTTGAATCTGCGCGATTTATGGAAACTTATTGTAGAAAACGGGGCTTATAAACCTGACGCTGTATCTATTCCCGTATATTTATCGTCAGTTGGCATTTTAGCGTTAACAATCAATGGATTAAAAGGTTTAGTGGCTTTGTTCACGGGGAAACGGAAGGGCTATATCTTTTTCGGGTTTGTGGCGATGGTTGTTTTTGTTGTCCAAGGCTTGTATGTGTTTGGATTTTCAAAAATTTCACAAATCGCAACGATTTTCTCTCAACCCGAATGTGTGGTATATATATCAATCGGACTTTTGAGCTTTATTTCGGCATTGATTATGACATTGATTTGCCCGAAAGTCAGAAATTTAGAGTTAACAGAGTTTTAATATAAGTATTAACTTCGGAGGTTATCTATGAAGAAAGACAAGAAAAAGGTTGAGGTTACTCCTGTACCAAATGGCAGTAATTCAGCTCCAAAACAACCGATAAAACCACAATCGGATATATCGGTTTCAAAAGCGCCTATTGAGCAGGTGTCCAACCCGTTCGATAAGTTTGCCGCTTCCGTGCCTGTGGATTTAAAGGCTCCTCAAAATGTTGCCCCTAAGGCGCAAAACCCTGTTGTTGGCGGCGCGGTTCTAAAACCTGTAGCAGGTGGTTTGCAACCTATTATTGCTCCCAAGGGACAAGTACAATTGCAGCCTGTAGTGGTTCCGGTTGCGTTCGTTCCGTATGCAACGCAGAATCAACCTATGCTTCAATATGACAAAAAAGAGAGGCTACAGGAAAGACGTGTTAACGAATTGTCTGACCAACCCTTAGATAAAACTGTTGCTCCGTCTGCCAAAAAAGGTAAAAAATCTGATAAAATCGTTGCGGCTGATGAAATCTGCGAAGAAGAAGCTCCCGTTGTTAAAGCAAAAGGTTCTCGTATTGGCGCGTTGTTGATTTTCTTGGCAAACTTTATTTTCCTAGTACCGGCGTTACTGCTTAAATTTAAGCCTGACTTGGAAATTATGGGAACTACAATGGAAAATATGGCTTTCCCCGATATCATCGGAGGGTTAAGCACAAACTTTAGCGCAATTGGCAACAATATCGGCTGGTTAATTTTCTTGGTCGGCCATGCGTTTGCAGTTATCAATATGTTGCTTAGCCTTGTTGTTCTTATTTCGGGCAAAAATCTTAAAGTATGGATTAGCCAACTTTTAATGTTTATCGTAGTTGCGTTTGGCACGGTTGCTGGTTTCTTGGCTTTAGGTACCGCTTGGTTCCCTGCAAAACTGGCTGGTGGCGTAACTGTAGGTATTCCGATTGGCGCAAATTCCGGCGCGTGGAGACTTCTTGCTATAGCCTTATTGACATTAATTATATCCGTAATGTTTAGGGGTAAAAAACCAAAGAAGGAAAAGAAAAACAAAAAGAACAAAAACGCGGAAGAAGTTGAAGCGGCGTAACAACAACCTCGAAGAAAAAATAAATCCACCGATAATCTCGGTGGATTTTTGTTTGTGTTCGTTACGTCAAAAATTTGAATAGGTGTCAATCAAAGTTAAGATTACGTCTACCATTTTCTCCATACTTTCTGTCGGGATATACTCATAGCGTCCGTGGAAATTGTGCCCACCTGTAGATAAGTTGGGACACGGTATGCCTATAAAGGATAATCTTGCCCCGTCTGTCCCTCCCCTAATCGGCTGTATTATAGGCGTAATATCGTTTTTTTGCATAGCCAGTTTTGCGTTTTCTATCAAATGGAAGTGTGGCAAAATCTTTTCTTTCATATTACGATATTGTTCCTTGATTTCCGCCTTAAATATTTCGCGGGAATGCGCTTTGTTTAACTTGGCTACTATCGAGGAAAACAGGTCGCATTTTTCCTTAAATTTATTCTCGTCGTGGTCACGGATGATATACTTTGCCGTTGCGCTTTCCACGCTTCCGCAAAGTTCGTTCAGCAAGAAGAAGCCTTCATAGCCTTCTGTATAAGCGGGGTGCTGATTTTTGGGCAGACAATTATGAAATTCCATAGCAAGCTCGATTGCGTTCAACATTTTGCCTTTTGCCGTGCCCGGGTGGATAGAAACCCCTGTTACCGACAAAACCGCAGACGCTGCGTTAAAGTTTTCATATTCGATTTCCCCAAGCTGTCCGCCGTCGATGGTATAGGCAAAATCTGCGCCGAATTTTTTGGTATCAAAAAAATCCACTCCTCTGCCAACCTCTTCGTCGGGAGTAAAGCAAACGAAAATTTCCCCGTGCTTTACGTCAGGATTCAATGTCAAATATTCTAAGGCAGACATAATTTCTGCGACGCCTGCTTTGTCGTCCGCGCCCAAAAGCGTGTCGCCCGAGGCGGTCACAATGTTTTGCCCCAAGTAGTATTTGAGCTCGGGATAGTCCTTTTCGGATAAAACCACGCTACCGCTCTTGTCGAGGATAATGTCTTTGCCGTCGAAGTGTGAAACCTTGGGCAGAACAGCTTTTCCGCTAACGGCGGGGGAAGTGTCAACGTGGGCGATAAAGCCTAGCTTAGTCGCATTTTTGGTGTTGGCAGGCAGCTTTGCATAGACATAGCCGTATTCGTCTAATACGGCGTCGATACCCAACGCGTTAAGTTCATTTTTTAACAAAGCGGACAAGTTTTTTTGTTTATCTGTCGACGGGAAAGAATCGGAGTTTTCATCTGACTCGGTGTCGATTTTCACATAGCGCAAAAATTTGTCTAAAACTTTTTCCATATATACCTCACAGATATTGTTTTATAATTTTCCACGAATCCAACAACGCTTCAAGAGTGTAGCGCGCGTTTGCGGGACTGGTAGAGGGTAAAACCGTGGCGTCGTACGCCAATGAAGGGAAGATATACTTGTCATAAATTTTTTTTGCGGTAGAACCGTTGACAAAAATTTTGGCAATCGGGGCGGAGCGCAAAATAATATTTATATCGTTTGGCGCAAGGTTTTGGATACTGCTATCACTGCTTCCTGTTATATCACATTTTGCAATCACGTCCCAAAGGGCGATACGATGTGTTAGCAAAAAAATTGTTTTGTCCAGAGGGTTATTCGAAATCTTTTCTTCAAAAAGCTGTTCTAACACTTTCCAAAAACGGTTTTGAGGGTGAGCGTAATAAAACTGTGTTTCCCGTGATTTAACTGACGGAAAGCTGCCCAATATCAAAATTTTTGAATTTTTATCGTAAATCGGCGGAAAATTATGTTTTTCCATTTTAACCTCTGTTTATGCTAAATATAGTGTATATGGCCAAAAATGTCAAGTAATCGGGTATTTCTACCGACAGTAGAGTCAATAATTTCCTTAATAGATTCAATAGAAAATAACTCTCCCTTATAAAAAAATTCATAGATATAAACTCACTATCGATAGGTTGCAAACTTATCCGATTATTATTAATATAAAACTGTAAAAAGACGTCGGAGGGCATCTGTGATGACTGAAAAAGAAATAAAAGAAAATTATAGCAAGCTTAGTCTAAGATATTATACCAAAGGGGAGGAGTGGGCGAACACAATATCTCACGCGTTGGGAACAGTGTTTGGAATAATTGCTCTGATTTTGATGCTGTTGATTTCAGATTCTCCCGCCGAATACGCATCCGCTGTTTTATTCGCGCTGGGCGCAATCATTGTTTATGGCGGGTCGACGTTTTATCACGCGGTAAATAAAAACCTTAAGCTTAAAAGCTTTTTAAGAAAAATCGACCACGCCGCAATAAACTTTTTAGTTATTTCCAGCGGCATAACCCTTGTTCTGCTGACCTCGGGGAGAGTTTATAATTACGTTGCGTTAGCCTTCGGTTATGCGATTTCTATTTTAAGCTATGTGCTTTGCATTAAGGATTTATTAAAATTTAAGACGTTGGGGATTATCCTAAACTTCGTAACAGGAGCCTTAGTCGTATCCGTTTACTTTTTAAATATGAGCTATATTCAATGGAATGTTACCGCTTGGTTTATTGCCGCAATGACGCTTTGCTTGGCAGGCGCGGTATCGTATGGCATTAAGGTAAAGTATATCCACGCGGTGTTTCACGTTTTGGAGCTGTTGGGTACGATTGCGTATTTTATGGCAAATTATTTGCAAATATTAAATCATTAAACTGTCAAAATTTTAAACTTGACATTATCGGTTTTTTGACCGATAATGTTTTTATATGGAGAGTTTTATGAAAAAATACGATGTCGTTGCCTTTGGAGAGCTTTTAATTGATTTTACCTTTAACGGATATTCCGCCCAACAGAACGAGCTTCTTGAAGCCAATCCGGGAGGCGCGCCTTGTAACGTGCTTGCGATGCTTGCCAAGCTCAATAAAAAGGCGGCGTTTATCGGAAAGGTTGGGGACGACCATTTTGGCAACTTGCTTAAAAAGACATTAGAAGAATGCAATATTTGTACGCAAGGCCTATTGATGGATAAAACCAAAAATACGACCTTGGCTTTTGTGCATACAACCGCTGACGGAGACCGTGATTTTTCTTTTTATAGAAAGGGTTGCGCCGATACGGCTTTTTTAGAAACAGAAATACCCGAAGACATAATAAATTATACAAAAATATTTCATTTTGGAACGCTATCTTTAACTGACAAGCCTTCCAAAACCGCAACCCAAAAAGCGGTTGGCTTAGCAAAACAAAGCGGGGCTATTATATCCTTTGACCCAAATTTACGTCCGCCTCTTTGGGGTGATTTAGTCGATGCCAAAACACAAATAATGTGGGGCTTGTCACAAAGCGACGTTGTCAAGATTTCAGACAACGAGATTGAGTTTATATCGTCTTGCGCCGATTATGACAGCGCTGTAGCCGAAATTTTTGAAAAATATCCAAACATAAAACTGCTTTGTCTGACAAAGGGAAAAGACGGTTCAACCGCATACGCAAGACACAATTTAAGGGCAGAGGCGTCCGCAAAAAGTGTGAAACCCGCTGACACCACAGGCGCAGGGGATACCTTCTGCGGGTGTATGCTAAACTATATTCTTGAAAACGGTTTGGTATTAAACGAAAATCAAATGCGAGAAATGTTGGTTTTTGCAAATACCGCCGCGGCTATTGTGACCACAAAAAAAGGCGCGATAAAATCAATGCCTACAATAGAAGAAATCTTAAGCTTAAAATAAACCGCCTATTGGGCGGTTTTAAATGCTGTCTGAAGGGGTGAACGTGCGTTTTACGATGTCTATAAGACGTAATAGCGCAGGAGCTGCAATCAAATTTACGGATAGCTCCACAATAAAATTTATGCCCGCGCAACCGATAAACAAAAAGTATAAAACCCCTTGACCTTCTGCGATAAAATTGGCTTTTAAAGTATCAATAATAAAAAGCGAGCCAAAAATAAAAAGCCCCGTATTGACAATCGGCGCTAAAGCAGACGCCGCGAAAATGGCGAGCTTTGCTTGACGAGCATGCATTGCTTTATAAAGAAAAGCAGGGATAAGCCCGGCTAAGGTGCCTTTGCCAAGACATATCAGAGTTGTTATGAGGGGATTATATTCCAAAAGCGTCATCGTAAAAAAATCCGCCCCCGATAGCCCCGCTATCAACGTAATCAATCCGAAAACAAACCCTAAAAATGCGCCTGCCGTTATCCCTAACAGCGCGCCTCCTAAAACTATCGGAATAAGAACAAGACTAATAGACGTAGCCCCGATTTTTATATAGCTTCCCAACGACTGCAACAAAATGACTAGCGCTAAAAAAATTGCAAACCACGCTACAGTTTTTGAGGAAACACCTTTTTTGTTTTTTTCCATATTAGTCTACAATTTCGATTGAATCGCCCGCGGTCACTTCGCCACCCGATAAAACCTTTACAAAAATGCCCTCCTTGGGCATAACGCACGTTCCCACAAGACGGGCTATTTCGCAACCGTCTGCCGCGTGGCACTTTTTTCCGATTTGCGAAACAACACAAAGGGATTTTCCAATTTTAAGTTTTGTACCCACGGGGATTTCATAAAGAATTAACCCTTTCGTGGTTATATTTTCGGCAAATTTTCCAAAGCATAAACCTTCAATGTTTAACGCAGCCATTTTGTCAACGCTTTCTTGTCCCAAAAGACTGACTTGCCGAATGATACCTTGCTCGGCGTGGCTGTCGCCCTCAATACCAAAGTCGGCAATCAAATTTATCTTTTCAACCGAGTGCTTAACGGTGCCCTTTTTTTCGCTTACGTTTACAGATAAAACAATCCCTTTTTTATTCATTTTCGCTCCTTAAAAACCTCCCTGATTTACCGCCTGTTTTTTCAATAAGCCTTAAGTTTGATATAACAATCAATTTATCCACCGCCTTGCACATATCGTATATAGTCAACGCCGCCACAGACGCAGCGGTGAGGGCTTCCATTTCGACGCCTGTTTTTGCCGAGGCGATTGCTGTTGCCGAAATGGAAATACTGTTTACGCCCACCTCAAAGGACAAATCCACATCTGAAAGAAAGATATTGTGGCACATAGGGATAAGCTCGGCGGTTTTTTTTGCCGCTTGAATACCCGCTATTTTCGCCGTAGTCAAAACATTGCCTTTGGCGATAGCGTCGTCTAAAATCAAATTTACAGTTTCGGGTTTTAGGATAACGTCGCATTTTGCGATTGCTTTTCTGCTTGTTATAGGTTTATCGTCAACGTCAACCATTCTTGCATTTCCGTCGTTATCGATATGAGAAAAAGCCATAATCAACCTCCTATATTTTCCATATTACGTTTTTGCAAAGTCCCTTCATAAAGATGATGTTCTTTGGGTTTTTGCAGAACGCATTTTGTAATAAAGCTTTCAAGCTCAGTTTTGATTTTTAAGTGTGGGAGCAGATTGTATTCACGGTTTTCGTGCAAACAATTCAGCAATTTTCCGTCCGCGGTAATGCGTATTCTGTTACAGCAAGCGCAAAACTTATCGGATATAGGGCTGATAAAACTGATAGGAGTTCCATCAAAAAACACATAATCGGTTTCCTTAGACGTCATGTCAGCTTTTTCAACGCGCTGCAAATTATATATGTTTACAATGTCATTTTTGCTGATAAAATAGTCTTTGGCAAAATTGCACTGTGATTCAAAAGGCATAAGTTCTATAAATCGAATTTTTGCTTTTACCGATTTTGCAAAGTCGGCAAGCTGTTTTATATCGGTATCGTTTATGCCTTTAAGCAAAACCGAATTAAGCTTCAATGACTCAAATCCCAGACTTTTTGCCAAATCAATTCCGCGTAGGGCGGAACCCAAACCGTCAACGCCTGTAAGCTGAAGAAACTTTTCTTTGTCTAAAGTATCAATGCTTATATTCAAGCTGTTTACGCCAACGGCTTTTAATTCGTTGGCAACGTCGGATAATAACATTCCATTTGTGGTGATTGCCAATTTTTCAACCTTTGGGTTTTTGCCGACGTGGGATAATAAGTCCATAATGCCCCGCCTTACCAAGGGTTCTCCGCCTGTTAAGCGTTGCTTATAAACCCCAAGCTCTGCAAGAACGTCAGAAATAAGCATAAGCTGTTCAATCGACAAAATTTCAGAATGAGCCTTTTTAACTATGCCGTTTGGCATACAGTATCGACACCGAAGATTACATAAATCGGTTACCGAAATTCTTGCGTATGAAATTTGTCTGCCAAAAGAATCCTTCATTTTATTATTTTTATTTCACCCGTATGGTCTGTTTCATAACCGCCAAGCGCTTTCAAACGAGCCTTAAATTCGTCGCTTTTTAGAATTTCCAAAAATCGAATAAATCTGGAATCGGATAAAAAATCCTCATATACTAAAAAGTCATAATCCTCTCTGCCGACGGGGATAAAATCCAAATCCATTATATTGGCGGCAGTTTGTACGGCGAGTCCGCAATCAAACGCCTTGTTTTTGACGGCGGTTGCAACGGCAAGATGCGTCGTAAATTCCTTATCGTATCCCTTTACGTCGCTTGCCGAAAATCCGTCTTTTTTGAGTAGATAGTCAAACAGTATCCTAGTGCCCGCCCCGCCTTGTCTGTTGGCGAAATTTAATTTGTTTTTGACAATGTCGGCGATAGAAGCGATATTTTTAGGATTGCCTTTTTCCACCAATATGCCCTGAATTCTGCCTACTCCTTTAACAAGCGCCATAGCGCAGTTTGGAAAATATTGTCTAATATACGCCTCATTATACACTCCGCTGTTTTCGTCAAGCAAGTGAATAGGCGCAATATTACAAGCTTGTTTTTTCAGCGTCAAAATCCCCGAGAGGCTCCCGACGTGGGCGGAGGATAGGGGCATAGAGTCGCCAATAATGTCGATTATCATATCGTGACTGCCCACAATAACCAACGCCTTTTCTATCTCTGACAGAGGTTTTTGAAGCTCCACCTCGACGGTTGCGCCTGCCTCAATACCCTCGGAATTACGACTTATGTTTAAAATACCGTCCGCTTTTACCATGCTCATAACTGCCGCGGCGCCTCTGTCTAAGGGCGTTGCGACAAGTATGTTGTTTACCTTGCCTAGGGCAACACGCACAAATTCTTGAAACTTGAGCTGAGAGTTTATCCGCTTGGTAAGCTCAGCCTTTACAATCGGTAAGCGCGTATCGAATTTCCCGGATAGCTTATCGATAACCTTTTGAACAACTCTTTCAAAAACAATATACGCAGACACGGGATACCCCGGCACGCCAATTACGGGTTTGCCGGCAATTTCGCCTAAAATTGTGGGTTTGCCGGGTTTTATGGCAAGCCCGTGCGTATAAACCTTCCCCAGCTTTTCGATTACATTGACGGTAAAGTCCTTAGTTCCTGCCGAGCTTCCCGCGTTGATAACAACTATATCGTTTTCGGCAACGGCTTTATTTAGGGCAAGCTCTAAAGCAAGCGGATTATCTTCTACAATATCATATCTAGAGGGAATTGCTCCATAGCTTTGGGCAAGGGCGCAAAAAACGTGACTGTTGCTTTCCCGAAGCTTCCCGACTCCTAACTCCTGCGCCGAGTTTACCATTTCGCGCCCTGTGGGGATAATCCCCACGCGCGGTTGTTTTATGACGTCAATTTTGTCGTTGCCTCCAGCCAGTATCGCGCCTATATCGATAGGACGAATAAGCGAAAAAGACGGCAAAATCATTTCAGTCGCGACGACGCTTTCGCCGATAACCCGAATATTTTGCCACGGATGAGAGGGCGATAAAATGCGAACTTTGTTTTCGCTGTCAACAAGCGCGTCTTCTATCATAATGACGCTGTCGAATTGAGACGGGATAGGATTTCCCGTATTGACGTAGAGAAAATCCCTGTCAAGGGTTAATTCAAGTGGGGAGGTGTCAGACGCCGATAAGGTGTTTTCAGAAAAAACCGCAATGCCGTCCATAGCCGAAGCGTTGTACATAGGGTCGCATACTTTTGCAAAAACGGCGCAAGCAGTAACCCGTCCCGAGGCTTGCTCGGAAGGAATAAGCTCGTTTTGAAGCATTTTGAAATGCGCCAGATAGTTTTCTAGGCTAGATTCAAAATCATTTGTTTCGATGTACGCTTTTTGTTTCATAGTTATAAATAAAAAACCTTAATACGTTGGTTTTTATAAACTCCTTCTTGATTAGGCTCGATTAAAAAATAGCCGTCGGCTTCCGCCAAAACCGAAACTAAACCCGATTTATAAAACAAGGGTGTAGCGTAAACAATATCTTCCTCAGTGGACAGCTTGACGGGCTGAACGGTAAGTCGTCCCGCAGACGATGGCAAATTGGTGGTGGTGACAGCGTAAACAAAGGGTTTTTTGGTATCGCCAAAAAGCTCTGCAACTGCGTCTAAAACAAGAAGGCGTAATGTCAAAAGACACGCCATAGGATGGCCGGGAAGCCCGACAACCATTTTCCCTTTAACCTTTGCCATAATGGTGGGTTTGCCGGGTTTTAAGGCAAGCCCGTGCGCCAAAATTTCACCTTCTTTTGCCAAAACCTTTTCGGTAAAGTCTTTGCTTCCGATAGAACTTCCCCCTGAAATCAGAACGATGTCCGCGCGCTTTACTGCGTCTAAAACGGCAAAATCCAAGCTTTCAAAATTGTCGGGAAGAAGAACGTCGGAGACAATTTCAAAACCTTCTTGTTGACACAAAGCTGAATTTATCGTTGAATTTGTGTTTCTTATCTGTCCGATTTGAGTTTTTTTATCAATTTCAACAATTTCGTCGCCCGTGCTTATAACGGCAACCTTGACGCTATTGTATACTTTTAATTCTGCAACGCCGATAGACGCTAGGACGCCTGCGTTGAGATAGGTTATTTTATTTCCTTTTTTTGTCACGACAGAACCTTTTATAAAGTCGTCACCTATTTTGATGATATTTTCTCCAACGGTACACGGTTTAAAAATGGCAAGCTTATCCGCCATAGTCTCGGTGTATTCAAGCATTACCATTGCGTCCGCGCCCTTGGGGATTGCGCCTCCCGTAGGCACGTATACGGTTTCGCCCGAGGATATTTCCAAGGTGTTGGCTTCGCCCATTTTCACTTTTCCAACTAAGCGCAGCAAGGCGGGGATACTATCCGTTGCGCCATAGGTATTTGCCGACTTGACGGCGTAACCGTCCACGGTTGAACGGTTGAAATCGGGAAGCGATTCCGGCGAGATAACGTCAGAATAACACCGTTTGCCAATCGCTTGAGCAAGCGGTAAAACAGAGCTTCCCAGCGATTCCAGAGAAAAATTGGTTTTAAAAATTTGTTTGGCTTTATCTAGTGGAGTTACATTAAAAAAATCCATAATCAGCCTCTAGCGCAATTATGCGCGTTTCCAAGCAAAATATCGACACCGTGGAAAAGACTTTCTAAAATTGCCGATAAGGCTTCTTCAACCGCCTTTGGCGAGCCGGGTAGATTTATGATAATCGTATTTTTGCATATGCCGGCTATCCCTCTTGAGAGCATTGCCCGAGGAGTAATTTGCAGGCTGTAGTGCCTAATCGCCTCTGCTATACCGGGCGCGTTTCTTTCAATGACGACGCTGGTGGCTTCCGGCGTTACGTCCCTAGTGGAAAACCCTGTCCCGCCTGTGGTAAAAATGAGGTTGGGATTATCTTTAAGCGCGGTTTTGAGGGCAGAGACAATCTTTGAGGTGTCGTCGGGAGCAATTTGACAGGAAAGCACGTTTAACCCTCTGTCGCTTAAAAACTTAAAAATTGCTTTTCCGCTTAAATCTTCTCTTTCCCCTTGTGAGCAGCTGTCGCTGACGGTGATGATGGATGCGGTATATATATTCTCTTTCATAATTCTCCTTATTTCTATATTAACATAATTATAAATTAAAAGAAATGAATTCGGCAAGTTCGGCTGTTTTTGGTTGAGCAAAAATGGTTTTAGGACAGCCTTGCTCCAAAACCTTTCCGTCGCGCAAAAATATTGCTTCATCGGCAAGCAGTTCGGCTTGCTTTAAGCTGTGCGTGGCAAAAATAAGAGTAAGGTTTCTATCGGCAAGCTCACTTTTCAAAAGTGAAAGCGCAAGCTTTGCTTGTTCGACGTCTAAAGCCGAGGTAGGCTCGTCCAAAAGCAAAGTTTCGCATTCTGCCATAAGCGTCCTTGCTAAAGCCATTCTCTGCGTTTCTCCGCCTGATAATAAAACGGCGTTTTTGCCGAGTAAGGCTTTCAAAGACAGTTTTTCTACCAAAAAGTCGAGGCGAAATTCATAGGCTTTTCTATCCCGCAGGGGAATCGGCAAAAGTATATTTCGTTTGACCGACATTGAAAAAGCGTAGGAGTTTTGGGGCATATAGGCAACTTTTGATAAGCCGTCGATTTTGCCGTCGAACTCTATTTGTCGGGCAAGAATTTTCAAAAGGGTAGATTTTCCGCTTCCGTTTGCGCCAATGAGAGCATAGGCTTTCCCTTGCTCAAACGTGAGAGAATTTATATCTAAGGCAAGCTTGTTGCCGTATGTTTTTTTTGCGGAAATGTTTATCATTTTTGTTTTCTAAGCTTATGCAGGAAAGAGTTTTCTCGGCGAATTTCCTGCGTGAAGGTAACCAGTCCGTTTACAAGGAGCGAAATGAACAATAGCATTAAGCCTAAGCCTAGCGCATAGCCGAAGTTGCCCATATTGGTATAATCCATAATAGCGGTAGTCATAACCTCGGTTTTGTTTGCAATGCTGCCACCTGCCAAAGTCACCGCGCCTACCTCGGCGATTGCCCGAGAGAAGCCCATAAGGTAGATTGATATAAGCTGATATTTGCTTTCGTTGAACATAAGCATAATGGTTTTTGTTTTACCGATGTTCATACCCTTGGTTGCGGCAAGCATTCTCGGCGCAACGGAGGACGCAAAGCTTTCAGTCATACCGGCGATAATCGGCGTGATTAAAATGACTTGCGCAATTATCATTGCCGTCATAGTAAATATAAGGCGATATTTCCCAAACGGTCCCGTGCCTGACAGCAATATAAAAACCACCAATCCTGCCAATACGGGAGGAAGTCCCATAAGGGTTTTATTTATGCGGATAATCAGCCGTTGCCCGGGGAATTTATATAAAGCCAACAAAACGCCGAAAAGCGCGCCTATCGCAAAAGCGATAAGCGAGCTTGATAACGACATTTTTAGGGTTCGGGCGATGATGCCCCAAATAACGGGGTCGCCCGAAAAAATCAATTCCCACGCGCGGTTAAATGCTTTTGTCATTTTTTTAAAAGAGAGGGCTACTTTGCGTAGCCCTCGAATATTTTTGTTAGGCGGCTTTGGTTGCCATTGCGTTGGCGGCAGTCAAGGTTGCGCCCATACCTTTACCGAGCGCGTTGTACCAAGTGTATTCAGCGGGAGCGTTGATAGTAACAACACCTGCGCTGTCTTTTGTGAAGGAAATATTTGTAAAGCCGGCCGCTTTCCAAAGATTGATTTCTGCGCTGTGAGTGCCGGACGCGTCGCCACGAGATACGAAATTATATTTGCCGTCCGCGATAGCCTTAAGGGCTGCGCCTGCGTCTGTGGCGTTTTTGATGTTGGCGGGGTCAGCTTTATTTCCGCAGATAACAAAGAAGTTATACATAAAGGAAATACGTTCAGAGGTATAGCCCGAAACCTTACGCGCATAGCCATCGGTAACAAAAGCATCTTCTTGAGATTTTGCGTGTACTAAAATTAAATCCGCATTGCCGCTTGTGGCGTTAGCGATTGAAATGCCTGTGCCTTTTGCGAATACGTTTACGGTATAGCCGTAGTCAGCTTTAAACTTTGCAAGTAAGGGGGTCAATAATCCGCTGTCCTTAACGGAGGTTGTTGTGGAAAGCTCAATAGTGTCGGTTTGTTCTGTAGCCTGTGGGATTGCGCCCGTAAAGGCTGTGGGAGCGGTTTCCAAAATTGTAAAAAGGGCTTCTCCGTAAGTATCCTTGCCATAGTCGGCAATCAAAGCGCGTGTAGAGGCAAGGTTGAACCAGTTGATTAGGGCGTCTGCGCCGTCGGTGTTTAAGGTGGGCTTTGTTTCGCCGAAGCCTGCGCCGTCAGGGTCGACTGCGATAAGGGTGTAAGTGTTTTGGAGTTGCGCAGTTTTTTCTAAAAGAATTTCCAAATTGGGGAGCAAGTCTCCGTCGGCATTCTTTTTCATTGATAAGAACGTGGCTTTATCCGTTAAAACGTATGCGCCGGTGTTCTCAGCACCTGTGTCGGCTTTGGTTGCCATTGCGTTGGCGGCAGTCAAGGTTGCGCCCATACCTTTACCGAGCGCGTTGTACCAAGTGTATTCAGCGGGAGCGTTGATAGTAACAACACCTGCGCTGTCTTTTGTGAAGGAAATATTTGTAAAGCCGGCCGCTTTCCAAAGATTGATTTCTGCGCTGTGAGTGCCGGACGCGTCGCCACGAGATACGAAATTATATTTGCCGTCCGCGATAGCCTTAAGGGCTGCGCCTGCGTCTGTGGCGTTTTTGATGTTGGCGGGGTCAGCTTTATTTCCGCAGATAACAAAGAAGTTATACATAAAGGAAATACGTTCAGAGGTATAGCCCGAAACCTTACGCGCATAGCCATCGGTAACAAAAGCATCTTCTTGAGATTTTGCGTGTACTAAAATTAAATCCGCATTGCCGCTTGTGGCGTTAGCGATTGAAATGCCTGTGCCTTTTGCGAATACGTTTACGGTATAGCCGTAGTCAGCTTTAAACTTTGCAAGTAAGGGGGTCAATAATCCGCTGTCCTTAACGGAGGTTGTTGTGGAAAGCTCAATAGTGTCGGTTTGTTCTGTAGCCTGTGGGATTGCGCCCGTAAAGGCTGTGGGAGCGGTTTCCAAAATTGTAAAAAGGGCTTCTCCGTAAGTATCCTTGCCATAGTCGGCAATCAAAGCGCGTGTAGAGGCAAGGTTGAACCAGTTGATTAGGGCGTCTGCGCCGTCGGTGTTTAAGGTGGGCTTTGTTTCGCCGAAGCCTGCGCCGTCAGGGTCGACTGCGATAAGGGTGTAAGTGTTTTGGAGTTGCGCAGTTTTTTCTAAAAGAATTTCCAAATTGGGGAGCAAGTCTCCGTCGGCATTCTTTTTCATTGATAAGAACGTGGCTTTATCCGTTAAAACGTATGCGCCGGTGTTCTCGACGACTGTGTCGTCTTTGCAGGCGGTGAAAATAACCAAGGTGGAAATTGTCAGCGCCAAGACTAAAAAAATGGTGAGTAATTTGCTTTTTTTCATAATTCTCCTTTCCCAACGCGGGAGGCTTAGGCGTTTCCATCTAAACCCTGCCGTTTCGTTGCCATGGATTCAAAGCAAAATCTTTAGGCGCGCGAAATCGGATATATATTTAGTATTACAATTATAGCTTTTTTTTAATATTAGTGTCAACATATTCTTTTTGTGTTTTATATTATTAAGTCAATTTGCTAAGAAAGTATAAAAACACCTTATTAAACTGATAAAATTGCAATAAAAAAGGCGAGCGCAAGGCTCGCCTTAAAAATGTAAAATTTAGCAAATGCCAAACGCCATCATACTTTCGGCAACACGGATAAACCCTGCTATATTTGCCCCTATAACATAATTTCCTTTGCAGTCGTACTCTTTGGCTGCAGCGTCGCACAACTCAAAAATATTTTTCATAATGCCTTCCAATTTTTTGTCCACTTCTTCAAACGTCCAAAACATACGTTGGCTTGACTGCGCCATTTCCAAGGCGCTGGTGGCAACACCGCCTGCGTTGGCGGCCTTTGCCGGTCCAAATAAAATATTGTTGTCGTGTAAAAGCTTTACTGCTGCAAGAGTAGTTGGCATATTCGCGCCTTCGCTGACTGCGATACAGCCGTTTTTAATCAAGGCTTCCGCGCTTTTTGAATTGAGCTCGTTTTGAGTGGCGCAAGGAAGCGCAATGTCGCAAGGTAGTGTCCAAATACCCTCGCAACCTGCCACAAAATCTGCCTGAGGACGGTATTTAACATACTCGGAAATCCTTCTTCTTTCAACTTCCTTTAGTTGCTTGATAATTTTTAAATCCACGCCTTCAGCGTCGTATATGTAGCCGGAGGAGTCGCTCATCGCGATGACTTTTGCGCCTAATTGAGTGGCTTTTTCGGTAGCGTATATCGCAACGTTGCCCGAGCCTGAAACAATAACGGTTTTGCCGTCAAAACTTTCCCCTTTGGTGCGCAGCATTTCGTTTGTAAAATAAACTAAACCGTATCCAGTCGCTTCCTTTCTGACCAACGAACCGCCGTACGGTACGCCTCTGCCCGTCATCGCGCAAGCGTTATTATTGGCTATTTTTTTATAAAAGCCGTAAAGATAGCCGATTTCTCTTGCGCCAACGCCGATGTCTCCTGCGGGGATATCCACGTCTGCCCCGATGTGACGATAAAGCTCCATCATAAACGAATGACAAAAACGCATTACTTCGTTATCGGATTTGCCCTTTGGGTCAAAGTTGCTTCCGCCTTTGGCTCCGCCGATAGGCATACCCGTCAAGCTGTTTTTTAAAATTTGTTCCAACCCCAAAAACTTAATAATGGAATTGCTGACAGAAGGGTGAAAACGCAAGCCACCCTTATAGGGTCCGATTGCGCTGGAAAATTGTACACGATATCCCGTATTTACCTGAACTCTCCCTTGGTCGTCAATCCAAGTAACACGGAAGTTGATTTGTCTTTCCGGCTCAACGAAACGTTCTAAAATGCCTGCCTTCTCGTATTCGGGATGTTTATCGAAAACTAAAGAAAGACTTTCGATGATTTCTGTGGCAGCTTGAACAAATTCCTTTTGAGTTGGAAAACGGTTTCTAACTTGATTCAAAACGGTTTCACAATATGGATTCATCTTTTGCTCCTTGTATATAAAAATTTTTTTTAAAATTTGATAAACAATAAAAATAATGTCAGTATTCTAACATAGGCGTTTTCATTTGGCAATAATATAAAAAAACAAAAAAATAATAGTACTTTAGCACAACAATGAACTAAAGTTCAGATTTTTTGCTTTATATAAGGCAATCAAAAAACAGTTGACAAATTTTGATTTAAACCCTTATAATCGAAAAGAAGAGCACATATGTAATATTACTGTCTTACCGATTTACCTATATAAAGCAGTCTATTTTCAAGGTGGTGAGATAAGGCGACTTTGTCGTTTTCAAGTAAAGTTTAACCGCGTCGAAAAGGACGCGGTTTATTTTTTTGTAACATTACAATGCTAAATGTATAAAATATCATAAAGCGGTGTGATATGATGAGCCTAAGCTAGAGGAGCCACTAAATGACAAACATCCAAGTAGTTTTAAAAAAACCATATAATATAGAAATCAGTAGGGAGCTTCTGAGTGCGGTAGGCGCAAAACTAAAAGAGCTAAAGCCGACGGCGCGAAAAGCGATGATAGTAAGCGATACTAACGTTTCACCACTATATTCAAAATTGCTGATGAAGTCTTTAAAAGATGTTGGCTTTGACGTATCGCTTTGCGTGTTTAGCGCAGGTGAGGTAAACAAAAATTTTTCTTCTTATCAATACCTATTAAATCACGCGGTTGAGCGTCGCCTAACTCGCGGTGACGTGATATTGGCGTTAGGCGGTGGCGTAGTCGGCGACCTAGCGGGCTTTGTTGCCGCAACCTATTTGAGGGGAATAGATTATGTTCAAATCCCGACGACGTTATTGGCGGGGATAGATTCCTCAATAGGTGGAAAAACGGGCATAAATATAGAGCAAGGCAAAAATTTGGTCGGTGCGTTTCATCAACCGATAGCGGTATTTTTTGATGTGGATACGCTTTCTACACTGCCTGACGCTGAGTGGAAAAACGGCATAGGAGAAGGTATAAAATACGCTGTTCTAACAGGGGACAGAATAGGTGAAATTTTGTCAAACGGTTTAGGCGAAAACAACCTTGAGGAGTTTGTATTTCTATGCGCTAAAGCGAAGGCGGACATAGTCTCGGCAGATGAAAAAGAAAGCGGAATCAGAAAACTTCTTAATCTCGGGCATACGCTTGGACACGCCATTGAGAAGGTTTCAGATTATGCTATACCTCACGGTGAAGCTGTCACAAAAGGCTTGTTTATGATTGCAAAAGCCTCACATAAAGCAGGGATTTTGTCAACAAAAGATTATGACTGTATAAAAACTCTTTTAGAAAAGTACGATTTAAAACAAGAAGTTAAACTTGAAAAAGACACATTATTGGAAGCCATATGCGCAGATAAGAAAATGAATGCAGACGGCGAAATATCTTTTGTCAATATCTGTGGTTTAGGCGATTGCAGAATTGAAAAAACAAGTCTTAAAAAGTTTGGGGATTACGTCTTATGATAAGCGTTATTACGCCGTCAACCCTTTTTGGGAAAGTTGAAATTCCGTCTTCAAAATCGATTGCGCACCGCGCGCTGATTTGCGCCGCTTTAAGCGAGTTCCCGTCTAAGATTTGCGGAAAGCTTGAGGGCGACGATTTGGAAGCTACAATCGATTGTCTTGAAAAGCTTGGCGCAAGGTTTATCAAAACAGGCGAGGATATTGTTGTTACACCAATTGATAAAAGCTTGGTTTGTGGCAAGAAAATAGAATTCGATGCGCGCGAAAGCGGAACAACGCTGAGGTTTTTGCTTAGTATCTCTGCGATGTTGGGAGTAAACGCAACCTTTTGTGGAACGCAAAGATTGTTGCAAAGACCGCTAAACGAAATAGTAGGTTTGCTAGAAAAACATAATGTTATAATACAATCAACGCATAATTCCATTACCATAAGCAATAAACTAGCCTCGGGAGAGTTTATTGTTGAGGCGTCAAAAAGCTCGCAGTTTGCGTCGGGGCTTTTGCTTGCAGCTCCGCTTGGTAGCGGAAAAAGCGTTATAAAACTGGAAGGAGAGATTGCTTCTCAAAGCTATTTAGCCTTAACAAAAGAGGTTATGCAACGCTACAATGTTTGCATCAATCAAATTGGCAATAACATCTTTGAGATAGACAAACAACCATATTTTATAAATGACGGTTATGTGGTTGAATGCGATTGGAGTAGCGCGGCATTTTTCATAGTCGCGGCTGCGTTGACGGGGGAATTGACGTTATGCGGAATAAACGAAAACTCCGGTCAAGGCGATAGAATGATAATTGAAGTATTGAAAGAGGCGGGGGGATATTCAAAATTTGAAAGCGGAAGCCTTGTTGTCAAAAAAACTGAGCTTCAAGCGGTAGACTTTGACGCTTCGGACTGCCCCGATATAGTGCCGATTGCCGCGGTGCTTTTGGCAAAAGCCAAGGGGATAAGTCATATCAAAGGTGTCGGACGACTTAAATATAAAGAGAGTGACAGGCTTTACGAAACTATAAAAATGCTTGACACTTTCGGGGTTAAATGTCAAACAGACGGCGATGTTCTAACCGTATATGGCGGTCGGCTTGTCGGTGGAGGAGAGATAATTTTACCAAACGACCATAGAATAGCTATGGCGGCGGCGGTAGCAGCGGTATCTGCCGATTTTGAGACAACCTTACGCGGTATGGAGTGTATAAAAAAATCTTATCCCGATTTTTTAAAACATCTTGAAAGCGCGGGCGGAAAAATAGTTGCTTGGCAATAAAATGGTAAAGTTAGAAATGACTAAAATATAAAGGAAAGCCCGCACAATACTATGGTTACAAAATGAAAGATTTTTTTGTTGCGTTTTGGGGTAAATTTTTAAAGCTATTAGAATGGTTGGCTTTGCAGTTGCAAGACTGGAAAAACTGGGTTATTTTTTTGATAGTTGTTGCAGTAATCGGTTGCGAAGTTTGGGTTCCATTCCTAATTGGGCTTTTAACAGGAAATAAGTGGTGGTTTGGCGTTGCCGCCGTTTGTCAGGCGTTTTGGCTTGCGCCGTTTACGCCTTTTTTGCCATTGAGCATAGCTATTACAGTGGGCATTAGAAAAATTATTGACAAAAAATATAACAACAAGGATAAGTAAATTTGATTATGCCGTACGTCTATTTGCCGATTGAATAAGTTTTTTGCCAAAAAGTCAACTATTCTAACACAAGCGCTTGCTTTGGACAGAACCTTGCGCATTTGCCACATTTTATGCACTTTTCCTTGTTGACTGTAGGCGCGTTAAATCCTTTTTGTTCAAGCGCGTTAACGGGACAAACCCCTACTGAAGGTATTAATAGAAACTTACCAATTCATTTGATTTAGGCGCACATAACCTTTGCCTCGCTATTTAGAGCCAACAATCCAATACATTTTATCAATAAATCACCTTTTCAAAAATCACTAGTTGTTTGTAAAAAATATTGTATTGACATATAATGATTTGGATAATAAAATAACATTAAGGGATAATATAACAGCTTTGTTTAAAATTATTTGATTTGCCTAATTATACAATTTTTAAAATGGTGTTTTTATATAAACTTTTTGCTTAGTAGCAACTTGCAATTATTCCCGCGCCACTTAAAAACGCGGATAAAATAAGAAAGGATATTCAAGGGGAGAGGATAATATGATAAAAAAGATAATTGTTTTTGGAGTGATGCTTGTTATGTGCTTAGGGCTATTCTTTGGGTGCGGTAACAGCCAAAACTTGGAATGGACTAATGATAATTCGGTTTATGCTTTTGTAAAAGCAGGTTTTGAAAGCGATATTTTGGAAGACATTGAGGTGGCTTTTGAAACGCTAGATTTCCAAAAAGTTTATGTTATTGAAAAGAATGTAAACGTTTGTACACCGCTTGTGCTTCTTTTTATTTTGACGAAGGCACCTCAAATCAACAAGATTTTATCGATCTTTTAAGCCAAGATACGAGAATAAATCATGCAAATAAGAGTCGTGATTTGCCTTTTGAAACCGTGGATACTCGGTATATAGATAAAGCGAAAGACATAATCACAATCGGAGAAACGCTGACCTTAGAAATGAGGGGAAACAGGTCTTATTACAATCAGACATTTTCCTTTGAGGGATTATTAGTAAAGCCAACAAAGAACAAAACCTACACAGCAGCAAATTTTCCAGTTGACATCAAATCGGTGGAAACAAGGGACAACGGCTGGCTCTACTTGGAGGACAATCCGTAACGTGGGCGACAAAGTTATCGCCCACCGAGGCGGCGGACATCGACGCAGTTATCAAGGCGAACGGATTAAACAAAGCGGAGTTTTTGCGACGGGCGGCAGATATGCTACGCAAGTAACAACGGAAAAAGACAACCAATTTTATCGGGTGTCTTTTTTTTGATAGCCCGCAACGCCGTTGACGAAAATATACTTCACGTCGTCGGTGTTCAATCCTATGAAAAACAAGTTTTCTCAAATTGAATCAAATCAAGATTGTCTTAAATTCTATGTTTTAATTTTAATCTGTTTCTAATTAATATGGATTTGTATCATCTGAACTGCAAGCACATCTTAATAATGCTTCCAAGTCATCAAAATTAATAATTTCAATTTCTGGTTTTATATAATTTTTCATTTCACACCTCCTTTCTATGCTAACAAATTATTTTTCAATGTAAATTTTTATATAACTTGTATTATATAAATCCTCTATATTGCAACTTTCAATTATTGTTCCTTGTTTTAATAAATATATATTATCGTATAAAGCTAAATTTGCCTTTGTAATTTTATGTGAAACATTTATAATCAGTTTATTTTCTAATTGAATCAATTTCTGCTCAATTTCTTTAGCATTTTTAGCATCAAGTGAAGCTGTAACCTCATCTAATAGTAAAACATCAAAATCCTCATATAATGCTCTTGCCAATGAAATTCGTGCTTTTTCACCACCAGAAATTTCATTAATTTCTTCATTTATTAATCTATCTAAACCATATTTTTCAATAAATTCATTTAAATTTACAAAATTTATAACATCGTTTATTTTTTCTAACATATCAGTTTTTTTTAAATCAATATTATCTTTAATAGTTCGATTAAACATATAACAATCTTGTTGAACATAGGAAAAATTTATTATCTCAGAAGGATCATCATTTTTTCCATTAATTAATATCGTTCCTTGGTTTGGCACAAGTATTCCTCTTAACAATTTTAATAATGTAGACTTTCCACACCCACTT
>CAZSAC010000021.1:0-25629 GCA_964604875.1 uncultured Bacteroidaceae bacterium | reverse complement strand
CGCGAATAATTTTTAACTTTTGAGGTAAGCAATGAAAAAATATAAAATTATTGTAAGTATTTTAGTAATAGGCATATTTTTTTCTGGAGGTATTGCCTCATTTTTTGGGGCTAGTTCTGATAATGTTACGCCCGTGTATGATGGTGATAAGTATGTTTATGCTATCAAAGTTTTTGAAAAGCAATATGAAGCGAAATTTCCTCATAGAAATTTGTTTATCAATCTAAATTACCAAATATCAGAGTTTTTATGGAAGAATGACTTTAAAAACAATAGCGTATATAAAAGTATCGATGGAATGCTTTATTCATATGATGTGAACAGATGCGTGAGTGAAGCGTATAGCCAAGAATTCTATAATTCTTCTATTGAAAACTTAACAGCTTTACAGCAATTATCTGAAAATAAAGGAATAGATATGCTTTTTGCGCTTGCTCCGTCAAGGTCAATTAATGAATACACATATTTACCTGCCAACATTACCGATTACAGCATATCTAACAGGAACAATTTTATAGAAAAACTTCAGGAATCGGGGATAGCTTATCTTGATTTGGAAAACAGTGTATCGACCAACACCAAGCCTAATGAAAGATTTTATAAAACCGATCACCACTGGACGACATTATGTAGTATGGCTGCGGCAAAGGGGGTTTGCGAGGAACTAAATACTCGATACGGTTACTCCCTAAATGCGAAATTGTTAGAAACTGATAATTTTGATATAGTAAATTATCCAAATAGGTTTTTGGGTTCAATAGGAATAAGAATAGCTCAAAACTATGAGAGGGAAGATTTTTCAATTGCAATACCTAAATTTAACACAGAGTTTGCCTACACTTTAAATAATTGGGGCGAAAAAAAGGTTTTTAGCGGTACGTTTGAGAAGGCATTTATTGATTATGCTTTACTGCAAGATTATAATTATCTAAACACGTATGTTGTAAATCTATACGATATTTCTTTCGAGGGTATCATAGAAAATAAACTTATGCCAAATGGCAAGCGATGCTTGTTAATTGCAGATTCTTTTTCAAGAAATTTTGCACAGTTTTTTAGTTTAAATTTTTCTGAAACTGCAATTATTGATCCTCAACCGGGAAGATACAATGAAGAAATATCAAAGTATATTGATAACTTTTCACCTGATACAATTGTTTATCTTTGTAACGGGCAGACGTTATATCATAATTTAAATTTATAAAGACGCATCGATTTTTGCGCGCTTTGACAGCGGAAAAATTTTTTGGTATTATATTTAAAAATTAAATGGAGCAATAATGTCAATAACACTTAAGGAAATTGCGCAAAAAGCAGGAGTTGCCAGAGCAACTGTTGATAGAGCGTTGAATGGTCGAGGAGGAATTAATTCCGATACCAAACAGCTCATACTTAAAATTGCCAAAGAAAACGGTTATGAGCCCAATATAATCGGGAAAACCCTATCGGGCGCAAAAACCAAAACAAAAATTGCAATTATTTTAAACTGCATTGACAATGACTTTTTTTTGGAAATCGAAAGAGGACTGGAAGTTGGATATCGTGAGTTTGAAAAATTCGGGTTTGAGAGGGTATATCGTAAGCTAAAGGGTTATGACGTAAACGAGCAAATTAAGGCGATAGACGATTGCTTAGCCGATAACATTAAAAACATTATTATAACGCCTATAGATAGTCCTGCGCTGACTGAAAAGCTTACCAGTTTAAACGGCGATGTGAGCATCGTTGCCGTTAACGGGGATATAGACATTAAAAAAATGGCTTACGTAGGGTGTGATTATTTTAAGAGTGGTCAGGCTGCGGGAAAACTGGTTTCAATTTTTAACAACCGAGCAAGGTTGTTGCTTGTAACGGGCTCGCTGTCAATGAAAGGGCACAAAAAAAGAATAGATGGAATAAAGAGCGCCTTAAAAGCAAGTGATGTTAAGTTGGTTAAAGTCATTGAAAACAATGACGATGAGATTATTTCCTACAACAACGTTAAGGCATATTTAATAAACAATCCGGAAACTGATTTTGTTACGGTGACTGCCGGTGGCGTAAAAGGAGCGTTGAAGGCGGTTTTGGAGATTAACCCAAACATTAAGGTTACAACTTTTGACGCAACGCCTTTCATTGTTGAAAATGTTCAAAATGGACATATCTTGGCAACGGTGACGCAACAGCCTTATGAGCAAGGCTATTTAGCCTATAAGGTTATGTGTGAAAATCTGTTGGGACAGAGAAAAGATTTTGACCAAAATTTATTGACGGAAATCAACATTAAAATCAAAGAAAACTTATAATTAAGCTATAGGGATAATTCAAACTCAAATTTTATATTTGCAAAGTTTGGCGCGCAGTTACACAGATACAGTTTATGTATTCCGTTCAAAAATACTTTTCCCCCGTTTTCGTTTATGGCAGATAAACTATCTTTGGTTAGGCAGAATTCAAGGTTTACAGTTGTTTTTTGCGCTATAAAAGCGCGTTTAAAGTCAATCAGTTTGTAATTTGGTTGTGTGGTATATTGCTTTGGATATGAAAGATAAAGTTGAGACACTTCATCGGAATCAAAATCACCTGAGTTTTCTATGTCAAAAGAAATTGTTATATTGTCATTGTTATTTTTGAATAAGACGTTTTTGTATAAAAATTTTGTATAGCTCAAACCATAGCCGAAAGGAAATTGCGGAGCGCCATTAAAATACCTATAGGTGCGGTTTTTTAAAGAATAATCTTTAAAGTCCGGTAAATCGATGTCGCTGTTATAAAACGTAACGGGGAGCTTTCCGCTAGGCGAAACATTTCCCAGCAATATGTTTTTTATGGCTATTCCCCCTTTTGCCCCGGGATACCAACATTGAAGAATGGCGTCTACCTTGTCAAGTATAGGATTGAAAGATATCGCGCCGCCAGAAAAATTTAGCAAGACTATTCTTTTTTGCAGCTTGGATACTTCTTCAATAAATTTTATTTGAATTTGTGGTAAACCGATTGTGCGTCTGTCGCCTTGCTCGCCAATTATGCCGTCTTTTCCCGCGCCTGCGTCGCCTGCTTCGCCTTCAATTGTGCTGTCGATGCCACAGCAAATTATTATCGTTTCGTTTTGTTTTGCCAACGAAACAGCCTTTTCGTATTCCCGAATTTGCTCATTATTCAACAAACCGCATAGTGGAAACGCTACGCTAAAAGGTAAAGAAGGATTACTATCTTTTAAAGCGTCCAAGACGTTTATGATGGAGGAGGGCTCGCCGTAATAATTGCCAAGATAGGCAAAACTATTTGTTGCGTTATAACCAAACAAAGCGGTTTTTGACAGATTGTTTAAGGGTAAAACGCCGTTGTTTTTCAATAAAACTATTCCCTTTTCGGCTGTTGAAATTGCATAGTTTTCGTGTTCGGCGCAGGCGATAACGCTTTCATTAAGTTTATCGTAAACACAATCAGAGGCAAACATACCCAATTTGGAACGAGTGGTTAAAAGATTTGTTACCGCTCTATCAACAGCATTGCGGACAGTTTTGTTGCCGAGGCTTGTAAACGCCAGCATCGAGTAAAATATCCCACACTCTAAGTCAAGTCCGTTAACAAGGGCAAGTTTTGTTGCCTTAAGCGCATTTTGCTCTGTTTTGTGATTAAAAATTATATCGCCGACAGCGCCGCAGTCAGATACAACGTGTCCGTCAAATCCCCAATTATCTCGTAAAATGTCGCCTATAAGCGTTTTTGAACAACTGCAAGGTTCACCGTTTAGCCGATTATAGGCAGTCATAACGCTTTCCACCCTAGCAATTTTTACCGCGTTTTCAAAAGCGGGTAGATAGGTTTCATATAAATCTTTTTTGCTTATTTTACAATCAAAAAAATGACGTTCCGCTTCCGGTCCGCTGTGAACGGCAAAGTGCTTTGCGCAAGCGGAAACTTTCAAATATTTTTCATCGTTGCCTTGTAAGCCTTCTATAAATGATACCGCAAGCTTTGAGGTAAGGGTAGGACATTCCCCGTAGGTTTCTTGTCCGCGTCCCCAACGTGGATCCCGATAAATATTGATGTTTGGAGACCAAAAAGTAAGCCCTTTATATATTCCGAAATCGTTTGTTCTTTGCGCTAAGTTGTATTTTGCCCGAGCCTCGGTCGATATAATGTCGCCAACCTTATATAAAGTATCACAGTCAAATGTTGCCGCCATTGCGATTGCTTGGGGAAATACGGTGGCAAGCCCCTCTCTAGCGACACCGTGCAAGCACTCATTCCACCAGTTGTATTCTTTTATTCCCAACTTTTTTATTGCTTTGGAATGGTGCCTAAGCTGACTGACTTTTTGATTAAAAGTCATTTGCCGACATACAGATAGGGCGAAAGCCTTATGAAATTTGATAAACTCTTTTTTCATATTTACCTTAATAATTGACAAAACAACACAATTTTAGTATCATTTTAACATATAGGGCACGAGCCCTATTGCAAATAGTATATCAAAAAATTTTCAATAAGTCAAAGTTTTTTTAAATATGGGCATTGACGCTAAGAGAGGTATGTATATGAGTTATTTCAATTTTTCTAAAATAGTATATGACAAAGATAATCAGGCAGATAAAATGCGCTTTCGGTTTTACGATAAAGACAGATTAGTGTTTAATAAGCCGATGAGCAAGCATCTAAAGTTTGCGATGAGTTATTGGCACACGATGTGCGGTGGCGGAAGCGATATGTTTGGGCAAAATACAGTAGACAAAAGTTTTGGCGGTATGACGCCTTTAGAAATCTATAAAAACAAAGCATACGCCGCGTTTGAGTTTATGGAAAAACTAGGTATTGAGTATTTTTGCTTTCACGACGTTGATATTGCGCCCGAGGGCAAAACATTTGAGGAGACGCAACGTAACCTAGACGAAATTGTACCTATAATTAAAAGCGAAATGCAAAGGACGGATATCAAACTTTTATGGGGCACTGCAAATTGTTTTTCAAATCCCCGATATATGTGCGGCGCAGGCACCAGCCCAAACGCGCAGGTGTTTGCTTATGCGGCGGCGCAGATTAAAAAAGCCATAGACATTACCGTGGAGCTTGGCGGCGCGGGCTATGTTTTTTGGGGCGGTAGAGAGGGCTATGAAACCTTACTTAACACGAATATGGCGTTTGAGCAAGACAATATGGCAAGGCTTATGAAAATGGCTGTCGAATATGGCAGAAGCATAGGCTTTTTGGGGGATTTTTATATAGAACCTAAGCCCAAAGAGCCAACCAAACATCAATACGATTTTGACGTAGCGACAGTTTTGGGATTTTTAAGAAAGTATAATTTGGACAAGGATTTTAAAATGAACATTGAAGCAAACCACGCTACGCTTGCCGGGCATACTTTCGAGCACGAATTGAGGGTTGCAAAAGATAATAACGTATTCGGGTCTATTGACGCAAACCAAGGAGATATGCTTTTGGGGTGGGATACCGACCAATTCCCCACAAATATTTACGATACGGCAAAGTGTATGTATGAAGTTGTTAAGGCGGGCGGATTTACAAACGGCGGGCTAAATTTCGACGCAAAAACAAGACGCCCCAGTAATACGTTTGAGGATTTGGCTATGGCATACATTGCAGGGATGGATGCCTTTGCGTATGGTTTGCTTATTGCAGAGCAAATTATTTTGGACGGCAGAATCGATAGCTTTGTTGAAAATAGATATAAAAGCTATGAAAGCGGTATAGGGAAACAAATTGTTGACGGCAAAACATCGCTAAGTCAATTATTTGACTATACCTTAAAAAACAACCAAGAAATTAAGGTGGAAAGCGGACGGCAAGAGTATTTGGAAAACATACTTAACTGTTGCATTGCAAGGGTGAAATAACCTAAACAAAATTAGGTGGAGCGAATTATGAAAAAAATCAACAAAAGTGGCAGAATTATTATAGCCATATGCTTGGTAATCATTGTCGGTTTGGCAATATTTTTGCCTATATATTTGGTTAGTCTCAATACCTATTCGATGATAGCCGGCCCAATCGGATTGGCAGCGTATAACAAACCCGTTAAACAAACTGTTGATTACGCCGATTTTTATGTTTCGGTAAATACAGGAGACGACCAAAACAGCGGTACGTCCGCTGAAGCTCCGTTAAAGTCCATTGAAAAGGCGCAGTCAGAGGTTCGAAAATTGATATCCAATGGCTATGGTCAAAATATTACCGTTGCCGTTATGGGTGGAGAATATGGCGCAACAAAAGGACTTAATTTTTCTACGCAGGATAGCTTTGACGGCAACAATACGGTAACATATATATCCTACAATCAGCAAGAGGTTGTTTTAAACGGCGGAATTAGCTTGCCGTATTCCAAATTTGAAAAGCTTGACGCTGAAACAAAAAAAAAGTTTTATCCTTCCGCGCAGAAACATATAAAAGTGATAAATCTGTTTGATTTCGGCTTAACGCAGGCGCAAATTGGCAAGCTTTATGCAGTCGGCGGGTTTGAACAAGGCGAGAAATACGGCGAGGAAAAAGGTCATCCCTCGGCGGTTGAATTGTTTTATGACGACCAACGGATGACTATAGCGCGCTATCCAAACGACGGGTATTCGACTGTGGAAAAAGTTATAGATTATGGAGAGGCGGAAGAACATTCGCCCGATACCGTTATTTGGGATACTGCCGTTTCCCCGCGACCGCCTAAGTTTATCGCAAGCAGTGATATGATAAAAAGAATGAGCCGTTGGACTAAGCCTCAAAGCGAGCTCAATTCAATGTGGGCTTTCGGGTATTATTATTGGGACTGGGCAGACGCGTCATCTCCTATTTCGTCCTTTGACGCCGCCTCGGGGCAAATCGATTTAAAATACAGTTCTCCGTATGGAATCAAGGAAGACGCAATTTTTTATGTATATAATGTTTTGGAGGAGCTTGACCAAGAAGGAGAATACTATATTGACAGAGATAACGGAAATATGTATTTTTATCCTCCAACGGATTTTGATGAAAACAGCGATGTTCAACTTTCGATTACCACTCAAAGCGTAATTAACGTTGAAAGCGAAAATGAACAAAGTTTGATTAAAAATCTTGCTTTCGACGGCTTTACCATAAAAGGAACACGTGGAGATGCGGTTACGCTTTACGGCGAAAACTGCGTTCTTAAAAATTGCTTAATCAAAAATTCAGCTCAAAACGGCGCGCGAGTTAAAGGGCTCAATAATTCTGTTATTAATTGCGAAATTACCCGAGTTGGCAAAAACGGCGTTTACGTGGGCTATGATTTGCAATATAAAGAGGGCGATATTTCAAACGATATAAGAAGAAATGGCCTGGTGATTGAAAACAACAATATTAAAAACAATTATATTCACAAGTACGGTGAAATACAAAAGACGTACACCTCGGGGGTGAAAATAACCGGCGTTGGGAACAGAGTTTGTAATAATGAAATCTTCGACGCGCCACATATGGGCTTGTTTTACGAGGGCAATGAGCATATAATTGAATACAATTACATTCACAACGTTGTAAAATATTCCTCAGACGCCGGAGCAATTTATGCCGGACGAAACTTTAGCTATTACGGAAACGTGCTTCGATATAACTGTATAGCAGATATAGGCAGTGGAGAGTTTACTCCTGCGGGCATCTATTTTGACGATTGTCTTGCCGGACAAACAGCGTACGGTAATATTTTGATTAATATTCCAAGCTACGGCATTTTGATTGGCGGCGGAAGGGAAAACAATATTTATAACAATATGATAATCAATGCAAAAATACCGATTCATTATGACGCTAGAGCTTACGACGGAAGGTTTAACGGCGGTTGGTATTATAAAAATACGCAGGACGAAAACTCAAGACAATGGATGCTTATGAAAGACGCTCAAGCATTATATTCTAGTTGGAAGCAAAACTCTAATGATGTTATCGGAAGTAGGTACGATGCGATTATGAATATGTCGGGCTACGATAATATATATGCCGACAATAATGCTATGAATCCAAACAGCAGAGTTGTAAACAATATTTGTATATCCAAAAAAGGCGATTTTGGCGAGGTAGCCAAAGCGGCAATAAAATATAGCGTAATCGAGAACAATGCGTGTTATAAATTGTCTGACAAAGAACTTGGCTTTGTCGATTTTAGCCACGGTAATTATGCGCTTAGCGAGGGTAAAATTTTAAATGATAATCCAAATTTTGAAATAATACCCTTAGAAAAAATAGGTAGGATAAATGAAAATGACTAGATATTTTTTAGGAATAGATTTGGGCACAAGTGGGGTAAAGGCGGCATTGTTTGATTCTGTTGGCGTTTTGATTGATGCCGAGTCAAAAAGCTATCCCTTGTTTTGCTCTGACAGAGGATATGCCGAACAGAATCCTATTGACTGGCAAAAGGCAACGTTAGCTTGTATAAAGGCAATTTTTCTTAAGCATACCGATAAAGAAATTGCGGGTATTGGAGTCGGCGGTCAGATGCACGGACTAGTGTTGTTGGATAAAGACGATAAGGTTTTGAAAAACAGTATAATTTGGTGCGATACCCGAGCGCAAAAAGAGTGCGACAGTATCATAAAAATAATGCCAAACTACGCCGATTATTCGCTCAATCCCCCGATAGTAGGCTTCACTTTGCCAAAGCTTTTGTGGGTAAAAAATCACGAGCCTGAAATATTTTCTAAAATAAATAAGGTATTATTGCCCAAAGATTACATAAATTTCTGCCTTTGCGGAGAATATAGCGGAGACGTGAGCGACGCAAGTGGCACCGGCTTTTTTGATATAGAAAAAAGATGCTGGAGCGATGAAATTTTGCGCGCGTTTGAAATCAAAAAAGAGTGGTTGCCAAAAGTTTATGAAAGCTGTGAAGTTGTTGGGAATTTGGCGTTAAATTTGTGCGCAGAGCTTAATATAGAATATCGCCCGATAGTCGTCGCAGGCGCAGGCGATCAAGCCGCGGCAGCGCTCGGAAACGGCATTGTAGGTGATAATCAAATAAGCGTTTGTCTTGGTACAAGCGGAGTGGTTTTTTCAGCAACAAAAAAACCAAAAAAAGATGTAAAAGGCAGAGTGCATACTTTTTGCCACGCAGCGCCAAATCTCTGGCACGTAATGGGCGTTACGCAAGGATGTTGTTTGTCGGTGGACTGGTTTAAAAATAACTTTGCAAAAGATTTAAGCTTTAAGGATTTAGATAATACCGCCTACAACATCGGAAACAAACAGGATTCCCCAATTTTTTTGCCATACCTTATGGGCGAAAGGACGCCTCATTTAGACAGCGAGATAAGAGGCGCATTTATCGGCATTTCGGCAAACCATACAACCTTTGATATGTACCGCGCCGTGTTAGAAGGCGTTTGCTTTAGCTTAAAAAACTGTTTGGATATTCTTACGGAAATGGATATACCCGTCAACGAGATAAAAGTATCAGGAGGAGGCGCAAAAAGCCACTGCTGGACAAGTATTTTGGCGGATATTTTGGATAAAAAGCTGTATATAAACAGTCAAAATGAAAGCGGTGTTTTGGGCGTTAGTGTGCTTGCCATGGTCGGCTCAAAAGAGTATCCTTCCTTGCAGGTTTGCCTCAATAATTTAAAATTGCAATCAGGGCGCGAGGTTTCTCCCAGTCCTAACGCACAATATGCAAAAAAATATAAAAGCTATAACAACGCTTATTTTGCAATAAAATCCATATGATAGGGCAGGTGCATAAAAATTTTTTGGTTTAAAGTTTCATTTATAATCCTCAAAATTAAATAATTTTATGCCATAACTCTTGCCAAGCCTCAAAAAAAAGTGTATTATAATTTACGTCATAAATACACGCGTGGGGGTGTGGCTCAGTTGGTAGAGCGATGCGTTCGCAACGCATAGGTCAGGAGTTCGAGCCTCCTCATCTCCACCACCTAAAACCTAAACCGATTTGGCTTAGGTTTTTCTTTTGTAAATGGGTACCAACACTCATCGGCATTGCCTTGTTATTTGGAATAGGTATTGCTTTTGACAGCATTGTTTCATTTATGGCGTATATTTATTTGCTTAAAAAAAACAAAATAAAAATCCTTGATTAATTTATAAGATAAATAACGGATTGTCTATTAAAATATTTTACAAACAATAAATTGTATGCTATTATTTTAACTGCTTGGAGGCATGGCTCAGCTGGTAGAGCATTCGCTTCACATGCGAGAGGTCACAGGTTCGAGTCCTGTTGTCTCCACCAATTGGGCGCCGATTTTGATTATGTGTCAAAGTTGGCGTTTATTTTTCTAGTTGCTATTTGGAAATTTGGCAATTCAACATAGTATTATATCTTGACAGATAACAGGAGAATGGACTAGTGGAAAAGACCATAAGACAAGGAATTATATTTGCAGTTTTGGCTGCGGCGCTTTATGCGATAAGTATACCGCTTTCCAAGCTGTTATTAGACTATATTTCCCCCACTCTTATGGCAGGATTTTTGTATTTAGGCGCGGGCATTGGTATGATACCGACGGCTTTTTTGCGAAAGGCGGTTAAAAAAACATCTGAGGAAAGATTGTCTAAATCAGAGTTACCATACACAATAGCAATGATTGTGTTGGACATAGCCGCGCCGATATGCTTGTTGTTGGGGCTTAAATCAACGACAGCGGCGAACGCCTCGCTTTTAAATAATTTTGAAATTGTAACCACGGCAATAATTGCGCTTATCGTGTTTAAAGAAAAAATTAGTCTGCGGTTGTGGCTTGGAATATTGTTTGCAACTGCTTCTTGTATACTGCTTTCTTTTGAAAATTTATCCGATTTTAAACTGTCGTACGGCTCCTTATTTATTCTTTTGGCTTGCGTATGCTGGGGGTTTGAAAATAACTGTACTAGGAAAATTTCCTCTAAAGACCCAATCCAAATTGTTTTACTAAAAGGCATTTTTTCGGGACTGGGCGCAATAATCGTCGGACTATTGATAGGGGAGCGTATTTCGGTTATATGGAGCGTTTTTGCCGTGATGGGGTTAGGATATGTTTCATATGGATTAAGTATATATTTTTATGTATATGCGCAAAGAACGCTCGGCGCGGCAAGAACCAGCGCATATTATGCAATAGCGCCATTTATAGGAACATTATTGTCGCTTGCGATTTTTCAAACACCACCGTATTTTACCTATTATATTGCTTTGGGCTTGATGGCAATCGGCGCATGGTTAGCTTCAAATGATAAGCCGCTTTTTATACGCAAAAATCAAACCAAATAACATTTAGTGTTACCGTATTTAATTAAAAATCTTTTTAAAAAATCACACTAAGTTATTTACTTTTCAGGGGTTTTATGGTAAACTTAAGCCGAAACGATACGAGTTTTGATTAGCTTTGATTATTAAAGCTAAGGCGATTAAAAGCTAAAATCGTAACGTTACGAATATTATATGAGAAAATTATAGTAGGTTAAGCGAATATCAAAGTATAAAGGAGATTTTTAACTATTGTTGGGCTGATTATTATTCTAAAGTATGTGAAAAGCAATCTCAATAAGGTTGATGAAAACTAAAACCTCAAAAGGAGAAAGAATTGATTTTTAAAAAAAAATTGCAGTATCTCGTTGATACCTATCCAAATATGCAGAAGCCTGCGCTTGTCCCGAATCAGTATCAACAAGAGCAGATTGAAAGAAAATTTGGTATGTTTTTGCATTTTGGAATAAATACCTTCAATAATACCGAGTGGTCGGACGGGAAGCTGCCAATAAAAAGTTATAAGCCTAGGGCGATTGATGCTGACAGTTGGGTAAAAACCGCTTACGAGGCAGGCATGAATTATGTAGTGCTTATCACAAAACACCACGACGGTTTTTGTCTTTGGGATACGCATACGACACAGTATTCCGTCAACTATTCTCCCGTAACAACTGATATTGTCAAGGAAGTATCAGTCGCATGCAGAAAGTATGGCGTAAAGCTTGGGTTGTACTATTCCTTGTGGGACAGAAACGCCGAATGTTATAAAGATGACGCCAAGTATCTAGAATATATGGTTGCTCAGCTCACGGAATTGTTAGACGGACGCTATGGCGAGGTTGTTGAGCTTTGGTTTGACGGTGCGTGGGATAAAAGCTGCCGTCGTTGGGGATTGGATAGGCTATACGACTTAACAAAAACCTTGCAGCCTAAATGTCAAATTGGAATAAATCATACGGTTGGCAAATTTAATGAAAAAGCGCAATTCCCCAAAAAACGCTTTTTACCCGAGAACTATAAATACGGCGATCCTTTGAGAATGTTTCCCTCTGATTTTAGGCTGTGGGACCCGAATATGTGCCGAGAAGACGACCCAAAAATTTATACGTTTAACAATCAAAAATACTATCTTCCGTTTGAGATGACAATTTGTTCAAGAAAGGAGTTTAGTTGGTTTTACAGCGACACTTATGACGATAAACCATTGATGGATGCAAATGAAATAATAAAAAACTATAAAATATTGGATAAAACCAATAATCTTTTATTAATAAACTTGCCACCAAACTATGATGGAAAACTCACTCCGAAGGACGTGGAAAATTTAAAACGTATTTCAAAAGAACTAGGTATAACAAGGGTGGCGTCAATATAGCTTTATAGGAAGGATAATGCAACAACAAATAATTTACTCTGCCGACGAGCTTTATCAGTTGGCAGAGAAAAACATTTCAAATTGTGAAATAGTCATTGCAAGGGATATTCATTTGAGTTGTCCTGTCAAATTGACAAATTGCAAAAATGCGCGTATTTCTGTCACAAACGGCGCAAGCATTACTGGCGCCAGTCTTTATGCTCCCGATTGGCAACTTTTCAACAAAGAAAAAAATATCTTTTGCTCAAAACTGGATTTTGAAAAACCTATAAGAGGTTTAGTTATCGGACAAAACAAATATAGGCTTTGCCGTTATCCAAACGGTGAGTCCGACGACATTACAAAGTGTGGCGCAACGATGGAAGATATAAATCTAAGGCTTAAAGATTGGAACGATTGCCAAGACGGATTTATAAGAGCGTTACACAAAAATGAATGGGGCGGAAATACCTATAAAATTTCGGGTATTTTAAACGGAAAACTCCAGCTAAAATGGCTTGGCGACAATAACAGAGGAAACGAGCTTCACAAAAAGCATTTGATTGTAGAAAATGTTTTTTGCGAGTTAGACTCTTGCGGAGAATTTTTCTTTGATAAGAAAGCAGGTTACCTCTATATCGTACCAAAATGCCTAGAGGATTTAGATATTGGACAAATAAAGCTGATTTCAAATGCGCAGCTATTTGAGCTAAATAGCTGCGAAAATATTGTTTTTCAAGATTTAAAACTAAAAAACACAATGCCTTCGCTTTACGATTTTTCTTACTATCCGATTACCCGCAGCGATTGGGCAATAGCAAAAGTGGGCGCTTTTGTATGTTGTAATTGTAAGGATATAGTTTTTAAAGACTGCAAGTTTGATGATATAGGCTCAAATTGTATTTTCTTTAGTGGATACAATGAGAGGTGTAAAATTGACAGATGTCAATTTACATCGTGCGGGGCAAGCGGAGTTATTGTTTTTGGAGAGCAAAGCTGTTGTAGGGATTTATCCACTTGGAAATGCCATAAAACCACGATAAGCGATACCGCAGTGGGGTGGCAAAGGCAGGATTTTCCTAAAAATATCGAAATATCCTATTGTTATTTTTATAATCTTGGGTTGTACGAAAAACAATCGGCAGCCGTTTCAATCAGCGTGGCGCAAAATATATCTGTAAAAGGATGCACGATACATCATTTGCCCCGCGCCGGAATAAATATCTGCGACGGAACTTTTGGCGGACACATTATTGAAAATAACGACGTTTTCGATACGGTTAGAGAAACCGGTGACCACGGACCGTTTAATAGCTGGGGCAGAGATAGATTTTGGTCGCTCGGAGGCTATGATACTTCGGGCAAGAAAGGGGAAGTAAAGCGAAAATATGTTCAGCTAGACGCAATAACGCCTACGCTGATAAATCACAATCGCTTTTGCGGCATAAAAGGCTTTGGAATAGACTTAGACGACGGTTCAAGCAATTACATTATAACCAATAACGTTTGCCATAACGTTGGCATAAAGCTACGCGAGGGCTTTTTTAGAAACATTGAAAACAATCTTTTAATAAATGCGCCTTTAGATGTTCATTGTTCCTATAAAAATTGTGGCGATATTTATCGCGCTAACGTGGTTATTTGTGAAAAACCTATACGTTCCGTTTTGGTCAATAAGGGCAATGGCGCAATATTTGACAACAATAGTTTTGTATCAAATTTACCTAAGCCAAAAAAATATAAAAATTTGACAATAGACGGCTCTAATAAATATATAAAGCTTGCCGAGATTGACCTTTGGAAGCAAAATTTTAATAATGTTTTATATAGTAAAATTACCATGGATTTTGGCTTAACGGACGCTCCAAAACCGAATATAGAGGATACTGTTTTAAAAGCCTCAACGTCTTGTAAGACTGAGAAAGGTATAAAATTATGCGATATAGACGACGGAGTTAGAACATCTTTGGTGCTAGAAACAAATTTCGGCGCGTTGGTGGAAAAAATTACGCCCTTGTCAAAGTGGTATATATTCGGGTTGAGAAAAAACGATGTTATCTTATCCGTTGACGGAAAAACCATTGAATACGCAAAAGACGTAATCCTAAGCAAAGTGAGAGAGATAGTTTTAGTAAGAAATCATCAAAAAATAGTGTTAAAAGCAAATAGGCTTAATATAAAATATAAAAATAATTAGTGAACCAACTAAAGGAGTATAGTATGGCAGTTTTAGAAGAAATTAAAGATTTTATTATAAAAGGCAGAGCAAAACAAGTTAAAGAATTGGTTGCGCAAGCGCTCAGCGAGGGCGCAAAACCCGTTCAAGTGTTGAACGACGCAATGATACCCGCAATGAGCTATATTGGCGGAAAATTTAAAAATAACGAAATATTTGTTCCCGAGGTTTTGATTTCTGCAAGAGCTATGAATATGGGGCTTGAAATACTGCGTCCGGCATTATTGGCAGAAGGCGTTAAACCGATTGGAAAAGCTATTATTTGCACAGTCAAAGGTGATTTACACGATATAGGCAAAAACTTAGTCAAGATGATGTTGGAAGGCGCGGGTATTGAGTGCATTGACTTAGGCGTAGACGTCGGTAGTGATAAAATCATTGAATGTATCAAAAATACCAACGCAAACATAGTTTGTTTATCGGCCTTGTTGACGACGACAATGGTCAACCAAAAAGCGATAATTGATGATATTGCAAAAGCCGGTTTAAGGGATAAGGTAAAAATAATGGTAGGCGGCGCGCCTGTGACGGAAGCCTTTGCAAAGGAAATCGGCGCAGACGCATATACCCCCGACGCAGCAAGCGCGGCAGAGGTTGCAAGGAGTTTTTGCGCATAATGGTTGAAGTAAACCTTATTGTAAAAGGAAACGCAACAAAGGAAATGTTGTATGAGGATAAAACGCTTTTGTCTCAATTACGTGACAAGGGCGTTTATATTAACGCTTTTTGCGGTGGGGATAGGCAATGTAATAAATGCAAAATTGTTGTCGATGGCAAAGTGTGTCTGGCTTGTCAAACGTATCCAAAGTTAAATCAAACCATAGAAACGTTAGACTATGAAAACTCGAATATAAGAGTTTATGACGCAAATTGTGACAATAAAGTTGGGATTTTGGCAATAGACTTAGGCACAACTACCATCGACTTTACTGTAGTAAATTCTAATAACGAGCTGATTTTTGAAAATAAAATCACCAATCCGCAGGTAGTATTCGGCGCAGACGTCATAACCCGAATAAGAAATTCGTCGGACAATAATTTGTCAAAAATGCAAAAATGCGTAATCGACGCAATCAATCGCCAGCTTGAAATTTTTCGCTTATCGGTAAACGATTTTAAAATTGAAAAAATTGTTGTTTCGGGAAACACAACAATGCTCCATATACTTTATAACGAAAACATCGACAGCTTGGGCGTTGCGCCTTACGCGCCCGTCTTTTTAAAAAACAGAAGTGTTTTGGCAAGACAATTAGGCATTGACGCCGATTGTAGGGTTTTTACCGCTTCAGGTATTTCTACCTTTGTAGGCTCGGATATTTCGTTAGGTATTTTAAGCGTAGGATTTGCCAAGTCGGGGAAATATAACGTTTTGATTGATTTGGGTACTAACGCAGAAATTGCCGTTTTTAATGAAAAAGTTTGTATAGCAACGGCGGCTGCCGCAGGACCATGTTTTGAAGGGGCAAACATTAGCTGTGGAATGAACGCGTTAAACGGGGCGATATATTCCATTGATTTAAACGGCAACTGTAAAGTGATTGGAAATGTCCGCGCAACAGGTATCTGCGGAACTGGGCTCATTGAGGCGGTGGACTATCTTTTAAAAAAAGGCGCAATAGACGAAAGTGGTTATTTAACTTGCGAGGAGGCGTTTTCACTATGTGACGACGTTAAGCTCACACAGCAGGATATAAGAGAATTTCAGCTTGCAAAATCTGCAATTTATTCTGCCTTGCTTTGCTTATTGGAAACCCAAAATATTTTAAAGGACGACATAGAAAACATTTATTTAAGCGGGGGATTTTCGGATTTTTTGGATGTGGTCAAAGCGATAAATGTCGGGCTATTGCCCAAAGAGTTTGAAGAAAAGTATAAGGTTGTTGGAAACTCCAGCTTAGAAGGCGCGATAATGTACGCTTTTGAAAAACAAAAAATAGATGAGTTTTCTGAAAAAGGAAAATATATAGATTTATCTTGCGACAAAAGGTTTAGCGAATTGTTTATAAATAATATGATGTTTGGAGAACCGAATGAAAAATAAAGTTAAAAAATTGTTGGAAAACAAGGCGTTAACTATGCCGATTTTGTCTTTTCCATCTACACAACTGTTGGGTTGTTCTGTTAAAGAATTGTTAAACAGCAGTGATATTCAAGCGCAGGGAATGAAAATTATAGCCGAAAGATGTCCGATATCGGCGTCATTAAATATGATGGATTTATCTGTTGAGGCAGAATGCTTCGGCGCGGAAATTAAGTTTTTTGATAACGAAATTCCCACGGTAACAAAGGGAGCGTTAAGCGATATCGAGGACGTTGAAAGCGTTAATATCCCGCAGGTGGGCGCAGGTAGAACAGGGCTTTATATACAAGGAGTTGCGTCCGCAAAAAAAATAATCACCGATAAAATGGTGATGTGCGGTGTTATTGGTCCATACTCGTTGGCAGGCAGAATATTCGATATGACTGAGCTTATGCTGGCGTGTTATGACTATCCCGACGAGGTATTGCGTCTTTTAGAGAAATGCTCTGAGTTTCTCATTGAATATGTTTTGGCGTATAAAAAAGTCGGCGCAGACGGGGTTATTATGGCGGAGCCTGCGGCAGGATTGCTATCCCCCGATTTGTGTGAAAGGTTTTCGAGCCGTTTTGTAAAAAAGATTTTTGATGCGGTAAACGACAAGGATTTTGTTATCACTTACCATAATTGCGGAAATACAATTCCTCTGCTTGAAAAAATAAGTATGGTTGACGCAGATATTTATCACTTTGGAAACGCCGTGGATATGGCGGAAGTGTTAGAAAAGTTCCCAAAGGATAAGGTCGTAATGGGCAACATTAATCCTGTTGATTTCAGAACCGGTTCACCAAAATCCATTGAGGAGGAAACCACGCAGCTGCTTAAAAAATGCAGCAAATTTGACAATTTTGTTATATCGTCGGGGTGTGATATTCCCGCAGACAGCAAGTGGGAAAACATCGACGCATATTTTAACGCTGTTGCAAAATTTTATAATATTTAAAACTATGAAAACATCGCCAAGACAAAACATTTTTAATATAATCAATAAAAAAGGGTACGACTATATCCCCGTGGATTTTTCGATGACGCCCAAACTTTTAAAGGAATTTAACGCGTATGTTAAAAGTCACAAAATAAAACTGCCAAAATCCCCGTTTGCTTATGTGAATTGTTGCAAATTTCAAAAGCAATCGGACAGTTTTTATCGCAGTTTGTATGACTTTGAACTTAAGCCCGATACGGTTTTCGACGCGTATGGAGTTGCTCAAGAGGCGGGAAGCGAGGATTGCTATCATCTTAGAAAAATGGCGCACCCGCTTAAAAACGCCGAAACCTTGGAAGAAGTTGAAAAATTTCCTTTCCCCAAGTTTTCAAGGGGAGTTTCCGTCTTTACAAGGGCGTTGGTTATGCTGATGCGCGCAAGCGGAAGGTTTGTGGTCGGAAGTATGCAATGCACCTCGTGGGAGCAGGCTTGGTACATAAGAAGTATGGAAATGTTGCTTATTGATATGATAGATGAGCCATCTATCGCCAATTTCATACTTGACAAGGTGACTGACAACGCCGTAATAAATGCGCAAAACTATGCGCAGGCAGGCGTTGACGCGATATATCTAGGAGACGACGTAGGAATGCAAAGCTCGCTGATTATGAGCGAGGAAATGTATGTAACCTATCTAAAACCGCGCCTTAAAAGGGTTATTGACAGCGCAAGGGCGATAAAACCAAATATTTTGATTTTTTATCACAGTTGCGGATACGTTGAACCATTAATAAAGCACTTTATCGATTGCGGAGTTAACGTTCTTAACCCTATACAACCCGAGTGTATGAAATTTGAAGAAATTTTCGATAAATACGGCGATAAGCTATCCTTTTTCGGGACAATCGGCACTCAAACCACTATGCCGTTTGGCAGCGTAGAGGATGTCAAAAAAGAGGTTATAAAAAATCTTGATTACGCAGGGGCGAAAGGCGGTTTAATCGTATCGCCGACGCACGTTTTAGAGCCGGAAGTTCCAATTAAAAATATTTTGGCTTATTTTGAGGCTTGCGAAAGTTATAAAGGAGTAAGAAAATGATTTCAAGTAAGGATAAACAGATTATTAGGGATTTGGCAAAAACTCAGCTGGAATATGCAAATTTGCCATATATGCAAGAGCTGAAAAAAGAATGGACAAGGCATAACGACGGTATTCTGGGCAGACCGATGGTTACCGTTGAGTGGGGTACTTTTAGTCAAGAGGCGATTGACCCGCTTTTGCAAACTAAGGGTAAAATTGCAAGAGAGATAGAAAAAATAATTTTAGGCAGTTTTCTGGGACAAAAGCTGTTTAAAGACGATTCTGTAGTAAATAACTTTGTGGGCATTCAAAAATTGTCTAGCTTTAAGCCATTTGGGTTAAAAGTTTTGGTCGACCATTTAGACAACAGCGTAGGGCATCATTTTGTTGAGCAAATCAAGGATTTGGAAGAGGATTTTGATAAGCTGAAAAAATCCAAATATTCAATATACTCTATAATTGATTTGCCAATTAAAAAATATGTCGAGAGCATTGTTGGGGATATTTTACCCGTAAAATATATAGGAAAGTCATTGTATTCTGTCCCCACGCAGGACGTTGTGCACATAATGGGCTTAGAAAATATGATGTTTTCAATGTATGATTATCCCGAGCTTTTTCACAAGATGATGCAAATGCTCAGCAATGATTATATTGAATATTTTAAGCATTTGGAAGCAAAAGGCTTTTTGTTGCCCACAAACGCGGGCGAGTGGGTCGGACAAGGCACATATGCGTTTTCCTCCACTATGAAGGGCGAAAAGGATTTTAAAAACGAAAAAGTGAAGACGGAAGATATTTGGGGCTTTATGGACAGTCAGGAAACTTCAAGCATTTCCCCCGCAATGTATGAGGAATTTATATTTCCATATTATGAAAAGATTTCAAAAATTTTCGGCGCGCTGTCATACGGCTGTTGCGAGGCGGTTGACCCAATTTGGGAGAATTGCCTATCAAAGCTTCATAATTTAAAGAAAGTGTCTATTTCGCCTTGGTGTAATGAGGAAAAAATGGGCGAATATCTTAAAAATACGGGCATTGTATATCACAGAAAGCCTAGTCCAAATTATTTAGGCGTGGATAAGGTTTTTGATAAAGAAGGTTTTACAAAGCACATTCAAAAAACTATAAGCGCAACAAAGGATTGCGTCGTTGAATTTACGCAAAGGGACGTTTATACCGTGCATAATGATATGCAAAAGGTCAAAGACTATGTTTCAATAATAAGAAAACTGACTACCTAGGAGGAGATATGCCGAATTACGATTACTCTAAATGTATGATGATGAAAATCCTTCTTGCCGAGCCTGATAGAAAAGGGGGAAGCGTTGTGCATACCTCGCTTGAAAAAGCGCTTGATATAATTTGTCAAGTCGACAATATGTCGCTAGGAATTAAAAAAATAGTTTATCTTGTTGGGTGGCAATACAACGGTCACGATGATAGATACCCGGACTTTTTTGAGGTTAACAAAGCAATAAAACGGGAATGCGACGACTCTGCGTTGCAAAGCTTATTGTGGCTTATTGAGGAATCTAAAAAATATAATACGGTTATAAGTTTACATATAAATTGGTGCGACGCCTATGAAAATGCGCCTTCTTTTGAGGAATTTGTTAAGAACAAGGCTTTAATCAGAGATAAAAAAGGTAATCCTAAGCCTATTGAGAATTATAACGGTCTAAAATGCTATAAGACGTCTTTAAAAGAGTATTGGGAAAGCGGATTGTTTAAAAGACAATTTGATAGGCTTTTAAATTTTTTGCCTATCGAAAAACAGGGGACGCTACACGTAGACAATTTTCAATGCTATACAAACTATGCCCCTAACGTGTCCATAAGCGAAATGCAGGCGTATAGAAAAAAGATGATTTTGTATGCAAGGGAAAAAGGCATAGATATTACGACGGAGTTTACCTTGCGTGAGCATAATTCGCTTAAAAATAAGCCGATTTTCGGGCTTCCGAGAGAGCATAGCAAAAAACACCCTATAGACGTTATTGGGCTGATTCCCGCAGTGTGGTGGCTCACCACAATGAATAAGAGAGAATATATTGATTTTCAAGCCGACGTTTATTGTGGCGGATTGATAAGAAAAGGCAAAATAGGCGATTTTTTGTACGGAAATATCCACGGAGAAGACATTTTCTTAAAAGCAGATAAGCAGGATTTCGATTGGCAAAAGGAATTTATGCTTCAGTTTGCCACTGTGCAGCTGCCACATTACTATCTTAACCACTACAAAAGATTAAGCATCAACGGCAAGGGCGGAGGTCAGTATTGTCAATTTGAAGATTCATTGTTTTCCTATAGAAAAGGGCAAAAAATTGCGCATCATAATCAAGTCATTAAAGACGGAAACACCCTATGTATGAAGCATAAGGGCTTAGAAGATACCTATGTTGCCTACAGTGATAAGGACGCTGAAAGAGTATGGCAGGTTTTTGACGGCGCGTCTTGTAAAATTTCAATTTACGAAATATCCCAAAATGGAAAAACTTTAAAAAAAGTTGAATTTGTAAAGGACGGCGTCCTAAAGCTTAATATGTCCGCTTATCAAATGCTGCTTATTGTCAAGTCAATCTGATAATTTCGCGTTGACTTTAGAATTGATATTTGGTATTATCAAGATTAATAGTTTTGTAAACGTAACGGATAGGGAATATGAATGATGCTTTTAGGAAAAATACTTTTAAACTAAACAATTTAGTATCTCCTGAAAAAATAAACAGGAAGAATTTACCCTATATTTTAACTTGGATAATTTATTATGCGTGGGTTATAGTTTTCACTACTTGGTGGACGGCTTCACCGGTGTCGGCAGACTTGATTCCCTCAAATAGCAGAACGCTTATCCATTCTTTAAATTTGTTGTTTTCGGCATTTTTTGTAGTTATTCTGCCAAAAAATAAATTTGCAAAAATTTCTTATATCGGCGCAATAGGACTTGTTGTTAGCTCGATTGCTTTTTTAGTATGGCAAAACGCCGTAATATCATTGATTCTATCTATTTTGTTATCACTGTTTTTGGGTTTGGTTAACGCAAGTATTTTAATTCCTTTTGTTTTTATTTTAAACAATACCGAAAAGTTTTTTTCTGTTATTCTGTCAAATTTACTTATATGCGTATTGATGATTTTGCAAGAAACAAACGTTTTAAATATTACAAACGGCATAGTGCCTTCTCTGGTTATACTTATATTGGGATTGCTTCCTATTATCGGGTTTAAAAATTCACATTTAAGCGATGAAATTCAAATTGATTGTAATCACGAAATTCCAAAATTGAAGCCTAAAGTATACTTAACGTTGGTATTAAACTGTCTTTATGCTATTTTCTGCAAGGGCATTGGGAAAATGTTTGTCTTGAGTGTGAGTGGAAGTTTTACGGTTTCGCTCAACCCGATTTATTATATAGGCGGGGTTTTAGGATGTTTTATTTATTTTGGAATTTTTGCTTTTTTTAAGAAAAACGCAAACGAAATAACGTGGAATACTACCTTTGTCATTTTTGTCGTGGCAATGCTGTTATATTTATTTGGCGATAAAAACTTGTTCATCCTAAGATGCTTCGCAGCTTTAATGGGGATTGCCTCAACAATGGGAATGATTAATATGTATTATATTTTGGGGGTTATCGGCAAAAAATATAATTCCTTAAAATATGTAAAAATTTCGGTTGTAACGATTGGCGTGGTCGGTGGAGTAACAGGCACTCTGTTAGGGAGCTGGGCGTCAGCAAATCCTACTTCCGTGGCTATAACGGTTGCCAGCTTCTCGACAATTATCGTCGTTTTATTGTTGGCGGTTTCTCCTGTTTTTGCGCGGACATATTTTAGCGATAAGTGGACGGAAGATTCAATTAAATTTGACATTGACAACAGTTTGAAAAAAAATGAATTATTTCAAAATTACAAACTATCTCCCCGAGAGATTGAGGTTTGTATGCTTTTACTAAAAGGCAATACTCTTAGGCAAATTGCCGCCGAATTGAAATTATCTTATTCTACAATCAATACCTATCAAACAAGCTTATATCGAAAACTGAATGTGAATAGTAAGATAGAGCTGGTTTTGATGTTTAAAGGATATTGCTTTGAAGCAGCAAAAGAAGATGAAAAAACGGCGTAATCCGTTTTTTAAAGATATTTTTTGCAGTTTTTTACCTGTTTCATTAGAACTAATGTATATACAATTATTGTTTTAAGTAATATCATAATACAGAAAGTACTAAATATTTTCAAAATAATTAGGAGAACTGTTTATGAAAAAGTTTCGTGTTTGTTTTTTATTACTTATTGTTTTGACATTGTGTCTTTCTCTGGTCGCTTGCGGAAAAAACGACGATGAGGGCAACGGCGGAGAAGACTCGGGCGCAACATATCAAGAAGCTCAAGATATAATCCGCAATTTGCCTTCAAGCACCGATAAGGTCGCTCTTGAAGAAAATGTAAAAAAAGCAGTAGCTGAAAGCATTACGCTCCCTTCTGCAACCTCGTTAAGCGGACAATCGTACTCCTTCAATAACAAAAGCGCATATGAAGTTAAGGTTACGGGCTCAACGACGACAGCTGCGGAATACTACGCTTCAATAAAAACATCGCTGACAGCTTCAGGTTGGACGTTGGTTGAGGATGAGCTTTCCGCAGTCAAGGTTTCAAACTCAATCGCGTATACGTTTGGTATTGACTATGAAAACAACACGGACAAAACATTTGACATTTATTTTGGAGTTGTTGAAGCTGCCGATATTGGCGGAGGCAATGATAATACAGGCGGAAGCGGCTTTATTTTGATTGAAAAAGACGGGAAGACTATCAGCAATAACGAGGATACGGATATATATCTATTGAACGATTTTGCGCTGTCTAACTATAAAATATATTGCTCGGAAAATGGTAATACCTCGTCGGTGGTTGCCACTGAGGCTATGTTAAGCGCTGAGGATATCGCAAAAATAAAAACAGCCGGAAACCATACCCTTACATTTAATTATAAAGGCTATAGCGCAACTATGCTAGTGCATATTAAAGAAAATCTGCCTATGCGTGACGAAGCTTTATCCTTCTTAAAAACCATTTATTCTGACTACACCAATTTGCCTAGCGGTATTTTTTATCAGCTTACACAAAAAATCAATATAAATAATTTGGATAGTGAAGTTAATTCCAACTATTATTTGGTTAAGGATGATTTATTGGACAATCATAACGGAAGCGTAATTTTGCTGTATGAGGGTATTAATGCAATATATTTAAACCACATCGGCAAGCTTGATATCACAACCGAAAACGATTTTGGCGGGCAGATGCTTAAACAATCGGTGAGCTTCGAAGGGGATAAATATACCGCAAAGCTTATAGCCTCTAAAGAGTTTGGCAGAAGATATTGGTATGAAGACACTATCTGCTATGACGAAGCTACAAAAAGTCTTTCTGCAAAAATTACGTCGGGCGTCGGCGCGGAAAACGGCATAAACTGCATAATCGAATTTAACAAAATCAGCGATACGCAATATGCGATGCTGCTAAAGTCTTACGACGGCGACAAAATCAACTGTATAAAAGCGATATTTGATAATCAAAAAATTGTTGTCTCCCTAACGAAACACATAAACGCAAATACGGATACTATCTATAAAAATGAAATAGTAAATTCCTCGTATGCCGACAATGGCGATGTCATTTTCAAGCTTGAAAATAATTCCGTCAGCGTCACAAATAATTTGGTCAGCGCCGAAAAAGTGTTTGTTGACGAGCTATTTGGTAAAATAAACGTATTATATACTGCCGTTGACGAGAAATATCAGCTTGACAGCGAAAAGTGGAGTCAGCCTAACAGCGACCTTTACGATATTAAAGGTGCGCTGGAATACGTTGATTTCTTTGAATATTTAGTGCCTTATTTAATTAAAAGCGACAGCGCAAGTGAGGACGTATCTATAAGTTTTGCAAACGGGATATATTCCGCAACGATAAACGGCGACGTTTATACTTGTCAATTCGACAAAGCCAACAATAGAATCAAAATCACGTTTAATACAAATGAAAGAGTTTTGGAGATTAAAAAACTAGGCGGCTATTATTTTATAAGCTACAGCGTATTTAACGGAAGTGAGTATAAAACAACAAAAGCAGTGTTTAATGAAAGCGTAAACGCCGGCAAGGTAAGCGTTGAATATACTGCCGCTTTTAAAAATGTAGATTTATATAATGTTGATTTCACTTATCAAAGCTATGTGACGGCTCTTCAGTCTCCAACCGAATATGACTACGCCTATAGCTTTGGCGAAAATAACGTAACTAAAATGTAAATTATAGCTTTAACGTCTATATTTAAAACCCAAGGAGCAAATCACAAACAGCAAATTAATGAAGCGGGAAAATGGCAAAAGTATTTTGCAATTTCCCCGCTTCAAATTTTATGTTAAATAGTAGTAAAGTAAAAAATTATTCTCGTATTACTTGAGCTTGTTTTCTCAGATTTACTCCGACTAGAGGTTTAATACTTAAAAAATAGGATAGAATAATTGAACAGGTAACTACAAGTATAAACGAAAAAGCGCTAATTATATCAAATGCAAACAAGGTACAAAGTATTATATCGTTTCTTAATAAAAGTTTTTCGATAAATTGCATTAAAATTTGATTAACTAAGCCACCTAATAGTATCGAGATTAGAATTATCGAAATAAAAACCACCCCAAAAAAACACAGCGCAATTCTGTTTATTAAACTGAGATTTGTTCCAAGGCTTTTTAATACC
>CAZSAC010000020.1:0-28393 GCA_964604875.1 uncultured Bacteroidaceae bacterium | reverse complement strand
CTCTGTATACAATAATATTATTTAATTATAAAATTTAATATATAAAATGTCAATTAAGAATAAACTATCTTATAGTTTTTCTGCCAATTTCATAAAGCATTTTGACGTGGCAAGCGCGTCGGCGTCGGCGCTGTGGGCGTTTACAAGGATAACCCCGAAATGCTTACACAGCATATCCAGATTATATCTAGGCAAATTTATATGTTGCTTTGCGATAATAAGCGTATCTAGTGTTGGATTATCAAAAACATAGCCACCGTCTTTGGCCAAGCGGTTTAAAATCGGCAAGTCATAGCCAAATAAGTTTTGTCCGACAAGCGTACAACCTCTTGTAAACTTATAAAAATCAGGTAGAATATCCGAAAACTCGGGCGCAGATACAACCATATCGTCGGTTATTCCGTGGATTTTTGTGGTCTCTGGCGGGATAGCGCACATCGGATTAACCAAAGAATGGAACGTCTCAACAATTTTCCCGTCGGCGATTTTAACTGCTCCAATTTGCACAATACTAACCGTCCGTACGTCAAGCCCCGTGGTCTCCAAGTCAAACGCAACAAAGGTTTTGCCTCTTAAATATGCGGGGATTTGTATTGAATGCTCCAAATCGTCAATGCTTGCCTGCACGCTTTCACGATATTTTTCGGGGAAAACTATGCGGTAATTTGCGTTTTCACGCATTTTGGGAAGTTCTGCATTGATGGACGAAAAATCAATATCTGCAAGCCAAATACAATCTGCCGTCATTTGAAACTCTTCATAGTTGTTTACCTTAAGTTTTCCCTCGCAAACAACCGTTGCGCCGTCCGTCAAAAAAGTATCCAGTTTCTCGCTGGACAAGCACTGCGGAAAACATATAACGGGAAAAATGCCCGTTGTATCGTTTAGATTGAAAACATACCGCGCCAGCTTTTCGTCCTTGGTATTGGGCTTAAACCTAGCCTTAGGATTTAAAACCTTGTTAAAGTTTTTGTTTGCATATTCCAGTTTACGCACGCTGGAAACAGTACCGCATATGACTGCGTGCTCATAGCTGTCTTTAATGTCGGTTATGTAGCACGGCATACTTGTTGGCATACGGTTGCCGAAAAGACAATCCTGCGTTTTTAAATTGACTAACCGCGCGTTTTGAGAAATTACAATAGTTTCCTCGTTGTCGGAAAACAAGTCGTCAAAAGCGTTCGGTTTTTTGATAACAACGCCTTCGTCATTTACAAGAATTTCATTCTTTTTGGAGTGTTTATCAAAGTTTTCTTTGATTTTTTCAATAATCTGCGCTTTTTTTGTATCATCTACATATTTTTCACAAAAATTTAGCGTGATATCTTCAACAAAGTTTTCATATAAATAACTCAATAAGTTTTCTTTAAAAGACTCGTCATTGATTATGGAATTTATATTAGATAAGGAAATCACCGATATACTAATATAAGACTCCTCAACGCAAATATCTATGCTGTCGTCTTGTAGCTGTTGGCATATTATAGGCTCTCGTTTTGAAAGATATTGCAAAAATTTTGTTCTGACAGTTTCAACGTCGGCGCAAGCTTTAACATACTTTACCGTGAAGGTAATTTCGTCGGATAGAAGAGTTGCGCACGCAGAATTAATTTCAGCCTTTTCCTTATCGGAAAAGCTGCCGTCGTCCAACTTGTCATAGCGTATTAAAAAGAATATGGTAAGTTTATTGGCAGAAACAGAATATTCCGCCCTAACAAATCGTATGTATGGATATTTTAGTTTTGTCAGCTCTTTTATAGCCTCATCAAATTTTTTCATCAGTAAATTCTTTCAATAACCCTTCCAATTCGCATAGTATATTGCAGTTTTCAACAGTTTTTATCACATTTCCATCTTTAAATATTGCCGAGCGCTCCTTTCCCCCAGCGACTCCAAAATCTGCATCGCCGGATTCGCCCACTCCGTTTACAATACAACCCATAACGGCAATTTTGATGTTTTTATTTATATTTGCAGTCAAGCGTTCAAGCTTATCGGCAAACTCAATAACATTGATATTTGTTCTACCGCAGGTGGGACACGCAATAATTTCCACGCCTTTTCTAAGCTCCAAACTTTTTAAAAGCATATTTGCGGCAATAACCTCTTCTTCAGGCTTATCTGCCAAGGATACCCTAACCGTATTGCCAATCCCGTCTAAAAGCAACGCGCCTATTCCCACCGAGTTTTTAATAATGCCACGTTTATAAGTCCCCGCCTCGGTAACTCCAATATGTAGCGGACAATCGCACACAGCGGAGAATTTTTTGTTTGCTTCAACAGTATTTTTAACCGACGACGACTTTATTGAAACAACAATATCATAAAAACCGACGTTTTCCAACGCCGAAACGTTATCCAACGCGCTTTGAACCAATGCGTCAACACGAGGTAAATGTGACAAGCTTTTGTCCAAAGAGCCCTCGTTTACGCCAATTCTAATTGGAATTTTCCTTTCTTTTAAAAAATCGGCAACATATTTTATTTTTTCAACTCCACCGATATTTCCGGGATTTATCCTAATTTTTGAAGCGCCGTTTTCAGCAGAAAGTAAAGCTAGTCTATAATCAAAATGAATGTCGGCAACCAACGGTATATGAATTTGTTTTACAATATTCTTTATTGCGGTTGCGGCTTCGGTTGTGTTTGCCGTAACCCGAACAATGTCGCAACCCAGACTTTCCAAAGACAAAATCTGGGCAACGGTTTCTTCAACTTTATCAGTTTTCGTATTGCACATTGACTGTATGCTTACACAAGAGTCGCCTCCGATTGTCATATTGCCAACGTGAATTTTTCTGGTCATCATATCAACTCACCATATGGAAAATATCAATAAATATAGTAAATCCGAAAAGAAGAACCAAACCAATTGTGTGTATTATTGCTTCAACTTTTCGATTTATAGGTTTACCTCTTATCCATTCAATTGCAGTAAACACAATTTTAGAACCGTCTAGCGCGGGGATAGGAAGCAAGTTCATCACGGCTAAGTTTGCAGACAATATACACGTGATATAAATTAAATACGGCATTCCGCCTTGAGCCAACCCACTGCTGACTGTTGATATAACGGTAATCGGTCCGCCTGCGCTTGCAAGCGACATTTTGCCTGTAATCAATGCGCCCAACAGGGCTAATATTTTAAATACAACGAAAAAGCTATAGGTAAAGCTTCGCCCGAGTGAGCGGAAAAACCCTAGTTTTTCGTTTGAAAGCTGACGAGTAAAGCCAAAGCCGTACGTTTCTAATCCATCGGGATTTTCAGCGTCGGGACTAACCGCGGTAAAGCGGAAATCTTCAGATATATAATCTGCGCCAAAGTCGGAAATAACGCTGCCCGAAAATGAGCATATGGAACTTGAATCCACCAAAATCGGAACGCTGTAATTGCCTGTCATTCCGTCAATAGTCAAGGTTTGCCCAAACGCAATAACGCTTCCTTGCTTCATTTTGCTTAAAAGCTCGGCATATTCAGCGTCGGAAACAGCCGGAAGAAAAACGCCATCGATAGAACGCAACCTATCTCCCTTTTTTACAACAGTAACAAAACACGAAATTTCCTCTCCGTTTCTTTCAAAAACCAATTCCGTACTGCTTTGAATGTTTTGTTTCTTTTGTTGCAATTCGTCGGGGTCCATTCTGGAAACATTTTTTCCGCCAATAGAAACCAATTTATCCGTCGGCAAGATATTGACGGCAACATATTGGTTGTCTACAATGCGCAAAATTTGATAGAAGTCAGCCTCAGCTATTGGCGCAACATAGGAATACGCGCCCTTTTTTATTGTAAACTTTAAGGTTTTACCATCTCTTAAAACCTTGATTTCAGCGGTATCTCCGCAAGACTCAAACATATCTGTAAAATCGTCGCTTGTCAAAATATGTTTGGTTTTTCCGTTCACCGACAAAATTATATCGCCTTCCTGAACGGTTTGAGAACGAATCGCTTCGCCGTCGGGATAGAGCGTGGAAACCACCGATACGCTTTCACCGTACGCCGAAAAGAAAATCGTAATGATAATCATCGCTGAAACAAAGTTGAAAAATGCGCCCGCAAAAAGCACAATAATACGCTTCCAAGGCGCCTTATTGTTAAATGCGCCGGGATTTTCGCTGTCGTCGTCTTCGCCCTCAAAAGCGCAAAACCCGCCAAGCGGAATCGGTCTTATTGAAAACTGCCCGCATTTTTTGGATTTTCTTTTAAAAATCGGCGGACCAAAACCTATGGCAAACTCATTTATCTGAAAACCAAGCTTCCGACCTGCCAAATAATGTCCAAACTCGTGTACAACTATCATAAACATCAGCATACACAAAGCCGCAAGCACATATAGAATGTTCATAAGCACGTCGGAAAACGCGCATAAAGTTTGTATCATTAAAATTAATACCTCAACGCACTTCTAATATATTTCTTAACAGTCATATCTATACTTAAAACTTCTTCAACCGTACCAATTCTTCCTGCTCTTACAAAGCCTAGCGCCATTTCAAGATACTTGGGCATATCCATAAACCCTATTCTTCCCTCCAAAAACGCAGGGACAACGACTTCATCAGCTGCGGACAAGGCGATAATGCTTGCTTCACCCAACTTTGCCGCCTCTAGTGCCAAAGACATACAACGGAACTTATTTAGGTTTGGTCTTTCAAAATGAAGCGAACCTACTCTTGTCAAGTCCAGCGGAGACACCGGGCTTTGGAATCTATCCGGGTGAGCCATAGCCACCAAAAGCGGAACGCGCATATCAGGATATGACAGACACGCGATAACGCTGTTGTCGATAAACTCAACCATAGAGTGCACCACGCCTTCCGGGTGAACAACAACGTCAACTTTTTCCAGCGGTAAATCAAACAAGTTCATCGCTTCGATAACTTCAAAGCCTTTGTTCATAAGAGTTGCGCTGTCCACCGTGATTTTTGCGCCCATATGCCAAACAGGGTGACGGCAGGCTAATTGCGGTGTAACCAACGCCAGTTGTTCGTCTGTATAATCTTTAAACGGACCACCGCTTGCTGTCAATATAGCCCTTCTAATATCGCCATGATTGCCGGCTTTCATACATTGCCAAACACCGCTATGCTCACTATCGACTGGGATAATCTCGTTTTTAAACTTTTTACAAGCGTCAAACAAAAATTTACCGCCGGTGATGATAGCTTCCTTATTAGCCATCGCAATAATAGAAGTCCCCGCGCGGATAACGCGTAACGTCGGATTTAGCGCGCAAACGCCCGTCATCGCCACAACGCAGACGTCGGTTTTTAAAGAAGTAAGCTCATCCAAACTAATAACTTGCACATAAGGCGGTCGAACCTTAACAAACTCTCTCCGCGCCTCGTCGTCGGTAATTGCTACATATCTGGGTTGAAACTCTTTTATCTGTTCTACCAAAAGCTGAATGTTTTTGTGAGCTGTTAAGCCAATTACCTTAAAGTCGGTTTTGTTATGTCTGACGATGTCTAAAGCTTGCCGACCTACAGTACCCGTACTGCCTAAAATAATAACTTGTCTCATTTTAACACCTCTTATATTATTTTACGGATTTATTGCAAAAACTTTCGCAATAAACAATTTATTATACAAACTGGAAAGTAATCAATAAAAGGACAAGCATAAACATTATGCTATCCACCCTATCCAGCGACCCACCGTGACCGGGAAAGATATTTCCAAAATCCTTAATCCCGATTGCGCGTTTAACTCGACTGGCAGCTAAGTCGCCCAATTCGGAAACAACTCCTCCTAATAAGCCTAACACTATGTATATTGTAACAGATATGCCGATATTCTCTGAAAACGGCACATAACCAACTGATAACCAATTAGAATAGTCGAATAAGAGGAAAAACAAAACAGAACCCAAAACTGCGCCAAACAGACCGCCGATAGCGCCCGCAATAGTCTTTTTGGGGCTGATTGTCGGACATAGCTTGGGTCCCTTTATGGCGCTTCCCACAAGATAAGCAAACGTATCCGCAAATACGGGAATAAACACCGCAAAGGCTATGCAGAAGGTAGCGCAATGCTCCTTCGTGAGCAAAAACGAAATACATATAAGCGAATATGGATAAGCCAAAGAAAAGATTGTCGCCATTAAATCCTTCATTTCCATTTCGCCCTTAAACGTAAATATCGTCAACGCAAGCGCAACGCTAATACTTCCAATTAAGATAAGCCCTTCCAACCCTAAAAAATGCCAGCACGGATAAATGCCTATTGCCAGCAACAAAGGCGGAAATAAGCTGTTTTTATATCCGCTGATTTTAAAGCTGTGGTATATTTCGTAAGTTCCTAAAGTTGCAAAAAATAAAATTAAAACATCAAAAAAAACGTAATTGGAAACGCCTAAAACAATAAGCGTAACCACAAACGTCACCAATACAATCGTTGTCAATAAACGTTTAAGCATTTTCTTGCGTAGCTCCGCCAAAGCGTCTGTCTCTGGACGAATACTCCTCCAATATTTTATCAATTTGTTTTTTATTAAAATCAGGCCATAACGCTTTAACAAAGAAAAGTTCGGCATACGCTGCCTGATATAATAAAAAGTTACTAAGTCTATATTCTCCGCTTGACCTTACAATAATATCCGGCATAGGCTGTCCGCTTGTATAAAGCAAATTTTCAAATTGCTTTGCCGAAACGGGTTGCCCCAGTTCAACGGCGTGGTTTACCGCTTGTAATATATCTTCTCTACCGCCGTAATTAAACGCAATATTCAAGGTAGTCCCCGTACAAACCGACGTTTTATCCGATATGGTATCTATGGATTTAATTAAGTCCTCGGATAGCCCGTCTCGACTTCCAATAAACTTGACGCAAATGTTCTGCTCTAAAAGGTTTTTTAGTTCCTTTTTATTGAAATCCATTATCATTTCGAATATTGTATCAATTTCGTCTTTAGGTCTAGCCCAGTTTTCCGTGCTAAAGGCGTAGACTGTCATAAATGGAATTTTCAGTTCCGCCACGGCGGCAACCACTTTTTTTAAAGCTCTAGCCCCTGCTCGATGACCTGCCGACCTAGGTAGACCGCGCATTTTCGCCCACCTGCCGTTCCCGTCCATTATAAATGCGATGTGGTTTGGTAATTTATTGCTCATACACTCCTTATGAATTTGGCGAACCTCAAAAAAGTTGTTCGCCATAAAATTACACCTTTAATTTAAACTTAGAGGTAACCAAAATAATGTCGTCTTCGGTTTCTTTTATTTGAACAACAAGTTCATCATCAAAAACATTGTCACCCTTGCTGTCGTTTTTTTTGACAATAACTTTACGTTGTTCATCGGATAGTGATTTTAAGGCAATATTTAAGCTTTTACCGATAAGGTCCAGCATTATACGCTCATAACCTCTTGTTCCTTATTTTTTGCAAGCGTATCTACTTTTTCAATAAAGCCCGAAAGAACTTTATCTACGTCGGCTAAAAAATTATTTAAGTCGTCTTCGGTTATGATGCTGTCTTTTTTATACTTTTTAAGTTCCTCGTTAATGTCACGGCGATGATTTCTTAAAACGACCTTCGTGCTTTCTGCGCCGGACTTAATGGTCTTAACTAATTCCTTTCTGCGTTCTTCTGTGACTTCCGGGAAAATCAAACGGATAACCGTGCCGTCGTTGTTGGGCGTAATCCCGACATTTGCCGCCAAAATGGCTTTTTCGACATTTTTTAAAGCCGATTTATCCCAAACGCTGATAACTAGTACGCGCGCTTCGGCAATCGTAATATTAGCCATTTGATTAATCGGAGTTGGAGCTCCGTAATAGTCGACGGTTACCTTGTCTAAAATGTGAGCGTTTGCCCTTCCCGCGCGAATAGATTGCAATTCCGTCTTAAAATTTTCCAATGTTTTTTTATTATCTTCTTCATAACAATCAAAAAGTAAATCGATTTCTTCAATACCGTATGCCATATAATCCTCCAGATTTCAAAATACTTATTATATTATATCAAAATAGGGAACAAAAAGCAAGATAATTTTTTAGATAAACAAACGCTAATATTACTTAAAAATAAAAATACAATTTTTGCAAATTTAAAAAGAAAAAATGCAAAAAAACTTTGCATTTTTCAATAAAAAATTTATTATTTGTCATAAATTATTTGATGATTGTACCGATTTTTTCGCCCGTTGCCGCCTTTACAATGCTGTCTTTTTCACTTAAGGCAAAAGTTATAATCGGAATTTTGTTTTCCATACAAAGCGAAACCGCCGTTGTATCCATAACCGCCAAACCTTGTTTTATTACATCGATATAGGATAGCTCGTCCAGTTTTTTGGCGTCGGGGTTTTTCCTCGGGTCGCTGTCGTAAACGCCGTCGATGTTTTTTGCTTGTAATAATACGTCTGCGCCGATTTCCGCCGCGCGTAACGCTGCGCCTGTATCTGTTGAAAAATAGGGATTTCCCGTTCCGCACGCAAAAATAACAACGCGCCCTTTTTCAAGGTGTCTTAAGGCTTTTCTCAAAATATACGGTTCCGCAACTCGTGTAATTGTCAACGCAGTTTGAACACGGGTAGGAATATCACTTCTTTCCAAGGCGTCTTGCAAAGCGAGCGCATTAATAACCGTTGCCAACATTCCCATATGGTCGGCGGTTGTACGGTCCATTTCGGTGCCTTGACGTCCGCGCCAAAAGTTGCCTCCACCAATAATTATGCCGATTTGAATGCCTAATTCTTTAACTTTTCTTATTTGCTCAACAACAGCGTCGACAACCTCATTATTTAAGCCAAAGCCCTTATCGCCCGCAAGAGCTTCACCGCTGATTTTAATAATAACTCTTTTGTATGCCATAGTAGGTCACCTCCAAAATTATAAAAAAAGGGACACAAAACTGTGTCCCAAAAATAACTAGCTATTAGCTTGCATTTTTGCAAGGTTCTCGCTGATTTCGCCAAGATAATCGTCTTTCTTTTTTTCTAAGCCTTCGCCCATCTCGTAACGAACAAATCTGCGAATGGCAATCTTCTCGCCGATTTTTGCGGTAATTTCCAATAATAAATCCTTAATGGTTTTTGCGGTATCTTTAAAGAAATCCTGCTCTAACAAGCAAACTTCCTTATAATATTTGCTTATACGACCTTCAACCATTTTTTCGATGATAGCAATCGGCTTCGGTTTAGGCTCGTTCATAGCTTGAGCGGTCAAAATTTCCTTTTCTTTTTCAATATCTGCGGGGTTAACGTCTTCAATTGCAACACAAGTAGGCTTCATAGCGGCAATCTGCATAGCGACATCGTGCGCAAATGTTTTAAAGTCGGGGCTGTTTGCGACAAAATCTGTTTCACAGTTGATTTCAACCATAACGCCGATTTTACCGCCCATATGAATATAACTTTCAACGATGCCTTGAGATGCAACACGACCGGCTTTTTTTGCCGCGCTTGCGATACCCTTTTCACGTAAATAATCAATAGCTTTTTCCATATTACCATCGGTTTCAGTCAAAGCTTTTTTGCAATCCATCATACCAACGCCTGTACGTGCGCGCAAATCCATAACGTCTTTACTAGTAAATGACATAAAATACCTCCTATTTCTCTTCAGCTTCTGCGATAGCCTTTTCTAAAGCTTCCTCTTTGGTAAGGGGCGCAGCTTCAACAACGGGTTCTTCCACAGCGATTTCTTCAACAACTTCTTCTTCGTCTTCGCTTTCGATTGCAGCGTCGATTGCAGCTTCAATTGTAGGAGCAACAGCGTCTTTGCCTTGTTTAGCTTCAATAACGGCGTCTGCCATTAAGCCAGCGAACAATTTTATAGCGCGGATAGCGTCGTCGTTTCCGGGGATAACATAGTCAACCAAATCGGGGTCACAGTTGGTATCAACAACAGCAACGATAGGAATGTTCAATAAACGAGCTTCCTTGACTGCGATTTCTTCTTTTTTGAGGTCAACCACAAACAACGCGCCGGGAAGGTCACGCATATTTTTGATACCGCCTAAGTTCTTCTCCAGAGTTTCACGTTCAGCCTTTAATTTGATAACTTCTTTTTTGGGAAGCATATCGAATTCGCCAACGATTTCCATTTGGGTTAGCTTGTTTAAACGGTCAATACGGGATTTGATTGTTTTGAAATTTGTTAAAGTGCCGCCTAACCAACGTTGATTGATAAAATACATACCGCAACGTTCAGCCTCTGATTGAATGGCGTCTTGAGCTTGTTTCTTTGTGCCGACAAACAAAATGCTCTTATTTTGAGCAGCGATGTCACGAACAAAGCTATAAGCTTCTTCAACCATATCTACGCTAATTTGCAAGTCGATAATGTGAATATCATTTCTTGCGGCATAGATGTATTTGGACATTTTGGGATTCCAACGTTTGGTCTGATGACCAAAGTGAACGCCTGCTTCAAGCAAGGCTTTCATAGATGTAACTGACATAAAAAATACCTCCGTTTTTTCTCCTCCGAACAGGATATAAGCAGATTAAACCGATATCGGCAACGCTCTGCAAGCCCGTACGTGCGGAATTTAATGTGGAAATTATAGCACACAATTTTTTATAAGGCAAACAAATATCGCTATTTTAATATTAAATATTAACTTTTTTTACAAATAAAATACCTGAAAAATATGTGACTTTTTACGCTATTTTCTTCTATCGAAATTTTAAATTTATAACAAAAAAACCGCAGTATTTTCAAAAATAACAGCGGTTTTTAGCGTTTATTTAAAAACTTGAACTATTTTTTGCAATCGCAACCTTTTTCACATTCGCACTTATCGTCGCATTCGCATTCGTCGTCACAATCACACTCGTCATCACAGCAGCAGCCTTCTTCCTCTTCATACATTGCCACATACTTATCATAGATGGCTTGTAAAGTTTCTTCGCTGTCTACAGGGAGAATATATCCCTCGCCGTTTTCGTCCTCGCCGATTTCGCATATGATTACCTCGTCTTCGCCGATTTCTTCATCGGGCTCAACAGGGTTTAGTAAAACGTATTCTTTTTCATCGTGGTCGATAACTTCAATAATACGGAACTCTTCTTCTTTTTGAGTTTCCTCATTAAATAAGGTGATTATCTCTTCTTCGTCTTCAAAATCCTCTTCTAAATCAATGTTCTGGTTGATGTCTTTTTCGTCTGCCATTATTAACTCCTTTTATAACTGTTAAGGTTATCGTTTTTATTTTTAATTCGGGGTAAATTCAAACCCCTGCCTGCCGATATATTTTAGTATATCTCAAACAAATAAATTATACAACTTTTTCCAATGTTTTGTCAACGCAAAGCAAGCCAATGATAAAACTTAGAATTTATTTATCTAAGTATGCCTGCAAAATTATACAAGCCGCCACCTTATCAATAACTTTTTTGCGTTTATCACGTCTTACGTTGCCTTCAATAAGCATTCTCTCCGCAGATACCGTCGAAAGCCTTTCGTCTTGATATACCACTTTAATTCCGCTAAAGCTTTGAAGTTTGTCGCCAAACTCTTTGGTGACCTCTACCCTTTTGCCCTCGGTACCGTCCATATTTAGCGGAAGCCCCAAAACAAAACAATCGGCGTTTTCATCTTTAGCCAGCTTTGTAAAATAGGCAAAGTCTTTCTCGTCGTCTTTGGTACGGGTATAGCTTTCTCTGGCTGAAGCAATCATACACAATAGGTCGCTTACGGCAATCCCAATTCTGACGTCGCCAACGTCTAATCCAATTTTTTTCATATATCCTCTCTAGTTGTTTGCGCAGTCGATTCTATCGAAAAACTCTTGCGCGTTTTTCTTAAACAAATATTTAACGACAAAAATTATGGCTATACCGCCCGCGATAACAGCTGGCCAATAAATCAATCCGATTGCCCAACTGCCGATTTTGATAAGCACCACAAACTGCGCCCCAAGCATACATACAACGCCGATGCCCATTGCGATAAACATAGGAATCATCGGGTAAAAATTTCTTTTGATTGCCTCATAAGCGTTAATCCAAGTCACATTAGGACGTTTTAAGTCACGGTATAGGCTAAGCAAATTGAAGGCGTATTGATAAATCCCGATTGTAAGCAACATCGGAAACAGAATGTATATTTTCAGCTTCACAAAAATTATGCACACTAAGCCCACTAAAACCAACCCGACTGCCGAAACTGCGTTAGCAAGGTTAAGCTTGGCTTTTATAATATCGTTTAGCTTTATCGGCAAATATCTAAAAGTATAAAAAGTATTTCCGTCTCGTGTAAACGCCAGCGATGCAGTATAGTTCATACCGCACATCAGCATAAGCGTATAAAAAAGAATAAATCCACCTGCCGAAAACTGCGAAACAAATTCCGACGCGTTGCCCGCGCCCGTAAAGCTTTGATTTGTAACGCCCAAAAATGTCATAACCGCAATAATCAAAGGCGTCATAATGCTTCCCATAATTGAATTAAAGGCAAAGTTTTGGTCACGGAACAACGTTTTAAATTCCCTCATAAACAAGGTTTTTTTATAGGAAATCGGTGTTGTTTTTATGGTTGTATTTCCTTTTTCCACCGCGCTTTCGCCGCTTTTTGACGCCGCCTTTGCAAACAAGAGCGACGACAGCCACAAAATAAGCGCAACGCTACCCACCAACGTCACAACAAAAATCAGCAAGTTTAACCACGGCTTAACGCCAAGCGCAACCGACGCTAGAGAATGATTATAAAATACAAATCGTCCAACCCCGGATATTGTATTTTGCATTTGTTGCGTTAAAATGGTTGCTTGTCCCTCAATCGTAAAGAACTTGTCTATATTAGGCACAAGCAGCATATATCCTGCGAAGAACAGAACGAAAGCGGATATGCTTGCAATCAGCGTAACTGCGGTACGTTTTTTAAAATAGGAAACCACCTTAATAAGCGGAAACGATAAAACTGCAACAATAACCAACGGTATAATCGGGGCGGACAGGAAAATTATCGGAAGCAACAAATAAAAATAGAACGGGATATAGACGCCGCCCACTAACGAACCGCTTATAAAGCCTGCAATAATCGGAAGCATAAAAAGCGTGGTAATAAGCAATTCGTTTAAATAAATAACCGTCATCTTAACCGCAAATATAACTTGAGGCTTTACGGGTAACTGCGCCAAAAACTCATTATCTCGGGCAAAAAACAAATTCGACAATATGGATTGAATCCCAAAAAAGATTATCATAATTTGTCCGCCTGAAATGATTGTTGACAAAAAATCCAACGAAAGATTTTCTATGGCGCATAGTAAAGTCATAACGTGTATCAGAACGTATAGCATTCCAATAATTACGCCAAAACCAAAAACCAACCCGAAAGCGTTAAGAAGCTTTAACGCGATTTTATTTTTTTTGGGCTCGTTATCCTTGTTTTCCAGATATTTCCCCCTCATTCCTCGAAAATTTTGTTTGAGGAGGAGAGATAAAATTAAAAGATATTCTTTCATAAGCGCTAATTATTTTCTTTTGTGGTAACGGAAAGGAAGAAGCTTTCCAAGCTGCTGTCGGTATTGTGTTTAAGCTCCTCAATAGTGCCGACCGCGATAAGTCTGCCTTTATCGATAATTCCGACACGGTCGCAAACCTTTTCCACAACGTCCAAAACGTGCGAGCTGAAGAAAACGGTCTTACCCTCGCCGCATTGCTCACGCATAAGCTCTTTAAGTTCAAAAGCCGATTGCGGGTCTAACCCCGTTAAAGGCTCGTCCAAAATAAGCAAATCGGGATTATGGATTATTGCGCCGATAACATTAATCTTTTGTTTCATACCGTGCGAATAGGATTTTATAGGATTGTTAATTGCGTCCTTAAGATTAAACATTTCCAAATATTTTTCTAAACGTTGTTTAATTTCATTTGGGTCCTGCATTCCGTAAACCGACGCCATAAAGTTGACATATTCCAAGCCCGTCAACCGCTCATAAATAACGTGACTGTCGGACACGTATCCGATTGATTTTTTAGCCAAAATAGACTCTTTCTTCAAGTCGTATCCGTTTATAAGGATTTCGCCTTCTTCAAAGCCCAAAATCCCGGTAACGCATTTGATAGTTGTGGATTTTCCCGCGCCGTTAGGCCCGATAAAACCAAATATCTCGCCTTTTTTGACTTCTAAATTTAAATCATCAACAGCCTTTTCGTTGCTTTTGCCGTAAGTTTTGGATAAATTATTTATTTTTAGCATAAAACTTCCCTAACCTTTTTTGTCTGTCTTGAATTATTTTTTCATAGCCGTGGTCGCTTGGCTCATAAAACCTTGCCGACTTTAAATCGTCTGGCAAATATTGTTGTTCAACATAACCGCCAAAGTCATGCGGATATTTATAGCCCGAAATTTTTTCCTGCTTATAATTTCCGTCTCTTAGATATATCGGCACTTCTTCTGCCTTTATTGTTTCAACAGCGTTTTCCGCTCCGCCTAAAGCCGTTACCACCGAATTAGATTTTTCGCTTTCGCAAATATATATAATAGCCTCTGTCAACGGAATTTTACCTTCAGGCAAACCGATTTTTTCAAATGCCGTCATCGCCGAAGTCGCAACTACCAACGCGTTTGGGTTGGCAAGCCCGACATCCTCGGCGGAATGCACAATAAGCCTGCGTAATATCAACATCGGGTCACAACCTGCGTCAATCAATCTCATCGCCCAATATATGGCGGCGTCGCTGTCGCTTCCTCGCAAGGATTTACAAAAAGCGGAAATCATATCATAATATCCGCTTTCATCAACGGATAGAACACGTCTTTGAATAGATTGCGCGGCGATATCCGCCGTAACCTCAATAATACCGTTTTTGTTTATGGCTGTGGTTAAAACCGCAAGCTCCAATGCGTTAAACGCCGTGCGCATATCTCCGCTTGACGCCCACGCCAAATGGCTTAACGCCTTGTCATCGACCTTCAGCTTAAAACCGCCAAGCCCACGAGGTTCAATAATGGCGCGTTTTAAACCGATGATAATTTCGGCGTCGGATAGTTTTTTAAATTCAAACAACCGACAGCGTGACACTATCGCCTTTGTCATCGAAACGTATGGATTTTCAGTTGTGCTTCCAATAAATATAATCGAACCCTGCTCAATAGCTTGCAATACGCTGTCCGATTGCGCTTTATTCCACCTATGGCACTCGTCTAAAAGCAAATAGGTGCGTTTTCCGTACATCAACAAACGGTTTTTCGCCTCCTCGATAATGCGCTTTGCATCGGCAACACCGCTTGATACTGCGTTAAGCTGTTCAAATGCCGAGTTTGTATTTTTTGCAATGATGTTGGCGAGCGTCGTTTTACCCGTGCCGGGAGGGCCATAAAAAATGCAACTGCCCAGCTTATCGGCGGCTATAGCCCGACGCAAAAGAGAATTTTCTCCGACAATATGTGTTTGCCCGATAAATTCGTCCAAAGTTGTGGCGCGCATTCTCTCAGCTAAAGGCGCTAACTCCTTTTTTTCGTTTGCATAATCAAATAAATCCATATTTTATATTATAATAGAATTTCGTTTGTTTCGCAAGCTATTTTATTTATAACGCAAAATATAATCGTTATATTCTAAACTCAAAGCTTCGGTTTTCTCCGTCCACAGGCTTTATTAAATTGCCGTTTTTAATTTCTACATCGTTTTCAAAAAAGCCTTTTTTGTCAGCTCTGACAATTTTAATTGTATACTCGGACGTTTTAAAGCGGTATTTTATAACAGCTTGTTGCAACAAATTTGGTAGCCGTGGTTTCAATTCTAGGTTACCGCCCTTTAGACGTATGCCGAAAAAGCCTTCCAAAATAAGTTTATAACACCACGATGCGCTCCCCGTGTACCACGTCCAACCCGCCCTTCCTGCGTTTTGTCCGGTATAGACGTCAGCCGCTAAAACATACGGCTCTCCCTTATATCGTTTTACCGTATCTAAATCTGTTCCCTTTCTCAACGGATTAACAGAATTAAATAGTTCAAACGCCTCGTCAATTTTTCCTTCGTTGATAAGCGCCATCAAAAACCAAATCGCGCCGTGAGTATATTGTCCGCCGTTTTCTCTTATTCCTTTGGGATAGCAGGAAATATAGCCGTAATATTTTGACGTATCAAACGGGGGTGTTAGCAACATAATTAGCCCGTTTTTTTGGTCAAATAGCCGTTTTTTTGCGGTTTCTAGCGCAGTTTCAACATTTTTTTTGTTGCAGGCGCCGCATATCGACGCCCACGCTTGCGATATTATATCTATTTCGCAAGGAGCGTCTAAATCTGCGCCGAGCCATTCGCCGTCTTTGGTTACCAGCCGTTTATATTGCTTCCCTGTAAAGCAGTTTTCTATGGCTTTTTTCAGCCTTCCTTTACGGGTTATCCAAACCATACGCTCATAGCCTTCATAATAGCTTTCCATTCTTCCCAAAACGTCGTAATAAAACATTGACAGCCAAACGCTTTCGCCCGAGTTTTTGCTTCCAACCTCGTCTAAAGCGTCGTTCCAATCACCGCCTCGGATTAAAATCAATCCGTTTTCTCCCAAAGCGTAAGCGCAATCCATAATTCTTTCTAAATGCAACTTAAGGGTTTCTTCTGTGGCGGCATATTTTGGGTCTTCGTATCTCGCCTTTTCGTGCGGAGTAAGCTGTTTGGAAGTCAAATATTTAAGTTTCTCGTCAAGAATAGACAAATCGCCCGTTGCGGATACATATTCCGAAACAACGTATGGCAAAAAAACTTTATCGTCGGATATGCGAGTTCTGACGCCGTGTTTTTCTCCGTGCCACCAATGCATAACGTCGCCTTCGATATAGGTATGCTCAGCAATCGAAAGAATAAGCTTTCTCGCTTTTGTCGCATCGCTGTAGATAAGCGCAAGACAATCCTGAAGCTGGTCTCTAAAGCCGATAGCGCCCCCCGCCTGATAAAACGATGTGCGTCCGTTAATCCGACAAGATACTACCTGATACATAAGCCAGTTATTAAAAAACAAATCCAAACATATATTTCCGGTTTCCACCGAGAAGGGATTTAACCCGCCGAAGTATGCAAGGCTTTCGTTCTTCTTTTCGCCAATATTAAAGGCTTCCAACGTTTCTATAGCTTCCTTATCTCCGCCGAACGCAAAATAGAAAGTCTTTTTTGCGTTTTTTGCGGCAGAAAACTTGTATTTTGCGCTAAAATTGAGGTCGTCGGCTATCAACTCTCCGCCGAAAACTTTCAGATAAACTTCTTTTCCGTTTTCAATATTGACTGCTTTTACAGAGCTTTCCTCAAATCGATAATATATATACCAAGGTTTTCTTATTGCGCCAAGCACCAAGTCCAAGCTTAAAGTCAGCTCTACATCGTCTAGGTCTTGTTTGGGGAAAACGACAATTTCGTATATTTTTACTTTTCCGTTTTCGATGATATATTGCGAGGTTTGCGCACTCAGCAATTCGTTGGAGAAAAACATTTCCGTCATTCCTAAAGAATGTGTTGTTGCAACGCTTGCTCCGCCGTTTAATCTATAAACGTCGTCAAAGACAGACAAATCCAGTCTTTCTGACGGATTATCTATTACGGCGTCGTTGCTCCATTCCGTTATTTTCCACTCTCTGCTGTTTTGAAAATAGGTATAGCCTCCGTTATCGGTTACAACCGTACCGCCAAATTCTCCGCAGATTATATTTGAATATGGCAACAAAGTTCTTTTATTTAGTGGAACCACCTCATAACCTACCTCGCTAAAGAATCCCTCTCCGCTTTTTAAGATGATATTTCTTTCGGCAAATACGGGCTTTGTGTCGACATACCTTTTAATTGACAAAAAGCTTACCGGATTTGGCATTTTATCGGCAAAATCGTAAAACGCCATAGCTTTTAAAATCTCGTAAGGCATTTCGGTTTCCGTCACAAAGAAAAATTCCTTTCCAACCATACCGGAAACCGCATCTGTTATCTCTTTTTTGATAGGTTCGTAATAACTGTCGTTTTCGGTATAGGATACCACAAGCGAAACGCTCACGCCGATTCCGTTTAAAAATTTACATACTCTTGCAGCCTGAACAAGACGTTTCTTATATCCATAGTCATATTTAAAAAGCAACACTTTTTTGCAAAAATTTTCAGAATATGTTACAAATTTTGCGTGTTGCGCGCAAATATAATACAATTTTTGTTGCTCATATGGTTCAAATAGCAAGTATCCCAACAAATTTGAAACCAATCGGGTATGCTTTTCGTCAAGCCTTCGAGAATCGTCCATACTCACAATATATGGCACTTTTTTTGTGAACTCGGCAAAGTGAGGCGACGACGCTCTCGCCATTTCCTTTTCAATTTTTTCCAAGCTGTTTGCCAAAGAAATATATACGTCGATGTTTTTTATGCAATGAGGAGGTATTTTTAATTCTGCAACAAAAGCAAAGCAAGGCTCTAAAACCGTGCCAAAGTCGTCCGATTTTGTCGTAACATCAAACTGGGGCGGATTATGCAAGCCTGTTGTTCTGCCAACAAAATTAAATCTATTGGTAGTGTATCTTATTTTATCCGCGCCAAAAACTCGCATCGCAGAATAAAAGTTTTTATTTTTTTCCAAACAATTTCTGGTTGCGTAAACGTTTCCGTCTCTAAATTCGGTTTGAACAAAAATGTTAGAAAACGCGCGATGACTTGCGTCGCTGTCAAAGGAATTTAGGCTCATTTCGGTATAAAACGCAATCTTATAGGTTTTTTCGGCGTCGGTATCGTTTTCCACAGACAGACGCCTTAGCTCTCCGTCAAAGAACGACGGCGCATATACCGTTTGCGCTACGTTTCCATTTAAAAAATCTGCCTGAGTTTTTGTAAAAACCGTCTTATAATCGCCGTCTTTATACATTGGCGCCTTTGTTGGGGATATAATTGTATCGCCGTCCTGAACATAGAAGTATTCACCGTAGCAATAGTTTTTATCTGCTCTAAAACGGTTTAAATATATTCTATCGCAAATTGAATAACCGTTTCCGCAGTCGTCCAAAACAATTCCATACTCAGAGGTTTTTAAAACGGCGTAAGCGCGGTTTAGTCCGTCGGGCGTTATGCAGGAGCAATACTCCTCGCCCGTTTCAAGTTTCTTTCTGAATTTGTTTTTAATTTTAGGTTCATATCGAAGTTCGCTTGTTTTTTCAGTCAAAAGCAAGCGCGCGCCCGCAATTTTTTTATTGAAATAAAATGCCGATTTAATAAAATCATCGCATAAAAAGTTGGCTATCGACGCCATAATCATTCCTTGATGGTGCGCCATATACTCCAACACCAAGCGTGAGTTTACCATTTGGTCTAACGCCTCAAAGAAACCCAGCTCGTTTAAAGCGTCCCTTTTTTCCAATTCTTTTAAATTTTTCAATACCGCATTATGGTTATATTTTAAACTTAAAAAACTGCTATAAGGCGAAACGACGCAGCTTGAAGGTTCGCTTTTTAGGCTCAAACTGTCAATTCCAAACGCCTTATATTGATAGTTTCTGTTGTTATCAAAAGTAAAATAACCGCTTTCGGAAATGCCCCACACGCCTCCGCATTTTTCCGCGATAAACTCTTTAACCGCATTTTTGCACGATTTTCCCAGCAACGAGGTTTGCGGAGTATCCAAAAACAATTCGGACATTAAATATTCAAATACTGTTCCGCTCCAGCTCATAAGCGTATTTCCGTATGCGCTCATATAATCCCGCGAGAGCGAATCCCACGCAATTTTAGGGATTTTGTAAGCAATCCCGACATAGTTTAGCAATCTAGCTTCAGAAACCAAATTGTCATAATGCCCCTCAAAGCGGTTGGCGTCCTTGTTATATCCGATATAAAATTGCTGTTTTTTTCCGTCGAAAAGCGCAGAAAAGTTTAAATCCTTTAAATATTTAGAAACTGCCTTTTCAACCTTTCCCCCAAAAACTTCGCTTGCCACAAGTAAGGCTGCAGTCAAGTTTCCGCTGTCAACGCTGGATACAAAGCACGGCGATAACGGCTTTTTTGTTTCAATATTGTACCAATTATATAAATGTCCGTTCCATTTTTGTAGTTTTTCAATCGAATCTATGGTTTCCATAATCCGATTTTGGGCGGTATCCTTGTCGATAATTTCCAAAGCCATCGCAGAAATATGCGCCAATATAGAAAATCCTATGTTGGATGGAGAGGTATAATCGGCTCTTTCGCCCTTTGGCGCAAGCTGATAATTATCGGCGATTAAACCGTTTACCGAATATTTTTCAAAATAGTGATACGTCTTTTCGGCGACGTTTTTTAAATAATCTTTTTCATAATCGGTGACTTTTTTCTCCGTGGTTGCGTCAACGCCGGCTGTAGGCAACAAGGTATAGGTAATCAGTAAGCCCGCAAAGTACGCAACGCAATACAAAAAATACGGAGTTAGAAAACTTAGCAACGTCACCACCGCGGACAACAACAACGACGGGAAAAACATTTTTGCATATTCACCGCTTTTTGCGTTTTCACCCGAGCAATAAGGTTTCCAATTTAAAAGCCCTTTTTTGCTTATGGTCATTTTATAAAGCGTGCCAAAAAACAGAGATACGCCAAGCACGGCATAGTACGGAAGCGTAAATATACGGCGTACCAAGTTGCATAGACATAAGCCGATATCTTTCAAAACATAAATAAAGCGTCTTTTTTCAAGCAATCCAAACAGTGAGCCCAATATCCCGATTACTGTTTCCACCGCCAAAAATCCTGCGGTAAAAAGCATAAGAGATGGAATATTAAAAAACAAAGCGCAAATAGCCAAGATATATACTATTGGCTCATATAATACAGAAAAGGCATTAAAAATTATTAAAAATCGATAAATTAATGGTATTTTTGAGTTTTCTGCGCTGGCTTTTGTTAAATTTAGCAACGACAAAAGCTGAATATCCCCACGTCTCCAACGAGTTTTTCTTAAAATGTCAGTGGCAAAGTTTTGCGGAGCGTCCTCATAAGTCGTTTCCCCGCAAAGTCCCGTTTCCAAAAGCGCGCCTTCAATTATATCGTGCGACAAAACTTTCCCTTCGGGTAAACGCTTGTGAAGCTTTGTAAAAAAGCTTTCTAAACGGATAATTCCTTTACCGCAAAAAACTGACCTACCGCATAGGTTTTGATAAAGATTACCATACTCGGGATAGCTCTCAGCCCCGCTTTCAGACATAAATCTTTTTGAATATATGGACTTAATACTATATAAATTTGTGCGTCCCGTGAAAGCCATAATATCGTATTTTTCATTATACGGGTGCAAAACTGCGTTGACAGCGCGCAACACGCCTTGTGGCGCAAGAGTGTTGTCTGCGTCAAGGATAATCATAAACTTAGGTTTTTCCAAGGTTTTTGTGGAAAATGCGATGTTTTTGGGATTAGACGTGACCAAATATTCCACAAATTGTTCTACTGCGCCCCGTTTTCTTTCAAAGCCCGCATATTTATCTCCGCATAACTGGCGTTTACGCACGATTGCGCCAACTCTGTCGTTTTCAGAAAACGATTGCGACAGTATTTGATTTAAAACTGCGTCCTGCTCGTCAATCTCAGTCTTTGAGGATTTATAATCTAGCAGTAAAATAAACTCGCAATTTTTAAAATCGTTTACCGATTGCAATTCTTTAATGTGCTTGATATTTTTTCTTAAATCTTCCTCGTTTGCAATAAAAACAGGCACAGCAACAAGCGTTTTTCCCTCATCGGGGATTTCGTTAAACGCCATTCGCATAATCGGTCGCTTAATTGCAAACCAATCGGCAAGACGGTTTGTTATCGCGACAGCAGGGATTATGGACGCGCAAAACGTTAAGATACTAAGCGCAATTCCAAGCCATAAAGTTTTGGAAAACACTCCGCACAAAACTCCGCCGATAAGACAGAATAAAATTACGCCTGCGACATACGTTTTTTCGGCGGCGCTTTTTTGAGGCAATATCGACAATATTACGCCCGTTTTCGCATATCTCATCGCAACCTTTTTGTGGTCGAATAAGATTGCTCCAAAATGGATTTTTAAATTATCTTCCAATCTAAGTAAACTTGCGGCGTATTCCTCCTCGGACAAATTGATTTTATCCGACTGCAAAGCAATTTCATTGACATAAGCCCTTTGAGTAGCCAAATCCATCATAGCGAATTTGTTGTTTTTTATAAGGATACTCACCACAGAGGATTTATCGAAAATATCCGCAAGAACATCGTTCAACTGTTGCAAGCTTTGTGTTGTTGAAGCCGTTAAAATATTGTTTTCTACCAATAAAACTGAGAATGTGTAGTCGATATTGTCATAGCTTGCATTGTTTTTATTGACAAAGGCGTCAAGTTTTTCGGCAAGCTTAGGGTTGGCTTTAGCCGCGTAATAGCGGTATACGTTGCTGGACAGATATTTCTTAACAATGTTTTTTCCTTTAATCGCCGCGCGGAAAACAATATGGCAAAAATAACATTTTTTTGCTACTGCGCCGATTTTTTCCAACAACGCCAAGGATAACGCGCTATTCAACGCGTTTATTTCGGCAATAGTTAACGGCGCAACCTCGTTCACGATGTCGATAGACCGCAATACTCTTTCCCTTGTTACCTTTGCGTTCCCGAAGGATACGATTGTGCGCGCAAGCGACAAAACTCTCGGCGCGCCGTTAGAGTGAGGCAATTTATCAAAACCAACCATCTCCACTGCTTTTATACGTTTAATGTACAAAGAATAGTTGTCGTAAAGCCAATGCTCATATTCGTATAAGCTTTCGTTATTTCTGGCTTTATTTGCAATAATCCTTCTCGCCCTCTTAATTTGTCTTTTAAGCTCGCCGATTTCAATACCCTTGCCTCGCCTGTCGGGCAAACGAAACGTCAAAGACAACTGTTTTATCTGGCGTTCAAATTCCGCGTCGTCCGCCTCAAATGAAAACCCGTCGTATATAAAACGCCTTCCTTTTTTTGCAATTACGGTAAAAATCAGTAATGCCAATATCAATCCCAATGCAGTAAACATACCTCATAGTTTTTCCACAGTTTGCTAAATTAAACCCTACGGCGAATAAATCTGTTCAAAAAGCAATTTTGCGGACATACACTATCCGAGTTTTTTCGACATATACTGTTTTTACCGATGAATTTTAGGGGGAAATGACGTGCTAGAGAGCTTTTTTTTAATGCTTAAGAACCTACTGATATTTTCGTCGTATGTAGAAAACAAAAATTCTTTTCCAAAACCCTTATCGCGTGAAATGGAGGCGGAATACTTGAATCGCGCTTCAAACGGCGATAAAGAAGCAGTGGAATTGCTTATCAAGCATAATCTTCGGTTAGTGGCTCATATTGCCAAGAAATATAGCAACTATCCCGATTCCGACGAGCTTATTTCAATCGGCTCAATCGGACTTATCAAAGCGATAAACACTTTTCAACAAGGAAAAGGAACTCAACTTGCTACCTATGCGGCTAGATGCATCGAAAACGAAATTCTTATGACTTTGCGTGTCAACAAAAAACACAGAAACAACGTATCGTTAAGCGAACCCGTCGGAACTGACAGAGAAGGAAATGAAATCACGCTCATAGACCTTGTCAGTCTTGATGAAGACAGCGTTATAACCGATGTAGAAAACCGCCTTTTGGTGGAAAAACTTATGGAAGTTGTAAAAAATAATTTGGATAAAAGAGAATATGAGATAATTACTATGCGGTACGGTTTAAACAATACTCCTGCGTTGACTCAACGGGAGGTTGCAAAAAAGTTTGAAATTTCCAGAAGCTATATATCTAGGATAGAAAAAAAAGCCATCAATAAAATACGGGAGAAAATCAAAGAGGACGATATCGTGTTTTAATTAAAAGAAAAAGGAGAGGAATTGCCTCTCCTTTTTCATGCGCGAGATTAGTCTGTAAGCCGAGTTCTGTCTTAGACGGTCATCTATCTAGGCGCATAGTTGCCTATGCGCTCAAGCGATTTATAGCGGCGGACGGGCAGCCCTATTGCCACTATTCTCTTGCACCGAGTGGGGTTTACATAGCCTTAGCCGTCACCGGCCAGCTGGTGAGCTCTTACCTCGCCTTTCCACCCTTACATACCTAAAAGGTATGCGGTATATCTCTGTTGCACTTTCCCTAAAGTCGCCTTTGCCGGCAGTTAACCGGCACCCTTGCCCTATGGTGCTCGGACTTTCCTCATCTTGCGATGCGACCATCCGGCTAACTCGCAAACGGATTATAGCATAACGTATTTATATTGTCAATTAAGTTACGAAAAGGATTTTTGTTGCTTTATAAATTTGTTACATTTGAACATTTTTTCCGTTCAGATATGCCAAAAAAGACGATTTTTCCAACAAAAATACAATACCTGTGGCTGTTAGTTGTTGTTTTTTATATCCTAATTTCCGATTTATTTCATCCCTGCCGTATTTGCTGTCGCCTAGAATAAAGTATCCGTGAGCGGCAAGCTGCGCCCGAATTTGATGCATCTTTCCATTGTGTATTACAACGTCTAATATTGTGGTGTTTCCGTCATAGCCAGATACCCTGCAATCGGTGACAACCTCAACTGCGCCACGCTTGGGAGACGGATATATTTTGACGCGTCCGTTTTCACACTTTTCCAAATAATCCTTATAGACGGTATCCGTTTTGAATTTTCCATATACCCTTGCGGTATAGTGTTTCTCAACCTCGTCGTGCTTAAACGCCCTTGTAAGCTCGTCAAAAACCTTCTCGGATTTGGCAAACATCAACAGTCCGTCGGTATTTGTATCCAGCCTATGGCATAGGAATAATCCCTTTATGTGTTCCTTCATTACGCTTTCGGCGGAAACGTCGCCTTCGCTTGGCAGTCCCTTGGGTTTATAAACCACCAAAATATTATCGTCTTCATAGATTGTTTTTAGTTTGGGAGTGTCAACATATACGTCGATTTTTGCGCCGTTTTCTACAACGCAGTCGGCATTAATACGTACGCCGTCAAGCTTAATGTCTTTGTTTTTAAGTAAACGCTGAATTTGATTATATGACAATAGCGGACAAAAATCCGCTATTACTCTTGTCAATCTTTTTGCTTCGCCTCGATAGGTTATACTTTTCATTTATTTTTTCGTCGCCTTTTTTTTGTCGTCAATCAAACTGTCTTTTAACGCTACCAAACTTTCAATTTCGTTCAATAACGTGTTAATATCTTTAAACTGTCTATGCACGCTTGCAAAACGGACATAGGCTACTTCGTCGATTTCTTTAAGCTCGTTCATAACAAGCTCGCCAATGTATGTACTTGTAATTTCTTGGTCAAGACTGTTAAAAACTTTTTTCTGAATTTTGGAAATAATCCGTTCAATATCATACATAGAAACAGGACGTTTCTCGCACGCTTTTAATATACCGCCTCTGACCTTGGCAATATCAAAGGTTTGGCGGTTTCCGCTCTTTTTAACCACCATTATAGGCGTATATTCAACCGTTTCATAAGTTGTAAACCGCTTACCGCAGTTTACGCATTCCCGACGGCGACGAATAGAAGTGCCGTCTTCATTAAGACGGCTGTCCACAACCTTGCTATCAAGCGAACCGCAAAACATACATTTCATATCATATCCTCAACCACAAGACAATCGAAAAATTGACTTACTTTTTCTTAAGAATACAATATCTTGTGGTGAATGTAAAGCGGTTAAACGGAATTATCAAAATTTTAGTGAAAAATTATTGGACAAACACTGTTTACAATTTTAGGCATATAAATATTGTATGGCACATAATGAATATACCTTTTGCGAGCTACGTGAAAAGGAAGTTATTAATACGGTTGACGGCAGACGTCTTGGCAGAATTTGTGATATCGCCTTTACTTGCCGAGGGCAAATATTCGGGTTAATTGTGCCGGGCTGTAAAAACTTTATAAAAAACATAACTGCAAGCGACGCGATTTTTATTCCCTGGAGAAATATTTGCAAAATCGGCTCCGACGTTATCCTTGTGGAGCTTTGTACGCCGCCCGCAGCTAAAATAATGGAAAATGATGAACCTGATAGCGTGGAATAGTGGTTATTTCAAATGTTTTCTAATCGTATTAATTCCACTTTTTTCTAATCTGCTTACTTGCGCTTGCGAAATATTTACCAAATTTGAAATTTCTACTTGCGTTTTTCCTAAAAAATACCGCAAATATAAAATTTCTCTCTCGCGCGCGCCAACAAGCGCAAGCGCGTCGTGCAATGAAAGCTGTTCCGACCATAACTCGTCATTATTTTTCTCGTCCGATAGCTGATCCATAAGCATCATTGAATCGCCGCTATCACTAAAAACCGGTTCATAATAACTTACGGGTTCCGATACAGCGTCAAGCGCAGTCGCTATTTCTTTAACAGGAATATCGATTTCAGCGGCAATTTCGCTCAATGATGGCGCAAACTCCGCTCCGCCAAGCGACAAGGTTTCTCTCGCCTTTAACGCCTTATATGCGGTATCTCTTAGGCTTCGGGATACCTTAATCCCTGAGCTTTCTCTTAAATAACGGCGGATTTCCCCGATTATCATTGGCACCGCATAGGTTGAAAAACATACGTTTTGTGATACGTCAAAGTTATTTAGCGCCTTCATAAGACCTACGCAACCCACCTGAAACAAGTCGTCCGCATCGGCTTTGGAATTGGAAAACCTCTGCACCAGCGATAATACAAGCCGTATGTTTGCCGTTATAAATTCCTCTCGTAAAGCCTCGTCGCCGTCCTTAATCTTTTTAAGATATTCGTTGCTTTTTGCGTTTGAAAGCTTTGGCAAGGAAGATGTGTCCACACCGATTATAGATATTTTTTTCATTTGCACCTCCTATGTAACGTAACGTCACGGAGGCGCCTGATTTTAAATCAATTTAGATATTTCTTTTTTAAGTCGGTTTACAATTTTTTTCTCCAGTCGGGATATGTATGATTGCGATATTCCCAGCATTTCCGCTATTTCCTTTTGCGTTTTTTCCTCGTCGCCATACAGCCCGAAACGCATTTTCAAAATTGCCTTTTCCCTCAAAGGAAGTTTATTGAAGCTTTCCAATAGAATTTCCCTTTCCGTTGTTGCCTCAACGTCTTTATAAATTACGTCGCTATCCGTGCCTAAAATGTCGCTTAATAACAGTACGTTGCCCTCCCAGTCTACGTTTAATGGCTCGTCCAGCGAAATTTCCGCCTTGGTTTTAACCGACTTTCGCAGTTGCATCAAAATTTCGTTCTCAATACAACGGCTGGCGTATGTAGCCAATTTAATTTGCTTCGAAAAATCAAAGCTATTCACCGCCTTAATCAAGCCAATCGTTCCTATTGAGATTAAATCCTCAATATCCATACCCGTGTTTTCAAAACGCTTTGCTATGTATACCACCAAACGGATATTGCGTTCAATAAGTATCATACGCGCGTTTTCGTCGCCCGCTATCAATTTTTCTATGACTTCCTTTTCTTCGTCGGGCGTCAGCGGAGCAGGCAAAGCCTCGCCTCCGCAAAGATAATCCACAATACTTTCTTCACTATCGCGCGTTAAATCTAAAAATTTCAGTATCTTTGCTATAATATCCTTTATTTTCATAAATTCTCCTTATACCTCATAGCCCGCCGTTTAGTATCAATTGATACTCTCCAAGTACGCCGTCGGATACAACCGCCAGTTGCCGTCCTAAATCACGGTCGCCTTGCTTTGTATGTATTACCAATTTGTCCAAATAAATCAAAGGAAGCTCCTTTACCGACGCAACCGTCTTTACCTTAAGGGTTCTTTCACCACCTTGCAAAAATTTTGTCCCCACGTCCCCCGATATAACCGCAACAGGCTTTAGCGTCAAGTCGTCAGCCAGCTTATTGCCCGTATCGCTGAAACATTTAACCGAAAAAGTCGTATCCATGATTGTAATATCGGCTTCATAGTTGTTTTGAGCCGAAATTTGCCCTCTGCGCCAAAAATGGCCTATTTGTCTTAAAAGATATCGCGCGGACACGCACATAAGGCAAATAAGCCAAAATACGCCCTCAGACGGCATTGCGGAAACAAAAGTATTTGCAAAAATGTTTACACAAGCGTATACCGCGCCACCAATAGCAAAAGATACGCCTCCAAAAACAAAAACGGCAAAAATATATTGTTTTACCCTGTAATATTTAAAAGCAAACGCCATAACCAAAAACAAAGTCAAAAGCTTATAAAGTAAAACCAATTTATCGACAAAAGGCAAAAAAACGGCAAATGCCGTGCCGATAAAGGCACTTAAAAAGTATCGCCAGAAAATTTGCTTTTGTTTAATAATGCTCCCGCATAATGATAACAACGCCATATTAATTAGGAGATTATAGAAAATTACCTGCTCGATGTATACCACGTTTCAAATTATTGCAGAGTGATATAGCGTATTCATTCTTTTTATGTCGAAAAGATTTTCAGATTGTTATTTAATTTTTGAATATTAATAAATTTATGCGTATATTTATGCAAAACAATTTGTATAAAAT
>CAZSAC010000019.1:0-29228 GCA_964604875.1 uncultured Bacteroidaceae bacterium | reverse complement strand
TAAATTACTTTGATTTACAACAAAACTATGATATAATTAGATTAAAATTGAGAGATAAAGGGCTTTTTGATGCAGAAATGGCTTTCGGGCAAGGGTTGAGAATCCTTAAACAAAATCCCTTTGAAACGTTGATAAGTTTCATAATTTCGGCAAATAACCATATCCCTCGCATAAAAAGTATTATAGAAAGGCTTTGCTTTGAGTTGGGTGAAAAATGCGATGGTTTTTATGCGTTTCCTACTCCGCAGAGGTTGGCAAGTCAGACGGTTTCTTTCTATGAAAAATGCGGTTTAGGGTATCGCGCCTCCTACATATATGAAACTGCAAACGAGATTTGCAACGGATTTAATTTGGAAAGGCTATATGATATGCCGTCGAAAGACGCAAAAACCCAGCTGTGCGCCCTAAAAGGCGTTGGACCTAAGGTTGCAGATTGTATTTTACTGTTCGGATACGGCAAGACTGACGTCTTCCCCGTAGACACTTGGATTAAAAAAGTGTACAACACTTATTTCGGGGCGGAAGATAACCCCAAAATTATCCGAGAAAAACTGGTGGAAAAATACGGCGACTTGTCCGGATATGCGCAACAATATTTGTTTTATTACAAAAGAGAACATAAATAACATATAATATATGGAGGGTAATTTATGAATACCAAAAAAATCGTCGTCTTAGCAGATATCGAAAGCGTACGCGTTCCATTTTCGTCTTTTGAAAAAGCTTTAAGAGAAGTATCAAAGCAAGGTGAAATTGCGTCCGTAAAATTCTATGGATATAGCGCTAAGCGTACCAAGGATTACGCAGAATTCATCGCTGACAATAACTATGACGCTTTGTCTTCACTCGCCGGCAAACGTAAGGGCAAATTGGACCTTCGTCAGGTTATCGACGCTGTTAAAATTTCGGCATATCCTAACGTAGACGCTTTCTTCATTATGTACGGAAAGGGAAATATCAAACCCCTTATCAGTTACTTACGCGGTTTGGGCATTGAGGTTTACGCCGGCGTTACCGAACCCGACGAAAACAGCTCCAAATGCAATCAAACCATTATCTTAGAAGGCGGTTTGCTTTACACTCAAATGAAACACCCGAAGCCTGCTAAAGCTCCTCGTGTTGCTCGTCCCGCCGCTCCCGCTGCTGCTCCTCAATATGCGCCTGCTCCCGCTGCTGCTCCTCAGTATGCGCCCGCTCCCGCTCCGAAGGCTCCCGCGGCAAGTGAAGACGACGATATTATTGCAAAACTGGCGGCTTTGCTGGGCGACTAATTTTTTAGTTTAAACTACATAAAAGTGATAAGCAAGGCCGTCTTTTGGGACAGCTTTGCTTATCTTTATATTATCTGCGCAATTCACTGCGCAAAAGTGAGGAATTATGGCAAATATTACAATTGACAAGAATGCCTGCAAGGGATGCGGTTTATGCGTTATTGCGTGTCCCAAAAAAATTCTTGCCATCTCGACAACTGTCAGCAATGATAAAGGTTATTTTATTGTTGAAAGTTTAGACCCGCAAAAGTGTATCGGTTGCGCCGCTTGCGCAATTACGTGCCCGGACTGTGTTATAGAGGTGGAAAGATGAAAGAAAAAAAATTGATGAAAGGCAATGAAGCTATTGCAGAGGCGGCTATCCGTGGCGGTTGTCGTTTTTACGCAGGGTATCCAATCACTCCTCAAAACGAAATACCCGAATATATGAGTTGGCGTTTGGCGGAAGTCGGCGGTACTTTTATTCAGGCTGAGAGTGAGGTTTCGGCAATCAATATGGTTTATGGAGCGTCGGGCGCAGGTGGTAGGGCGATGACCAGCTCAAGCAGCCCCGGAATAAGCCTAAAGCAAGAGGGCATTTCCTACATAGCTGGGGCAGAACTTCCCTGTGTAATTGTAAATATGGTTAGAAGCGGCCCCGGTCTAGGTGGTATTCAGCCCGCTCAATGCGACTATTTTCAAGCAGTCAAGGGCGGTGGACACGGCGATTATAGAATGCTGGTTTATGGTCCAAACTCCGTTCAGGAATGTATGGATTTGATATACAATGCTTTTGATAAGGCAGACAAATATCGTTGTCCCGTTATGCTTTTGGGCGACGGAATGCTTGGACAAATTATGGAGCCTGTGGCTCTCCCCGAGATGAAAGACGTTTCGGCTTTGCCTAAAAAAACTTGGGCAACGACCGGGGACGGCGTGGGCGAAAACCGCAGGATAGTTAATAGCCTATATATTGAACCTGATGAGCTTGAAAAAGTGAACCATAGGCTTTTTGACCGCTATGCCGAAATGGAAAAAAACGAAGTTCTTTTTGAAGAATACCGTTGTAACGATGCAGAAATCGTTTTGACGGCGTACGGTACTGTGGCGAGAATTGCTAAAAGCGCTGTGGACTCTTTAAGAGAAAAAGGCGTTAAGGTGGGATTATTGCGTCCGATAACTTTATTCCCGTTCCCAAAGGCTGCTTTTTTGAGAGTTGCAACGCAAGAATGCGTCAAAAAATTTGTTGCGATAGAGCTTTCTATGGGGCAAATGATTGAAGACGTAAAGCTGTCTATAGAATGCAAAAAACCCGTTGAGTTTTACGGCAGAAGCGGAGGTAACGTTATGTCTCCGGAAGACATTGTCGCCTTTATTTTAGGGGAGGTTAAATAACAATGACAAAAGTTTTTTCAAAAACAAAAATGTTAACAGACGTGCCTTTCCACTATTGCCCGGGATGCTCGCACGGTATTGCTCATAGATTGGTTGCCGAAGTTTTGGAAGAAATCGGCGCAGAAGGGCATTGTGTTGGTATCGCCCCGGTCGGTTGCGCGGTTTTTGCTTATAAATATTTCAACTGTGATATGCAAGAGGCTTCACACGGCAGAGCGCCTGCTGTTGCAACAGGCGTAAAGCGTGTCAATCCCAATAATATCGTGTTTGCCTATCAGGGCGACGGTGATTTGGCTTCAATCGGTATGGCGGAAATTATTCATGCGGCAACCCGTGGAGAAAAGGTTACAATTATTTTTATAAACAACGCTATCTATGGAATGACGGGCGGACAAATGGCTCCCACAACGTTAGTAGGACAAAAAGCGACGACTTGCGTTTACGGCCGTGACCCGTCTGTAAACGGTAATCCGATTAAAATGTGCGAGTTGCTTTCCACGCTAACGGGGCCTTCTTACGTTGCAAGGCAATCGTTAGGAAGCGTTAAAAATATCGTAGCCGCAAAAAAAGCTATTCGGACGGCTTTCCAACATCAAATTGATAAAAAAGGTTTCAGCTTTGTTGAGCTTTTGAGCGCCTGCCCGACTAACTGGCATATGACAACCGAGCAAGCGATGAATTACGTGAACGGAGATATGGAAAATCTTTACCCTCTGGGCGTTTTCAAGGAGGAAAAATAATGGAAAAAATCATTATTGCAGGTTTCGGCGGACAAGGCGTTTTGTCTATGGGACAATTTATCGCGTACGCTGCGATGTATGAAAACAAAGCTGTTTCTTGGTTGCCCTCATATGGCCCCGAAATGCGTGGCGGTACGGCAAACTGTAGCGTGGTTGTCGATGAAAACGAGGTTGCATCTCCGATTATCGCTCAACCCGATTGTTTGATTGCAATGAATAAGCCGAGTTTGGATAAATTTGTAAACAAAGTCAAAAAGGGTGGTTTAATCATTGTAAACAGCAGTTTAATTGCAGATAAGGTCGAAAGGACTGACGTAAAAGTGATATATGTCAACGCAAACGAATTGGCGCACGAAGCGGGAAACGATAAAACAGCCAATATTGTGGTTTTGGGCGCGTATATAAAATACAGCGGATTGTTTGAAAGAGAAGTTATGTTAAAAACAATCGAAAAAGTATTTGCAGCAAAACCGAAGGTTATCCCCGTAAACTTTAAAGCGTTTGATATTGGATTTAATTTATAATTATGAATTTTCAGAAAATTGAAAAACAAGATTTAAAAGAAGCCGCAAGAGTTTTTTCTTGCGCTTTTTTTAATGACCCGTTATACCAATGGTTTTTTAAAAATGAGAAAACCAGACTAAAAAAGGCAAAATATTTTTTTGAATACGAGCTTTCTGTTTCGCAAAATTTTACATATCGTATTGATGGTTGGACGGGCTTAGCCGTTTTGCAAAAACCCGATGACAAAAGCAAAAGAGCAAACGCATTTTTGGCGGTAAAGCTTTTTTTTGCAGTAGGTATAGTTTCTACTATAAAAGCAATAAGATATTTAAGGTTTAGCGAAAAAGTTAAAAAATCATGTATTCATAACGATGATGTCTATTTAAAATTACTTTGCATAGATTCTGTTTTTAGAGGACAGGGCTTATCGCGTCGAATAATTGAAAGCATTGAGGGTGATATTTATTTGGAAACTCAAAATCCAAATAATGTTAAAATATATGAAAAACTGGGTTTTGTTCTCTTGGAAGAACTAAATATGAACAAATATATAAAGCACTTTGTTTTAAGGAGAGAAAAATAAAAATACCAACAGTATTGATTATTTAAATATGCTGTGCTATAATTAATTAAATTTAATTAAGGAGACTATTAATGAATAGATTTGCGCTTTTATTTGCAGAAACTGTTATGGCAGCATCTATCTGGCAAGAGTTTAGGCTGTTGTTTATGGAAATGGGAGTTGCGACAGCGATATGCCTTTGCCTTGGCATTATTTGTTTGGTTGTAGAAATATTTAATCCCGGGTTTGGTTTCTTTGGGATTGCAGGTATTATTTTGCTTGTGGTAGGCATTGTATTACGCATTGTTGAGGGAGGCACTTTAGCCCAACTATTTTGGCTTATCCTTTTGACGGTGTTAGTGATTGTCATTGCGTTTGCAATAATGTCGCACTCGGCAAAAAGAGGCTGGCTTTCCCGAACCCCGATTATTATGGCTGACAGCGCAATACCTACGGGCATCACAGAGGGCACGGCAAACTATGGTTTTTTGGTTGGAAAGGAAGGCGTTGCCGCAAGTATTCTTCGTCCGTCGGGGATAGCAATTATTGATGGAAAACGTTATGACGTCGTTGCGGAAGGCGCTTTTATCGATGAAAATACGGAAATTGTCGTTAACTCTGTTGAAGGGGTTAGGATAGTTGTTAAAAAGAAATAAACACTACATTTATATTGGAGGTTAGAATGTTAACTGCATTAGCACTTAGTACAACAGGCACGCTTTTGATTGTCATTGCAATAATCGTGGTACTGCTTGCAATATTTTTTGCATTGGTCCCCGTCAGCACTTGGTTTAGAGCATTGGTTTCCGGCGCAAGAATTTCTATGGGACGCTTAGTTGGTATGCGTCTTAGAAAAATTAATATGAGAATGATTGTTGAGGCTTATATTAATGCCACTAAAGCAGGCTTGGAAATTGACATTGTAGAGTTGGAAACACATTATATGGCAGGCGGTGACGTCTTAAAGGTTGTAAACGCCTTGATTTCCGCTCACAGCGCAAACATTGAGCTTACACTTGATACCGCAAAAGCCATTGACTTAGCAGGTCGTGACGTTCTTAACGCTGTTAAGGTTTCGGTTAATCCAAAGGTAATTGAAACTCCTATCGTTGCGGCTATCGCAAAAGACGGCATCGAGCTTCGCGCAAAGGCGAGGGTTACGGTTAGGGCGAATATTGCTAGGCTAGTCGGCGGCGCGGGAGAAGATACAATTATAGCTCGTATTGGCGAGGGTATCGTTACCACAGTCGGCAGCGCAACATCGCACAAAGACGTTTTGGAAAATCCTGATAGAATTTCTAAAACTGTGCTTTCAAAGGGCTTGGACGCAGGTACTGCGTTTGAAATTTTGTCAATAGATATTGCCGACATTGATGTTGGCAGAAATATCGGCGCTCAACTTCAAATGGATCAAGCTGAAGCCGACAAGCGTATTGCTCAAGCAAAAGCTGAGGAACGCCGCGCAATGGCGGTTTCGCAAGAGCAAGAGATGAAAGCGCGTACGCAAGAAATGCGCGCAGAGGTTGTAAAGGCGGAGGCTGAAGTGCCTAAGGCAATGGCGGAAGCTTTCCGTACTGGCAGACTCGGCGTAATGGATTATTACAATATGCAGAACGTTGTTGCCGATACAAATATGAGAAATGCAATCAGCGGCAAAAAAGCCGAAGACGGCAATAAAGAATAATGGAAGATATTATTGAATTATTTTCAGGATTTTTACCCTTTTTGTTTATTGCAATAGGTATTATTGCAACAGCGATGCAACGCACCAAAAAAGCAAGGGCAAGACAAGGTTCAAAAAATCCAAATTCCGAATCCAATATGGATAAGGCGTTTGGAGAACAAACCGAGCAAAAAAAACCTGTTGGATTTATTGAAAACTTGAAAAAGGTTATAGCTGAGGAACTGGAAAAAGATTCTGAAAAAGAACTTGGTAATTCATCAAAAAAATCGGTGCAGACCTCACAAAAGGATTTCCGCGCAGAGGTTGAGGCAACCAAACTGGCAAAGGGTGAAACGCAACATACGCACGTCGCGATGACGCCCACAGTTGCAGGAAAGTCCGTTACGGTTCGCACAGAGAAAGTCTATAGTTCAGGCAGCCTAGAGGGAAAAAGCACAGAGGGCTGTTTGGAACATAAGGATACACGATTTATTATCGATGATATTCCCGTCGCCTCAGAAAGCAATGCCAACATTGAAGATTTACAAAAATACATTGTTTGGGCGGAAATATTGGATAAACCAAAATTCAAAATGTAAAGATATAAGTTAAAAAACCGACGAATTATCGTCGGTTTTTTAAAGTAAAATTTAATTGAATATAATAATATTATAGTATATAATTATTATATCAGAAATTAAGAGGGTATATTATATGACAAAAACAAAACTAGATAACGCTTTGATTGCCGTTACAAAGCCTGTAGCTTTGGCGTCGAGTATTGTAAAAGGTGAAGGCTTTAGGATTACTGTGCTTACATCAAGGCTGTTTCGTGTGGAGACCAGCCCAACCAACAGATTTATTGACGAAGCCACTCAAATCGTATGGTTTAGAGATACAGTCACCCCAAATTATTCGGTTATCGACGATGGTCAGTTTTTAAAAGTCAAAACTGATGACGTTACGTTAAATTTTGATAAACAACATAAGAAAGCCGTATCTGTTCAGTTTAGTGACGGAAGAATCGCCAAATGTAATAATAAGGGAAACTTTAAGGGCACGCAAAGAACGTTGGATATGAACACGGGACACGCTCATTTTCTTGACGGTTTGATGAGCAAAACCGGCGTCTCGGTAGTTTGTGACGATTCTTTAATACTAAACAAGGACGGCGAAATTGAGGCTAGAAACTATGATACAAAAGACAATTATGTCTTTGCCTACGAGACAGAGTATAGGCAATGCTTAAAGGATTTTTACCGCATAACAGGCGGAGTTCCGCTTATTCCGCGTTTTGCTTTCGGTAACTGGTGGAGCAGGTATCGCGCATACACGCAGGAAGAATATACGACGCTTATGCAACGGTTTATCGATGAAGACGTTCCTTTGACGGTGGCTACCATTGATATGGACTGGCACTGGGTAGACGTCAACAAAAAGTTTGGCACTACATACCCAAGAGACCGTGGGATTATGCCCTCGGGTTGGACGGGATATAGCTGGAATACGGATTTATTTCCCGATTATAAAGGTTTTTTAAAATGGCTTAACGACCAAAACTTAAAAGTCACTATGAACTTGCACCCAGCCGACGGAATAAGATGCTTTGAGGATATGTATGAGCCTATGGCGAGGGCTATGGACGTTGACCCGATTACCAAAACCGATATAAAATTTGATTTAACGGATAATAAATTTATCAACGCATACTTTAACGTGGTTCATAAGCCGTACGAGCGTGATGGAGTACGCTTTTGGTGGATTGACTGGCAACAGGGCACGTCGTCAAAACTCAAAGGGTTGGACCCTCTTTGGGCGTTAAACCATTATCATACCTTGGATAACGCCAGAGAATATCGTCCGCTTATCCTGTCACGTTACGCAGGCGTGGGCAGTCATAGATATCCGCTGGGATTTTCGGGCGATACGTTTATGAATTGGCGCTCCCTGAAACTTCAGCCTTATTTCACAAACAACGCAACAAACATCGGATATACTTGGTGGAGTCACGATATTGGCGGGCATCAATTTGGTTGGCATAGCGACGATATGTATTTAAGGTGGCTTCAATACGGTATATTCAGTCCGATAAATCGTCTTCATTCAACCAGCAACGACTTGTTTGGAAAAGAGCCTTGGACATATCAAGACGATACGTGCTATTTTGCTAAGCAAGCGATGCGCTTCAGACATAAAATGATACCTTATATCTATACGATAAATTATTTAACGTATAGCCAAGGGCGCGCGTTATGCGAGCCGATGTATTACGCTTATCCCAAAGACAAAGAGGCGTATACCGTGCCCAATCAATACTTTTTTGGAACCGAGCTTATGGTTTGTCCGATAACGACAAAGCGAGATGATAAAACGGGAATGTCGTCAGTCAAGGCGTGGTTGCCGATAGGACGTTGGACAGATATTTTCACAGGTCAGATTTACAACAAAGGCGGAAAATATTTAGAATTACACCGTGACAAATCCTCTATTCCTGTTTTGGCAAAAGAGGGCGCAATTTTGCCGCTTTCAGAGAACAAGGGAAACGATTATTCTAACCCGAAGCAGCTTGAAGTTTGGATATACCGAGGTAATGGAGAGTTTACACTTTATGAGGATCAAGGCGAAGATAATTGCTATGATACAGAGTTTGCCAAAACAAAAATGGCAATTTTAGAAGGGGAAAATTTGGTTTTCTCTATCGATGCCATTATAGGCACGGCAACCGTTATTCCTCAAGAAAGGACATTTAATCTTTGCTTTAAAGATGTGCTGTCAGGCGAGGTTTCTGTTTCCATAAACGATAAAGTTATATCTAAGCAAGAGTATGCTAAGTTGCCAAATATTATAGTTGATTCAGTTAAACCAACAGATAAAGTGGTTATTACAATCGAAAACTACACAATAAAAAGCAATCAATCTCCAGCTGACGCAATTTGTTGGGCGTTGAGCAGATACCAAAGAAGGAACATATCTAAGGTTGTGCCTTATGCGAAATTAAAGTTATCATATAAAAACAGAGATTATAAAAACGCAGTAAAAAATAGTTCTATTCCTCGTAAGGTTAAAAAAATAATTTATGAAAAAATAGACGGCTAAAGGAAAATATGACAGGAATTTATATTGTATCAGCGTTGACAATAGCTTTGTCTTTTGCGCTGGTGGCTTTGGAAAATAAAGAGCAGTTCGCCATTAAATTTGCGCTAAAAGCGGTGGCAAGCTTAGGCTTTGTCACGGTGGGTATTCTTTCCATAGTCAATGCCGAATATTTTCAAAAATGGCATATATTTGTTTTGGCGGCGTTAATTATGGGAATGCTTGGAGATATCTTTTTAAGCACAGGTAACATATGCCCAAAAGGAAAAGACTTGGATATTTTAAACTTAACGGGTATGATGTTTTTCCTGGCGGGACATATAATTTATATCTTTTGGTTGGCAAAATTTGTTGAAAGCTTTAATTGGTGGCTTGTTATCATTCCGATAGTTTTGCCTATTATTGTGGCGATTCTTGCCAAACTAAAAGTTCTTAATACGGGCAAAGCGACAGTCCCTGCGATAGCCTATTCGGCTGTTATCGGCGCGATGCTGGCTTGCGCTATAAACGCTTATATTTCTCCTACTTTGCAGGACTTAAATATAGCAAAACTGATTTTATGCGGAGGAATATTGTTTTCTATTTCGGATAGTTTTCTAGCCTACTATAATTTCGGGAATAAACCGCATATAGCCCTAAAGTATATTTATATGCTTTCATATTATGTTGCGCAGATTTTATTTGCGTTCACCATTCTTTACTAGAGGAGACCAACAATGAATTTTGATAAACACTATGACAGATTAAATACAAATTCCTATAAATTTGATTTTTGGAAGGAAAACGGAATGCCTGAGGGTTTGCAATCGATGTGGGTTGCCGATATGGATTTTCCTACTGCGCCCGAAGTTAAAAAAGCGGTTGAGGAAGTTGCAAAAAAAGGCATTTTCGGCTATTCAAGAACACCGAAAAGTTATTACGATGCCCTAATTGAATGGTTTTTGACAAGACACAATTATAAAATCGAACGTGAGTGGGTGGTGGAAACCCCCGGAATAGTATTTGCATTCAATCAAGCTGTGCGCGCTTTTACGAAAGCAGGCGACGCCGTAATAATTCAACGTCCGGTGTATTATCCTTTTTCTAACGCGATAAACAACAACGGCAGAAAACTTATCAACAACGCTTTGGTGTATCAAAACGGAAAATATAGCATAGACTTTGCCGATTTTGAAGCAAAAATCATATCGGAAAATGTCAAGCTTTTCATTTTGTGCAATCCGCACAATCCTGTAGGTCGGGTTTGGTCAAAGGACGAGCTGTCACGACTGGGGGAAATCTGCTTAAAACACGGCATGACTGTGGTGGCGGACGAAATTCATTGTGATTTTGTTTTCGGTGATAATAAATATACGCCGTTTGCGTCACTCGGGAATGACTTAGAAAATATAACAATCACTTGCACCGCCCCAAGCAAAACGTTCAATCTTGCAGGGTTGCAGGCGTCCAATATAATTATTGCCAATCCGTCACTGCGTGAAAAATATAAAGCCGAGGTGCTGGGGACGGGATATGAACTTTTGAACATATTTGCAATAAAGGCGTGCGAAACGGCGTATAAATACGGCGCAGAATGGCTGGACGAATTGCTTTCATACCTTGACAAAACATATGCGCAGATGCGCACTTATATCGAAACCAATTTACAAAAGGCGAGAGTAGCGCAGTTGGAAGGGACGTATTTGGTGTGGGTGGATTTTTCGGCTTACGGATTTACACATAAAGAACTTGTGGACATTTTTATCAATAAAGCCAAGGTCTGGCTTGACGACGGGGAAATGTTCGGAGAGGAAGGTTCAAACTTTATGAGATTTAATATAGCTTGTCCAAGGGCGGAAGTGCTTGAGGCTCTTGAAAAAATAAATAAAGCATTAAGGAGTTAAAGATATGAACCAATACTTTGAAGAAGAAGACGTTGCTAATATGCTTAATGCAACGAGGAAGAAATGTATAGGCATTTGTTTGATTATCGTGATTATTGCAACTTTGATAAATTTATCTATATTTACGATTTTCAAAAACAATTTGGCTGAAAGTATATCAAAAAATATGTCCGACGAGGTAAAAACACAGGTTACCGAGCAGTTATCCGATGAGGTGCTAGACCAATATAAGAGGGAGTTTAATCTGCCTGACGATTATACAACAATCGGAACATACGTTTACAGCAAGTCCGCCTCGTCTGTGGTGGAAATATATTGCCAAAGCTCGGGCACAACCTCGACCGCTACAGGTATTATACTTAACAACGAGGGCTATATTTTGACCAACGCCCACGTGGTAACCTATGAACAATCGTATAGGGTTGGTTTTAAGATTGAAACAACAACAGAAGCGCACAAGCTTATTAGCATTCGGCTGGCAAACGAGAATGACTGGAGAGCGTGTACGGTGGTAAACTATGATATAAATAAGGATTTAGCCATTATCAAACTTTCAACCGTTCCAACCAACCTAAAGCCGGCAACGTTTGCCGATTCCGACAGGCTTATGCTGGGTGAAGGCGCAGTAATTATCGGGAACGCTTACGGACTTGGTATTTCTGTCACTACGGGCACTATCACCAATGTCAATCCCAAAAACTTAGGCGATACTCGTGACGTAATTCAAACAGATACTGCCATAAACAGCGGTAATTCGGGTGGGCCCGTTTTCAATGCGTTGGGCGAGGTTGTCGGCGTAGCAACCTATAAAATTGTAAGTCAGGATTCTTCCGCCGCAACCACTGAGGGTTTAGGCTTTGCGTTAAGCTCAAACTTTGCGACAGATTTTTTAAAGAAAAATAACGTCAGCTATACGGCGGCGACATACAACGCCTAGAAAATAACTGTTGTATTGCAAAACCCGCTAAATTTAGCGGGTTTTTTAGTTGAATTTTTAACCTGTTTGTGCTAGAATATAAAAATTATAATTTGTTTAAAAATGAAAAAACAAAACGTGATTAAAAGATTGGTTCCGTTCTTTAAACCATATAAGGGCGCATTTTTCTTGGATTTGTCAAGCGCGCTGGTAATGGCGTTAGCGGGGATAATTTTCCCGATGCTTGTACGCGTTCTTTTAAATGACGTAATCGCAAGTGAAAATATTGTTTGGAAGGCGCTTTGGACGATTGCAGGCCTGATGGTGGCTGTTAAGGCGATTGAAAGCCTTTGCAGATACTATATGGTTACATACGGGCACATAATGGGCACAAAAATCGAAAGGGATATCCGCATGAGCCTTTATGAAAAATATATGCGTCTGCCCACGTCATTTTACGACAACAACAAGGTCGGAGAATTGATGAGCCGTACCACTACCGACCTTTTTGATATAACCGAATTTGCGCACCATTGTCCTGAAGAATTGTTTATTATGGCGGTTCGTCTGCTTGGTACTTTTGTATACTTGATGACAATCAGCGTCAAGTTGACGGCAATCATTTTTGCGTCGATTCCGCTTTTTATTTTCGTGGCTTTTTATTTTAATAAGCGTATGCACAGCGTTTTTAAGAAAAATCGCAAAAAGGTTGCCGAAATCAACAGTCATATAGAGGATACCTTATCAGGCATAAGGGTTGTTAAATCCTATACCAATGAGAAATTGGAGACGGAACGGTTTAAAAAGGACAACGAGGATTTTGTTGCAATAAAGCGTGAAAGCTATTTTAATATGGGCGCATTCCATACAATGCTGACAATATTTACGGGCGTTCTATATGTTTTGACCGCTGTTGTAGGCGCGTTGTTTATCGTCAAAGGCGAAATATCCTCGGCGGACTTGGTGGTTTATCTTTTATATGTAAGCACGCTTGTCAGCACAATAGAAATTCTTGCGCAATTTACCGAGCAGTTCCAGCTTGGACTAAGCGGGTTTAGCCGCTATTGCGCGCTTATGGACACTCCGGAGTCTATTTGCGACCGCCCAAACGCTACCGCTGACTTTGTATTTGAAGATAAAATTGAGTTTAACAAAGTGACTTTCGGTTACCAAAATGAGCAAAATCCCGTTTTAACCAAGCTTGACGTGACAGTCAAAAAAGGTGAGAACGTTGCAATTATCGGTCCGTCGGGTGGCGGAAAAACCACAATGGTAAACCTTTTGCCAAGGTTTTATGAGATAAGTGACGGAAATATTGAAATTGACGGGACGGATATAAGGGATTTTACCTTGCAAGCCTTAAGGGAAAACATCGGTATTGTTCAGCAGGACGTATATTTGTTTAACGGTACGGTGGCGGAAAACATCGCTTACGCAAAGCCGTTTGCAACAAAGGAAGAAATAATGGCGGCGGCGCAAGCTGCCGGCGCAGATGACTTTATTGAAAAGATGGCTGATAAGTATGATACTTTAGTGGGCGAACGGGGCGTCAGATTGTCGGGCGGTCAGAAGCAAAGAATCAGTATTGCCCGCCTTTTTTTGAAAAATCCGCCGATTTTAATTTTGGACGAGGCTACCAGCGCGCTGGATAACGAAAGCGAAAAACTTGTTCAGCAGTCACTTGACAGGCTAAGTAAAGGGCGTACAACCTTTACAATAGCTCACCGCTTGACAACAATAAAGAACGCTGAAAGAATTTTGGTATTAAATGAAAACGGAATCGTTGAGGAAGGCACTCATATTGAATTGCTTGCCAAAAACGGTATATATGCACAACTATACAAAATATATGAATAATACAGTTGCGATTTTATTGCAAAATCGCCCTTGACTGTGTATAATTCGTAAAAGAGAGGTATATATGAAGCTTACATTGGATATGGATTTACGCACCACAGAAACAGCAATAAAGCTTATTAAAGATAATTTTGAAAGAACACTTGCAAAAAGGTTAAATTTACAGCGAGTTTCTGCGCCGATTATTGTGACGGCGGATTCGGGCTTGAACGACAACCTAAACGGCGTTGAAAGAGTTGTATCTTTTGATATGAAAAACAACGAAGGCGTTACGGCTGAAATCGTGCAATCCTTAGCTAAGTGGAAGCGTATGGCTTTAAAAATGTACGGCTTTGGCACTGACGAAGGCTTATATACGGATATGAACGCCATCAGACGTGACGACAATGTTGATGAAATACATTCAATATACGTTGACCAATGGGACTGGGAACAAGTAATATCGGCTTCTGAACGGAACCTTGATTTTTTGAAGGAAATTGTGACAAAAATCGTATCGGCGGTTTATGATACGGCAAATTTGGTGCAAGAGGTATATCCCGATATAGAAAACGAAATTTGCTCAGATGTTTTTTTCATCACCACGCAAGAGCTTGAAGATATGTATCCTAAGCTTAGTCCCAAAGCGAGAGAGGAGAAAATTGTCAAGCTACATAAAACGGTTTGCATTATGCAAATAGGAGGCAAGCTAAAAAGCGGAGAAAAGCACGACGGACGCGCCCCCGATTACGATGATTGGAGCTTGAACTGCGATATTATGTTTTGGTTGGACAGTATAAGCGTCGCGTTGGAAATTTCCTCAATGGGAATTCGTGTTAATCCCGAAGTTATGGATAAGCAACTTAAGCTTGCCAACGCAGAAGACAGGAGGGAGTTACCCTTCCATAAGGCTTTGTTAAACGGAGAATTACCCTTGACAATCGGCGGCGGAATAGGTCAATCAAGGCTTTGTATGTTGCTTTTAAAAAAGCGCCATATCGGGGAAGTGCAAGCCTCAATTTGGCCGCAGGATATGATAGACGAGTATGCAAATAAAGGAATTAAATTATTATAGAGGTTGTTATGAAACGGATTGAAATTAAGCAACTATTTGCCAAAAGCGCAGAATATAGCCAAAAAGAGATTACGGTTTGCGGGTGGGTACGCACCTTGCGTGACAGCAAAAACTTTGGATTTATCGAACTAAACGACGGCAGTTTTTTTAAGAACTGTCAAGTGGTTTTTGAACGGGATAAAATCGAAAATTATGATGAAATCGCAAAGCAGAACGTAGGGGCGTCCTTAAGCGTTGTCGGTGTGGTGGAGCTAACCCCCGACGCAAAACAACCTTTTGAAATTAAAGCCAATAAAATTAGCGTTGTGGGTACGTCCACAACCGACTATCCCTTGCAGAAAAAACGTCACTCGTTTGAGTTCTTGCGTGAAAAGGCATATTTAAGACCGAGAACTAATACGTTTAACGCTGTTTTCCGTATTAGAAGCGAAATTGCATATGCAATTCACAAGTTTTTCAACGAGCAGAACTTTGTCTATGTTCATACGCCGATTATAACAGGCAGCGACTGCGAGGGCGCTGGAGCAATGTTTCAGGTGACAACGCTTGATATGGCAAATTTGCCAAAAGAAAACAACGCCGTCGACTATAAACAAGACTTCTTTGAAAAGCATACAAGCCTGACAGTGTCAGGGCAACTTAACGTGGAAACTTTCGCTATGGCGTATAGTAAGGTTTATACCTTTGGACCCACATTCCGCGCAGAAAAATCCAACACCGCCCGCCACGCGGCAGAGTTTTGGATGGTTGAGCCCGAAATCGCTTTTGCGGAGCTTTCCGACAATATGGATTTGGCTGAGGCGATGGTTAAATTTATTATCGGATACGTTATGGAAAGCTGTCCCGAGGAGATTGACTTTTTGAATAAATTTGTCGATACGGGTTTAGTTGAGAGATTGAACAACGTAATTAATAACGAGTTTGTAAGGCTAACATATACCGAGGCGATTGACCTTTTATTGCCACATAAAGACGAGTTTGTTTTCCCCGTATATTGGGGCGTGGATTTGCAATCTGAACACGAGCGTTATTTGACTGAAAAAATATTTAAAAAGCCCGTTTTCTTGACAGGCTATCCTAAAGAAATTAAGGCGTTTTATATGCGCTTAAACGACGACGGCAAAACGGTTGCGGCAATGGATTTATTGGTGCCGGGCATTGGCGAGCTTATCGGCGGAAGCGAAAGAGAAGAACGTTTGGACGTTTTGGAAAGACGTATAACAGAGATGGGGCTTGTCCCGGAGGACTATTGGTGGTATGTCGATTTAAGAAAATTCGGCGGGACTAAGCACGCCGGCTATGGATTAGGCTTTGAGCGTATGGTGATGTATCTAACAGGCATTTCAAACATCAGAGACGTAATTCCATTCCCGAGGACGGTTTCCAACTGCGAATATTAATTTGGTTGGTAAATAAATGACAAACAACGCTCAGTTGGACGAGGCAATAAAAATCATTCAAAAGGCATTTTCAAAATAAACTATAAGCTCCGATATTTTTTCGGAGTTTTTTTATTTCTATTTTTTGTATTGGGCGCGCGTAAGTTTGTTCTTGAAAAATTTTATAGCCTATGCTATACTATAGCTATTAATTATATGGAGTTAGTATGGCTACTGAAAAAAACACAGCAAAAGATGCGCCCACAGTTTTAGAAATCACTTTGGATTGCAGTAACGTAATCAGTTATTACCATCTCCAAAACGAGATAAATCCTATTAAACGTTTGTATGTTAAAAACCTCACCGCCGACGATATGGAAAAGGTTAAAGTCAGGATTTTTTCTAAGCCTGAATTTTTGTTATCGTCGGAGTTGGAGCAGGCTTTATTACCCCGTAAGGCGACCACAAAATTCGACACGGGCTGTCGGCTTTCACCGCTGTTTATTGTAGCTTTGGACAAAAGGATTGAAGGGGAAATTTGTGTTGAAGTTTTAAACAATGGAAATGAGGTTATCGCTCAAGCCAAACGCGATGTTAAGGTTTTGGCGTTTAATGAATGTAATTATAATGAAAATCTTGAGGCGCTTGCAACCTTTGTAAAGCGCACGCAAGAGGTAAATAAGCTTGTCGCCTTGGCAAACAAGCGGTTAGAAGAATGGCGTGTTCCCAACAAAAGCGCAGGCTATTCTTTGGATAAAAACGGCGTTAGAAATTTCTTTGCCGCATGCTATACCGTGCTTTTGGAAAAAGGTTTCATAAAGCAAGAGGTAAAGGGGGATAACGAGCTTATCAGCACGCATAAGGAAATGTTGGAAAGCAACATTTTATCTCCGTTGGAGCTTGCGCTTTTGTTTTCGGCGATGATTGAGGCAAGCGGCTTTAATCCGATTTTAGGCACAATATCCGATAAGTGGTATGTAGGGTGTTTTCTGAGCGCGGAGTGCTTTGGCTCGGTGGTGAACGATGACGCCAGTATTTTGCGTAAAAAACTTGAAACAGGCGTTAATGATATAACTTTGGTGCCTTTAAGTGAGCTTTTTAACGGGACTGGTTTTGAAAAAGCAGAAAAGGCAGCGGGGAATACACTAAAAAAAGTTGAAAACGTAGACTTTTTTATCGATATTAAACGCGCAAGAATTATGCGCGTATATCCTTTGCCTGAAAGGGTAAAAAGCGCGTCGGGGTATGACCTTGTCAGCAGCAAAGAATATATAGTCGAGAATGCGCCTTCCCAAATTAAAGAATACAAGGGCGCAATCGCAGGGGAAAAAGAAATCAGCCGTGTCCATCAGTGGGAGCGCAAACTCTTGGAGATGGATTTAAGCAATTCCCTCGTGAATTTCAGGGTGCTACAGACAACGGTAAAGCTGCTCACGCCCAGCTTGGAAAACTTTATTGAAAATATACCAAACAACAAGGTATATTCTGTTGAGCCGCGTCCGACAGACGGCGTCAGCACGTTGGAAAAGGTTTCCAACGGCTTTGATAGGGCAAACTTTTTAAAGCCCTTTACCGACCACGTTCTATACGAATACAAAAACAAAAAACTGCTTACCGTTTTTTCGGGGAAGGATTTTGACGGCACGCTGACAAAGCTATACCGCAAAGAAAAGTCCATTCAGGAAGAAACCGGGACGGCGACTTTGTATTTGGCGGCAGGGTTTTTAAAATGGTGCGAAACCCCCGAGGGAGAACCCCGTTATGCGCCGTTGTTTTTATATCCCGTTACCATAAGCAAAAAAGGCGTCGCAAGCACAACCTATAGCATTGAAATCAACGCCGAAGAGGTTCATCTCAACAGCACGGTTTTGGAGTTTGTTTATCAAGTTTTCAACTTGGATATGAGGGGACTTCAAAACGTCGAACTGACGGATAGTAAGGCGATGCTTTCAATAATCGCGCGCATCAAAAAAGAAATTGTAAATTTTAGAGGGTGGGAGGTTTTGGGAGACGTATTTTTGGCTAGCTTATCCTTTACCAACTACCTTATGTGGCATGACGTAAAATATAAGGCGGACACCTTTAAGCAAAATAAGCTTATTCACTCGTTTATAAACAACTGCCTGGACTTTCCTCCCGAAAAAATGGTGATGAGCAATCGCTGTTCGGACGAAGCCTATTCGGATACGAAAGAAAAACTGTTTTTGCCAATCAGCGCGGATAGCTCGCAGTATTCGGCTATATACGACAGCTTGACAAAAAGCTTTGTTTTGCACGGGCCTCCCGGCACGGGCAAATCCCAAACTATTACAAACATAATTGCAAACAACATCGTCAGAGGAAGGCGGGTGCTTTTTGTTGCCGAAAAAATGGCGGCGTTGTCGGTGGTAAACCGTCGGTTGCAAAGCATAGGGCTGGGCGATTTTTGCTTGGAATTACATTCAGATAAAACAAACAAAATGTCGGTTTTGAACCAAATTATCAAAACCCTGAGCATCGGAGACGGCGTATCCAAAGCCGAAAACCTAGATAAGGTGTCCGAAATTGGCGCTTACATAGATAAGCTTCAGGCGGAGCTTTCGGCTATGCACTCGAAGCGATATTTGGGATTTTCTCTTTATGAGGCGATACTTGATTATTTTGAAAACCAAGACGCGCCCGATTGCCTGAGAATAGACAGTCTGTTTTATGAAAAGCTTACCGAAACAACCTTCAACAACTATTTAGAAGTTTTGACTGAGCTTGCGCTCCGAGCAAAAGAATGCGGTGATATTGAAAAATCGCCTTTCAAACGTATCGGAAGGTTTGAGTATAATATCGATTGGCGAAAGGACGCCGATGCAGTTTTGGATATATATTTGTTGGAGCTAAAGCATCTTAGACAATATGCAAGAAATCTCTTGCCGTTGTTCAATATGCGCACCGTTTCTCTGACGAGGGTTAAGCTTGAAGCGCTTTATCTATTGGCTTCAGCCTTGCAAAATGAATACATAATCAATTATTTTTCGAACTTTAAAACTGTTTCCTGCGCAAAAGGGTTGATTGACAGCTTTAAAGAAGCCTATAAAAAAAGCGCCGTGCTTCAAGACGAGTATAGCACAAAGTTTGGACGTTATCCTGATTACGTCGATTTAGAGGAGGTTCAAAATTCGGTTAATACGGGCAATATTTCCAGAGTTTCTAAACGGTATATTCCATCGTCGCTGGACAAATCGCAACGCAACGTTTTTTTGGAATTTTTATTGAAATGCGAGCAAAATAACCGTACTCTGTCCAAGCGCTCTGACGAACTGAAAAAGCTGTTCAACATAAAGGGCGGGACAAGCGACGTTGCAAAATACGCCTTAGACGTGGCGCAGGTTTATGATAGCGCGTCAAAGCTGTACGCTGATTTTGACATAAACATTTTCAACGAGTGTTGCGCTGAGCTTACGAAAAACTCTCCCAGCCGATTTTTGGATTATTATAAAATGGCCTATGAGGTATGCTCTAAAGCCAAGGACGCTTTCAGCGCAGTATTTTGTATTGAAAAGGATTTACCCAATGAAGACATTTCGGGCACGATTGAATACGTTGGCAACGTCCAAAAAAATATAGACTATATCCCCAACTGGTGTCGTTATCAGGAGATTGTTGAAAAATGCCGTTCGAAAGGGTTTGAGTTCGTTTTGGAACCGCTTAGCGACGGAGAAATCACCGCCAACGATATTTTGAGATGTTTTAAAAAATGCGTATACAACAATTTTGTGCGCAGCGAGCTTTATTTAGACGACGTGTTGTGTCAGTTCTCGGGGCTTTCCATGGAGGACACCGCCAACAGATTTAAAACCTTGACCGAGGAATACGAGCGTTTAACAAGGGCGGAGCTGTATAATAGGCTTTGCGCCGCTTTGCCTCGACCCGAGGAAGCGGGCGACCACAACATTGAGCGCGTTATTATTATGCGCAACGAAAAAACAAATTTAAAAGGCACAACACTTAGAAACTTGTTTAAAGAAATCCCCACAATACTAAAGGCGACTTGCCCGTGTATGCTGATGAGTCCGACGTCTGTTACGCAGTTTTTGGATATAGATATGGAAAAGTTTGATTTGGTTATTTTCGACGAGGCGTCGCAAATTCCCACCAGTAAGGCAATCGGCAGTATTGTGCGCGGTAAAGACGTTGTTATTGTCGGCGACCCCAAACAGTTGCCTCCGACCACCTTTTTCCATACCGATTATAAAGACGACGAGCATTATGAGGTTGAAGACTTGGAAAGCGTGCTTGACGACTGCTTGGCAATAGGTATGCCCGAAAGTCACCTATTGTGGCATTACCGAAGCAACCATGAAAGCTTGATTGCCTTTTCAAACGCAATGTTTTACGACAATACGCTTCTAACGTTCCCGTCGCCGAATGAGCTTAACTCAAAGGTATCGTTTAAATATGTGGACGGCGTGTATGAAAGAGGCGGAAGCAAGTGCAACAAAAAAGAGGGCGACGAGCTTATAAACGAAGTTATTGAAAGGTTATCCGACCCGTATTTGCGCGCTCAAAGCATAGGTATTGTCACTTTTAACACGGCGCAGCAGACTTATATTGAGGATAAGCTTTTAAAGCAAATCCATGCTAAGGGCTTGGACGCGGTGGCTTTTGAGAGGGAAGAACCTTTGTTTGTCAAGAACTTGGAAAATGTACAAGGCGACGAGCGTGACGTTATATTGTTCAGCGTGGGCTACGCCCCCGACCAACAAGGTAAGCTTAGCTTAAACTTTGGGCCAATCAATCAAAACGGCGGTTATAAGCGTTTAAACGTTGCCGTAACCCGAGCCAGAACAGAGATGAAAGTTTTCAGCGGAATTACGGGGAATATGATTGATTTAAGCCGTACCGACAGCAAGGGCGTCAAAGGACTTAAAGCCTTTTTGGAATACGCAGAACGTGGGCGTGAGATGCTTGCAATCGACAGCAGAAATATAAGCGGACGCGTTCAAGGCATAGGCTCGTTAATCGCGGCAGACTTAAAGGATAAAGGCATACTGTGCGACTATAATCTTGGCGTATCGAACTTCAAAATCGACGTGGCTGTGGTTGACCCAAGAAATAAAGATAAATATATTCTTGCAATTATCTGCGACGGTGAAAACAGCAAGAAGCTTAAGGGCGTCAAGGATAGGACGGTAATGCAAAACAAAATTTTGAAGAAGTTGGGCTGGAACACCTATTATCTTTGGACAATAAACTATTTTAACAATCCCAAACGTGAGATTACAAAAATCCGAGACGTTATCACCGCGCTCACCGAAAAGAAAGTTATATCCAAAAAACTTGTGCGCGATATAACGGCTAAGTACCAAAAAACGTATAAACCGTTCTATTCCAAGCCGTTGGCAAAAGCGGGCGTAGATTATGTTTTAAACTTTGTCAACGAGGAGGCTATTACGTCAAAAATCCGCGCCGTCATTCAAGCGGAATCACCGATAGACGAGGAAACTTTGCTAGGAAAACTGCTTGTTTTATATAATGTACCCAAAACCAATAAACGCGCGGTTTCGATGTTGACGGATTATATGCAAGGTTTTGCAAGCTTAAGGCAAGAGCTTGGCGGAAAAGTTTTCTATGTTGATAAGCCTATTGATTTTTATCGTCCTAATGATGTTAAAACTGCAAGGGATTTGGCAAAGATTCACCCTAATGAGATTGTCGCCGCCGCCAAATGCGCCATTGAAACCAAATTGAATTTGACACGGCAAGACATAGTCAAAGAGGTAGTCGGTCTATTTTGCGGAAAGAAAACCAAAGCGGCCAGCGAATGGATTGAGTTATGTGTCGACGACGCCATTAAGGAAGGGCAAATAATGGTGACAGTAGACGACTTGCTGGCAACCTAATATAATACGGATATGAAAAAGCCTCCGAAAAATCGGAGGCTTTTTGTATTAAGCCGAAATTAGTTGTTTTTATCCGAGAAGATGGATTCTCCACGAGCTTCAGGGATTTCAATGACCTCATCTTTCTTCTTTAGCACGATTATCGCAATGATGATGCCGAGTATGATAAGTCCTCCGCCAACAAGCCCCAGTATCAGCGCTAGAGGAGTGCTATCGCTTTCTACCGTTACCGCTATAACGTATTTATATTCATTGCCGTTTTCGTCCACAACTTTTAAGGTAACATTATTTAAGCCTTTTTTTAATGGTTTTTCTGTGCCAACTAAGATTGTATCGCCGTCCTCTTTGCCACTTCCTAAATATTCATGAGTAATTTCCTTTGTGCCGGCGGGTAATGTGATTTGTTGCCCGATTTTGTAAACTTCGCCGTTTATCTTTAAATCGTATTTTAACATATATACGCTAAAGGTAATGACTTGAGCTTTCGCTACGTCTCCGTTTTCGGGGATAACCGTCAATTCGATTTCATTTACGCCATCAGCCAAAACGGTGTTGATGTTGGACTTAATTTCTGTTCCGTTAAGCTTTATGGAGGTGAAGCCATAATCGGTACGCGCCACATTCAACGCGCCGAGTAGGCTGTTTGCCGTGGCGAGCAGTGTGGAACCGTTGGATACGTCTTGCCCTGCAAACTTGACAGAGGTTACAACAACTTCAGTCCCAAGCGTCACAGATGCGCCGTTGTTGATGACAATTTTGTTATTAAAGCTGTCGTTTCCGAGCATATAATTGTTTATTGTCAAAACCTTCCCGTTGAAATTGAGCGTTACATAGGTGGGCTTGGAAAGAGTATCCTCATAGGTATAATCGGGATTATTGATATCTGTTACAAATTCATTTTCACGGAATTCATAATATTTGTTTCCAATCGTTCCCAAGGTAATGTATAAAACGCCTTGAGGAGAGGTGATTTCCTTATCTTGCTCACGCACTTTCACGGGGTTGCCGTTTTTGTCCAAGAACTCTGTTGTGTTATAAACGTGATCGTGACCTTGCAAAACCAAATCAACGCCGTTGTTGAAATACAAGGGGGTGAGCTCAGCGCGTAATGCGATTACGTCGCCGTCATAGCTGTGCGAGCCTGCAGAATACAAGCCCTTGTGTTGCATAACGATAATCCAGTCGATTGTTCCGTTGGCTTTAGATTGTTTTGCAGCAGCTAAGTCAGCAGTCAGCCAGGTTAGTTGGTCTTCTGAAAGCGAACCAGTTTTTTCATTTAAATTATTTGTGTTTACAACAGCAAAGTGAGCGTTGCCGTAATTGAAGCTGTAATATACGCCTGTGGTTGTGTCTTGTGTTGGAACGTTTCCAAAGTCGTAATAAGCGTCAAGCGCGCCGTAATCGTCTTCGTGGTTGCCAGCCGAGATAACCGTTAAGGAATTTCCCCAAATTTCAGCTAAAATGTTTTGGCTGAAGCTCCATTGAGCAATATTCTTTCCGCTGTCTACAACGTCGCCGCAGTTTACGATAAAATCATAGTTTTTATCAATTGATTTAATGGTTTTAAGCGCATTTTCATAGTCGGATTTAAGCATAGCTTGAACATCTGTGATTGCCAAAACGTCAAATGCGGTTTTATCTCCAACGGCTTTTGCCGTTTTGAAAGAGCGGATAAAGTCGGAATATTCCTTATCATCAAAGGTGCCGATAAGCTTATATTCATATTCGGTATTAGCGTCCAAGCCGCTTATAGTTGCGCTGTGGACGTTTGCAAACTTAACCGAGCCCAACACGCTTTCACGATTAGCAAACGTAGCGGGGATTGTATCCTTGCTATCGGTATAAATATCTGTATAGGTTGCAAATAAACCGACGTCGATAAGCGGGAATCTAATAGCTTGTAACTTTGTATCCACGCTGATATTTGTCCAATCGGTGGCGCCTTTTTTACGATATACAATTTTTCCGCCGACAGAGTGATTTGTGTAGAAGGAAAGATTTACTGACGTGTCTGTTTGCGTTCCAAAGGTTGCGGTTGCGTGAGAGGGCAGTCTGCCGTCGGCATAGGTTGCGGGCGTAAAGTGTTTTGCCGAGTCGTACGCTGTGCCGATTTTCTTTCCGCCTATCTCAGCGCCCATATTAAGCCCGTTGTTCACTGCGGCGCGGTAAACTTCTTTATAGTTTGCTACGCTGCGGTCGGCTGTTAAAACGTCGGGGGTGGCGTCTGTGCCGAAAGATATAACGATATTAGAAACTATACCGCCTAAGCCTGTGTAGAAGCTTGTGGTAAGGTATTTATCCAGCTGATCCAAAGCCCACTCAAGCAAAGTTGCGTCGCCCAAATCCAAGCCTAAGAGAGAGCCTAATAGGTCTTCAATAAACGGAAGCTCAACAATTTCGCCTATGCAGATATAGCCTGTCGACGCCAAATCCAACCCGATAAGCTGCTTAAGCGCGCCGTACAATTTATTAATATCTATTTGTTCTTGAGCGGTAAACTCAATATCGCTGATAATGAATTTATGGTTTAAAAGCTGCGGAATTAAGGAATTATCTTTGGTTATTAATGCGCCCAAAAGTTTATCGGCAAGTTTTTTAACCAAATTAATTCCCATATCTTCTGTTAAAAGTTGTTCACATATTGCTTTAAATTTAGGCGCAAATTCCTCATAGCTTAACGCTTCTCCACCGACAAGGTGACCCATAAAGAGCTCAACGCCTACTTTTTCAAGGGTGTATTCCTCGTTGGTTTGAGGGTCTTCATATACAATGATGCCAAGTAAATCATCAACAAGCCCTTTGGCATAGGTCATTAAATTTTCATATTCCTTATCGCCCAAAACATATTCAAGGTTAAAAGCTACATCTTGGATTATTACGTTGACTATTTTCATCAACGGGGCTTTAGGTAATGTGATAATACTTATCTTTTCGGGAAGTATGCCTTCTACTAAATCATATAAGAAGGTGGGAAGATTATCGTTTACATATCCGTCAACCAAGTGGTCGATTAGGGGATAATACATTTTGTCTTCAAAAACGGTGGTAAGGTCGCTCAAATTGTTGAAATATATTTTTTCAGCGTCGGAAGTATTTATATGAAAGCTTTGAACTGCCGATATATCTTCAATCGGAACAACAAGCGAGTTAACGTCTTCATAAACTTTATCGTCAAACTCCGTTCTGGTAATGGTGGTATAGCGGGACGGTGATTTCAAGGATACCGTGCTTCCCGTTTCAAAATCTATCAATGTGTTGCCCGAGTAGGTCGTATGATAGTTTTGGTCTGAGGCGTGCATATGTCCTGTGAAGGTATACCTGACGTTCAATCTATCCGCGAGAGCGTCTGCGGTATCTTCCCAGTTATATAGCGTAAAGTCCTTTGTGAAGTTTTCCTCCATGGTGTAGTGTGGAAGAACATTGTGGTGAAGCGTCGCGATGGTCGTATAATCGTTGGCGCGGGCAGAGGCGGTTTCGGTTTCAATCCAAGAAATGAGCCCGTCTGTAATGCGTCCGCCGGTTTTATGTTCCCAATTGAAAACGCGGTTTGAGGATTTATCACGTTCGGTGCTATCGATTCCACAAACGACGGTTTTAGTGTCGTTGCAGATTGCAACATATGACAAGCAGTTTATTGCTTTGTTTGATTTGGTGGGATAACCGATTACGTCGCCGTAATAACTTATGGAAACATTCTTGGCTGTTGTTGAGGTTATATATTCGTCTTTTGCAAACAAGCCGTATTCTTCGCTATGGCTAACATAGGTTGAGGTAATTTCCGCTTGTTTTTCTGCGGAATAGGTGTCTAAATTGGGATAACCTAAGCCTGCGTATATGTATTTAAACTCAACTACGTCAATCGCTAGAGCCGTGCCGGGGATAATTTTGCCGTCGGCAGAGGTTGCGCGGTTACCCTCATTGTTGAACTTGCTTGCGCTGGTATTAACCAAATCGTGGTTGCCAGGGACAACAAAAATTTGGAAATTTTCTTTTCCTTCAATCGCGCGGACTTTGTTTTGTAGCCATCTTAGCCCGTTTGCCACGTCGGAGTGCGCTTGTCGCTCGCTATCTCGGGTTAAGTCGCCGCTGACAACTACATAGTCGGGTTGCTCGGCTATAATCTCCAAGAAGGTCGCGTGTAAAATGGTGCCGGCTTCTCTGCAGAGCTTTGTATCCGTACACATTTTATTGTAAAAGTCAGTTTGTCCATACTTTATTGGGTCGTTCAATATATCCAAATCCACATTACAGTCTTCAAAAGGGAAGTAATGCAAGTCGGATATATGAGCAACTTTGATTTCAGATGTTACAGGTGCTGTCAAGGCTTCGGCAGAAAAGCTCGATGCGCCAATAACGCCGATAACTAAACTAATTAAAAGCGTAAAAACAACGCCCAGCGCAATATTTCGCTGACTAAACTTTTTCATAATTCCTCCAAATCATTGATATAGTATTTTAATTATATCAACGTTGGTTTAATTTAGCAAATAAATGCCAACAGATTTTATTCTTATATATTTTGTTTAAAAAATAGCAAAAAACCTTAGATAAACTAAACATAGCGTTTAAAAATTGTTGCTTTTTTTTCAAAATAATAGTATCATAGCCATATAACTTTTGCAGTTCGCTGCGATTTTTTGAGAGGTTTATATGAAAGTTGTGAAAATTATTGTTGCCGTCGTATTGGTTGTTGCTTGCGCGGCAGGTGTCTTCATTGGTTGGGCAAAGGGCGCTGAAGCTCCTCCCAGCGCGTCAAATCCTTTTGGTATCTCCACAGTTAATGCTCTGGATACTTGGCTGGAAAACCCCGATAACAAAACTTTGTTTGACTCTAAAACCGATTCTATAAACGGTTGGGGCGATGAAAGCAAAAATCAGCCGCGTACTTTGGATTATTATTCAATTTTACAACAAGTTGCTTTTCCGACACCTTGGGAACAAAACACTAACGCATATTATAATAATTCGTCCATTTTAGGGCAAAAAATCACAGTATACGCACCTTCGGCAGTCGCTTTCGCAGACGGCGTTACAGCTACAACTCCTTTTGAAGTGAACGTTCCTGCCACGCAAGAAGCCCTAGACGCTTTAAGTGATGAAGATAGAATCACTCTTGCAGTTGCGCTATACTATCACGCAAATGCAAAATACATAAACGCTCCTTGCGCAGGCTACTCGTCAAAGAGCTATACCGATAACCTTGCCGTTGGTATGCACAATCGCGTTAACTTGGACATTTTACAAATCAACAACAACGGTGAAATGTATCGCGCAGACTATCGTTGGAACGGCGGTATCGATATCTTTGGCTTAATTCCCGAGGAAACTGCAAACGCAATGCTCGAACTTACTTGCGCAGAGCGCCGTTATGCAAACAAAAATATGACCGCAACTTATAATACAGATGGCTCAATTGCTACTTATGGTACTTTCTATGATAAATCTAACAACTGTAAAGTTCCCGTTCCCGCTGAGGGCGCGACGGAATTGACAGCTGAAGAAATCGCCGCCGGTATGGCAATTGGTATTCCTTACACCGATTGGTCTCAAAAGAGTCCTAAATATATTAACTCAAGCGTTTATTTCCCCTCCGCTTTTACGGATAAGAGCAGTGATTTAAATGCTTTCACCGTAAAGATGAATTCTAAAGATAAACCCGAGGTTTACACTGATCAGAATTATACCTTATACGCTTATCACAAATGCGCATATAATGTGGAAACTACAACTCTTGGTTCACAAAAGACAACAGTTAAATCTATTCCTGAACTTAAAATCGTAGAAGATGCAAACGGCAATAAAATTATTCGTTTCTCTATTGAACTTAATATTCGTGAAAAACGTACGGCAGAAGACCTTTTATACACAATTCGTGAAGGCGCTGGTGATAATAAGGCAAACTATACAGGTATTGTTGCAAAGTTTGACATTTGGGAAAACGGAATGTATCGTTTGTACGGCGAAGATATGAAATGGAAAGCAAGCGTTTTTGGATTCCAACTTTCATCAGATTTCTTATACGGCGATATATATTTCTATGGCGCAGCCGATTGCGATATTACCAAATATGTAAATGAAACTGTTTGGCCTGAAGCTGCAGTTTTAAAGGCAGCATATAGCGCATAACTAAACTTAACAGAAATCTTAACCGCCTAGCTTTTAGGCGGTTTTTTTTCTTAAAATTTTTCTAACCATAAAATGCTTGACAGTTTTTTATAAAAAAAGTATAGTATTTTTGCCTGGGGATATAGCTCAGTTGGTAGAGCGCTTGAATGGCATTCAAGAGGTCAGGGGTTCGACTCCCCTTATCTCCACCACCTAAAACCTAAGTAGAACCCCTACCTAGGTTTTTTCTTTTTGTTCGTTGATGAATGATAAAATAAGCCGTCTAAGTCCAAAAGGATATTAAACGGCTTTTATATTAAGCTTTGGAATTTAATTTGTATCAACCGCCATATACGGCTGCATATTTTTGTTGTAATTGTTGACGTCTGCGCCATACGGTTGAAAGATTTACGGCTAGTAGCTCGGCTATCTCATTAAAACTCATTCCTGCCATATAACAGTTAAGTGTATCTAGCTGTCCTTGACTAAGGTTCATGTTTGAAATAAGGGCATCTAAAATCTCATTATTGTTTTCGTGTTCTTGCTCATAATCAACTTCAAAACTAGGTTCTTCGCCGTCTATAAATGTGTTGTAGCTGGTTGTATTATAAATGTGTCTTCTTTGATGCTCTATGTATTTATAGCAAACTCTGTAACAAGCGTGTCTAATCGTTATTGCACGACCGTTCTTGTCCGTTTTGAACTCGTCTTCCAGACTTTGTCCAATGTACTCACAAAGGAAGCATACAGCCTCGCTATCCGATTACAAACACTCCTCAATTAGTAACCACGAAAAAGTCAGTTTGGCGGGGTATCAATGGCTATATTTTTTTATTACCTCACTACATACGGACAAAAATCGAGATAAGTTCACAGGCAAAAACTAAAGGCTTTATCAGCAATTTTTTAGTCCCTTATTTTTTCTCCTCACTATATAAGGAGTTTTTTCAGGGC
>CAZSAC010000018.1:0-30248 GCA_964604875.1 uncultured Bacteroidaceae bacterium | reverse complement strand
GCCTAATTCCACGGCCTTCTGCACAATAAAATCGTTTTTATTTTTCATTGCGCCTTGAAAAAGAATAACTTGTTTTTTTGGCTCGGAAGTATTTTTTGTTTTATCCAATACTCTAGCGTACAGTCTGTCTTTTTCAATTTTAGATATTTCTGCCAAATAGTCGTTGCCGTCGCCTGTGCAAAAGACAATTTTATATCCAACCTTTTGTCTTAAAACTTTGACAGCGTGGACAAATTCGTCGCCGTCTATAACTGCGACTGCTCCGTCAAATTTATTGGGATTAATATAAAAGCGTCTTATTTCCATATCAATTGTTGACAAACATCAAGGCGTTCCATTCACCCAAATTTTTGTGCGAACAAAGCTCTAGCTTTTGCTCTAAATATGCGTTTTTAACGTCGTCTAAGCGACTGTGAATAATCCCCGACAAAATTATTGAACCGCCCTCTTTTAAAAACGGGACGATAGCTTTTGACAATCTAATCAAAATATCTGCTGTGATGTTTGCAAAAATCAAATCGGCTTTTTTATCGGTTTTTTGCAAAAGGTCGGCAACCTCAATTTCCGTCTTGTCTGTGACTTTATTCAACAAGGCGTTCTCTCTTGCGCTTTCAATCGCAACGCCGTCGATGTCGCACATATACGCGCTTTTTGCCCCGCACAAAATTGAGGCAATACCCAAAATACCACTTCCTGTGCCAACGTCGATAACGGTTTTTTCACGCACGTCCACTTCACCCAAAAGAGATAGGCACATATTTGTCGTTTCGTGTTCGCCCGTACCAAACGCCATACCGGGATTAAGCCAAAGTATTTTTTCATCTTTGGTAGGCTTATATTTAATCCAATTAGGAACGACAGTTACAGAACTGGTTTTGATTGGCTTATAATATTTTTTCCATTCGTTGCGCCAATCCTCATCGTCTATTTGACGGTAAGTCAACTCAAGACTGCCTGTTGGGAAAGCGCAATAAGCCTTTAGGGAGTTAAGCTCGTCCGTAATTAACTGTAAAACTTCAGCTTTATTCTCCTCGCCGATTATGGCGCTGACGAAAACAGTTTCATCTTTGAATTTTAGCAAGTCTTCATCAATGTAATCCCAGATTATTTCCGAGCTATAAAGCTCTACGATGTCGTTTTTATCTTTTATCGAAACCCCGCTGCTGCCGACGGAAAACAAAGCGTCCGCCACTATATCGGCGCATTCGTGCGAGGTTTTAATTGTCACTTCATAGTATTTCATTTGTCATATTTATAAGATAAACTATGTATTAGTTAAAGTTTATCATAAAAAGCGGTTTTCTTAGGAAATTGTTTTGCGGTTGTATAATTATCAAATTTAAACAGCAACTCACGTTGTTCCTTGGTTATACTTTTGGGTATTTCAACAACGATTGTAACCAATATATCGCCGTACGCGTCACGCTTTAAGTGCTTAATACCTTTACCTTTTATGCGGAAAACCGTGCCGCTTTGAGTGCCTTCGGGTATGTCAAGTTTAACAGATTCTTTCAACGTGGGAACGTCAACCTTGCACCCTAATGACGCTTGCACAAAGGAAATAGGAAAATCTAAATACAGGTCAACGCCTTTTCTAACAAAATATTTGTGAGGCTGAACCTTTATAAAAATGACTGCGTTACCGTTGGGTCCGCCGTTCATGCCAGCCTCACCCTCATTATAGTAAGTCATTTTTTGTCCGTCGTCTATCCCTGCGGGGATATTGACTTTCAACGTGCGTTCAATAACATTTCTTCCTTTTCCGCCGCATACTGAGCATTTTTCAGTTATAATTTTCCCCGTACCTCCGCAATCAGGACAGATGGTTTGCGTTTGCATTTGTCCCATAATTGTACGTTGTACGCTCATCACAACGCCGCTACCGTGGCATTTTGGGCAAGTTTTAAAAGCCGTTCCGCCCTTTGCGCCCGTGCCTTTACAAGCCGAACAATTCTCCGTCCGTCTATATTTTACGTCTTTTTCGCACCCGAAAGCCGCTTCAACAAAAGTTAAATTCAGCGTAATGCCGATATCATCGCCTTGCATTTGACGATTTGCGCGTGAAGCTCCGCCACGTCTGCCACCGCCTCCAAAGAATGACGAAAAAATATCTCCAAGGTCAAAATCGAAACCGCCTGCGTTTCCGCCCCACGATGCTCCGCCCCAACCGCCTGCGCCAGCGCCTGCATTCGGGTCGTCACTTCCTGTTAGGTCATACATTTCTCTCTTTTTTGCGTCTGATAAAATATCGTATGCGTGACTTATTTCTTTAAACTTTTCTTCCGCTTGTTTTTTTTCGGCGTCAGTAGCTGTGCTATACATATCCGGATGATACTTCTTTGCCAACTTCCTGTAAGACGCCTTTATCTCGTCGGCTGACGCTTTTTTGTCAACGCCGAGAACGTTATATAAATCTTTAGCCATTATAACCTCTAGTTGCGCAACAAACTCACCCCTTACGAGGTGAGTGTTGCTTTATATAATATTATGAGGATTGATGTTCATCAACTATTCAATATTGTCGGCGTTGCCATCGTTTGCGCCATTTTCAGGTTGCGCGCCGGGAGCGCCGTCCGGGTTTACTGCGCCGGATTGATAAAGCTTGCTGAAAATCGGGTCGGATACCTTGGATAGTTCTTCAATAATCTTTCTGATTTCTTCGGTATCGTCGGTTTTTTCCAAAGCCTCTCTAGCCGTTTTAACAGCGTCTTCAACAGCCTTTTTATCCTCTTCTTCAACCTTTTCGGCGTTGTCTTTTATAAACTTTTCGATTGTGAAAATCAACTGCTCAGCGCCGTTTTTAGCCTCAACTGACTCTTTACGCTTTTTGTCTTCCTCTGCGTACTTTTCAGCGTTCTTAACAGCCTCGTCAACCTCTTTGTCAGACAAGTTGCTGCTTGCAGTAATTGTAATGCTTTGGCTCTTGTTTGTGCCCTTATCCATTGCGCTTACGCTTACGATACCGTTTGCGTCAATGTCGAAAGTTACTTCGATTTGAGGGATTCCTCGAGGAGCGGGAGCAATACCTACAAGGCTGAATCTGCCTAAGGTTTTGTTATCGCGGGCAAACTCTCTCTCGCCTTGCAATACGTGGACTTCAACGCTTGTTTGGTTGTCGGAAGCCGTAGAGAATATTTGTGATTTTTTGGTTGGGATAGTAGTATTTCTTTCAATAAGTTTTGTGGAAATACCGCCCAAAGTTTCAATACCAAGCGATAATGGAGTTACGTCCAGCAAAAGCACGTCTTTAACGTCGCCTGCCAATACACCGCCTTGAATTGCAGCGCCTATAGCTACACATTCATCAGGGTTAATTCCCTTATAAGGGTCTTTACCGGTCAGCTTCTTAACGGCGTCTACAACCGCAGGGATACGGGTTGAACCGCCAACCAAAATAACTTTTGCCAAATCGGAAGCTTTCAAGCCAGCGTCTTTTAAAGCGCGGGTAGTAGGCTCCATAGTTTTTTCAACAAGGTCTGCTGTTAGGCTGTCAAATTTAGCTTTGGTCAATTCCATATCGATATGCTTAGGACCCGTTTGATTGGCGGTAATAAACGGAAGACTGATTGCCGTCTTTGTTACGCCGGACAGTTCAATCTTAGCTTTTTCAGCTGCTTCTTTAATACGTTGCATAGCCGCCTTATCTGAAGATAAATCAATGCCTTCTGATTTCTTAAACTCGTCAACAATATAGTCCATAACACGTTTATCAAAGTCGTCGCCGCCTAAACGGTTGTTACCGCTTGTTGCCAAAACTTCAAAAACGCCGTCGCCTAATTCCAAAACAGATACGTCGAATGTTCCGCCGCCGAGGTCAAAGATAAGCACCTTTTGGTTTTTATTTTCTTCTTTATCGAGTCCGTAAGCCAAAGCTGCGGCGGTAGGCTCGTTAATGATACGCATAACTTCCAAACCGGCAATCTTACCTGCGTCTTTGGTTGCTTGACGTTGACTGTCTGAAAAATATGCGGGCACGGTGATAACTGCTTGCGTAACCTTTTGTCCTAAATATGTTTCCGCGTCATTTTTTAACTTGGTTAAAATCATTGCGGATATTTCTTGCGGGGTGTAGTTTTTCCCGTCGATGTTTACCTTATGATCTGTGCCCATTTCACGTTTAATGGAGCTGATTGTGCGTTCGTGGTTAGAAACGGCTTGACGCTTTGCAATATTGCCGACAAGTCTTTCGCCGTCTTTTGTGAAAGCCACCACGGACGGAGTAGTACGCGCGCCTTCCGGATTGGTGATAACTGTTGCTTCTGCGCCTTCCATAACGGCTACGCAACTATTTGTAGTACCTAAATCGATTCCAATAATTTTTGACATAATATTTACCTCTTTTTACGGTTTGAAAAACCAAACCATACTAAATTTTATTTATTCGGTTTCCCGTTTTTGACTTTTTATTCCGCCGCCTTAGCGACAGCCACTCTGCTATAGCGCAGGATTTTATCTCCTATTCTATAGCCCTTTTGAATTTCATATTTTACCTTGCCGACCATATCATTGTCTTCTACTTGCATAATACATTCGTGGAGGGTTGGGTCAAAATCTAAGCCTATCGCTTCAATCGGCGTCACATTATATTTATTAAGAACCTGCAAAAGCTGTTCCTTTATGATATTTATTCCGCTTTTTGTTTTTTCATCGGCGACCAATTCTTCTGCTCGGTTAAATCCGTCAATAGCGGGTAAAATATTTTCTAAAACTTCCGATAGTGTGCGTTCTCTGACTTCTTTGGCAAGGTTTTGATTATTCTTACGATAATTTTCCAACTCCGCCATACGTCTTAAAGCTAAATCCTTATATTCCGCCGCCTCTGCTTGCGCTATTTGCAACGGGGTAGGCTTCTTTTTATTCTCTTGAGCTTCCGTGTTGTTAATGTTTTCATTTTGTGATTTTTTATTTGCCATATTACTCCTCTTCGTTGCCGTTATCCATAACTTCTTCTAGCGCAAGGCTAACATATTTTAAAACCGATACAACCTTATTATAGTCCATTCTATCAGGGCCGATTACGCCTGCCTGCCCTATTTCCTTGCCGTTTATTTTGTATCTTGCCGAAACTACTGCGCAATTTTCCAAGCCGCCGCTTTCTTCCTTGCCTATCTTAACGGAAAATTCAATATCTCCTACGTTGTCGATAAGCGTTGCAATCTCCTTAGGCTCGTTCACCACGGACAAAAACTTTTTTGCGCTTGTCATATTGGCGTTTGGATAATCCAGCATTTTCAGCGCGCCTTCGGTATAAACCTTATTACAGCCCTCTTTTTCGTAACAGCTGATGACTTCTATAACCTCTTCAAAAATTTGCTTAAACTCAGAGATTTCAGCTTTTATAAGGCTTTCGGGCGACAAAATTTCCGATACGGTTTTGCCTGCAAAAATTTTGTTTATCAACGCCGCAGCAGATTGAATATACGCTCCCGTTATATCCGACGAAACTTCAATAGTTTTATCCTTTAAAATACCTTGGTCTGTCACAATCACCAATAAAACGGTTTCATCGCCAATAGGCACCAACTTTATGTCGTTTACCTTGACGGTGTCAAAGTTTTTGACCACAATGACCGACGTATAATTGGTAATGTCGCTTATAACCTTGGCTGTCTGCTGAATAATATCTTCGACCTTGCTCATTCTGTCGGAGAACTGCGCCTTTATAAAAGCAATCTCCTCCTCTGTTAAAGCCTTATTATTCATAAACTTATCAACATACAGCCTATACGCCATCGGCAAGGGGATTCTTCCCGCAGAAATATGCGGCTGTTCAAGATAGCCCATTTCCTCCAAGGCGGCAAGCTCGCTTCTGATTGTGGCGGAACTTACGTCAGCCAAATACTTCTCTCTAAGCGCTCCGCTTGAGACAGGTTCAGCGTTGGTGATATATTCATCAACGACGGCTTGCAATATTTTTTGTTTTCTTGTGGATAATTCCTTTTTCATAATATGCTTGGCAATCTCTGAAGTGAACTGTTAGCAGTCCTCTTGCTTGAGTGCTAATTTTATTATAGTACGATTATACTCAATGTCAAGCCTTTTATGCAAAAAATTTTTTTTATTTTAAAAAATCGACTAATATGGAATTCATAATATAAAAGTAAATACTATTTATACTTATATTATCCACGCCTATATTTAAATATTTTTTATTTTTTTCAATCGCGTCGCAATAGTTTTTAAGAAAATCACAGTTAAATTTTTTATTGAAGCTAGATATATTCAAGCCCTCAGACGTCCGCAACGCCAGCATAATTTCTTCATATTCTTGCTCGTCTTTAGAAAGTTTTACACAATTTCTTGTAACGTCAACACCTTGCGAAAGCAAAGAAATATATCCCCTTATATCGTAAATATTGTTAAAACGTTGGTTGTTTATATATGAGTGGGAGCCAGCCCCAAAACCCAAATACGGGATACGCTTCCAATAGGCATAGTTATGCTTGCTTTCAAAACCACAATAAGCAAAATTGCTGACTTCATACCTTCTCATTTGGTATTGCAAGGCAATATTATATACAGCTTCATACATATCAACCGCAATATCCTCATCGGGTTTCCAAAGCCCTTTTTGTACTCTTTCGAATAAGGGCGTGCCTTCCTCAACGCTAAGTCCATATGACGATAAATGCTTTACGCCTAACTCAATCAAAGCTTTAGCAGCGTATTCCACATCGCTTAAGCTTTGTTTTGGCAAGCCTAGCATAATATCTGCCGATACGTTATCAAAGTATTTTTTGGATAAGGTTATCACTTCTATCGCTTGCGCCTTTGTATGCAATCTGCCTATTTCACTTAAAACTTCGTCATTTAAGCTTTGTACTCCAACGCTAATACGATTGATACCGCAGGCTTTATAGGAAAGCAGTTTTTCTTCAGTTAGGCTTTCGGGATTACATTCGATTGTAATTTCTTGTGGCTGAAAATGAAAGTTTTCTTTAATTGTTTTTATTGTATTTTCAATAAATTTCGCGTCAACAGAGCTGGGCGTTCCGCCACCAAAATAGATTGTAGACACCTCATAGCTTTGCGCGGTTACGCTTTTGTTTGTTATCTCAGAAAATAAGGCGCCAAAATATTCCGCCTTCACATTATCATCAAACGACGCTGAGAGAAAATCGCAATAGTCGCACTTCTTATTGCAAAAAGGAATGTGTATATATAGCCCCAGTTTTTCCATCAGCTGTCGATTTTCAAAATGGACATAAACGCTTCGCTGGGAACCTCTACAGAGCCTACTTGTCTCATACGCTTTTTGCCCTCTTTTTGTTTTTCCAAAAGCTTTTTCTTCCTTGTGATGTCACCACCGTAGCACTTTGCCAAAACGTCTTTTCTAACGGCCTTGACGGTTTCACGGGCGATAATTTTCCCGCCGATTGCCGCTTGTATCGGAATTTCAAACTGCTGTCTCGGAATGACGTCCTTAAGCTTTTCGGCAATAAGTCTGCCTCTTGCGTACGCCTTTTCTTTATGCACAATTATGCTTAGCGCGTCACAAAGCTCGCCATTAAGCAACAAGTCCAGCTTAACAAGCTCGCTTCTTTTGTAGCCGATTATTTCATAATCCAAGCTTGCATAACCTCTTGTACGAGACTTCAGCGCGTCGAAAAAGTCATAAATAATTTCGTTTAACGGAATTTCATACGTCAGTTTCGTACGACTGCTGTCAAGATAGGATAAATCTAAATATAACCCTCTTTTTTCCTGACAAAGCTCCATTATTGCGCCGACGTATTCCGGCGGTGTATATATTTCGGCTTTTACCACAGGTTCTTCCATATACTCAATTTCCGTCACAGTCGGCAAGTGCGACGGATTTGATACAACCATATCCACTCCGTTAGTCTTTTTAATTTTATACTCAACGCTAGGAGCTGTGGTAACAAGGTCTAAATCGAACTCCCTTTCCAACCGTTCTTCAATAATTTCCATATGAAGCAAGCCCAAAAATCCGCATCTAAACCCAAACCCCAACGCCGTTGAGGTTTCAGGCTCGAATTGCAGACTGGCATCGTTAAGCTTCAGTTTTTCTAAAGCGTCTTTTAAATCGTTATATCGACTGCCGTCGGCAGGGTATACGCCTGCGTACACCATCGGCGTGATTTTTTTATATCCGGGCAAGGCGCATTTTGCAGAATATTCCGCGCCCGTAATAGTGTCTCCAACCGCAGTATCGCTTACGTTTTTTATGCTGGCTGCAATATATCCGACCATACCTGCCTTAAGCTCGGGTATCGCAACGGATTTTGGCGTAAATACGCCCACTTCCGTAACCTCGAAAATTTTGCCCGATGACATCATTTTTACGCTGTCGCCAACCTTTACGCTGCCGTCAAACACCCTAACCATTGAAATTGCGCCCTTATAATTGTCATAAAAGCTGTCAAAAATCAATGCTTTCAGCGGAGCAGAAACGTCACCCTTCGGCGGTGGCAAAGTTTTTACAACCTGCCGTAATACCTCGTCAATCCCTATGCCCTCTTTTGCCGAAATCAACGGCGCAGTCGAGGCGTCAAGCCCGATTACGTCTTCAATTTCTTTTTTACAACCCTCAGCGTCGGCGCTGGCTAAATCGATTTTGTTTATAACGGGGATAATTTCCAAATCGTGATCCAAAGCAAGATATACGTTGGTCAAGGTTTGCGCCTCAATGCCTTGCGTTGCGTCAACAATAAGCAACGCCCCCTCGCACGCCGCCAACGAACGTGACACCTCGTACGTAAAGTCAACGTGACCGGGAGTGTCAATTAGATTAAGCGTATATTCCACCCCGTCTTGATTATAAAACATTCTGCAGGTTTGGAGTTTTATTGTAATGCCACGTTCCCGTTCAATATCCATATTATCCAAAAGCTGCTCAGACATATCCCGCTTTGAGACCGTTGCGGTAGATTCCATCAATCGGTCTGCGAGCGTGCTTTTGCCGTGGTCGATGTGCGCGATAATACAAAAATTTCGAATGTTTGATAACTCAGCCATATATACCTCAATTTTTATGCTGAACATATTATATAAAATTTATGAAACTTTAGCAAATTAATTTAAATAAAATTTACAAAAGGTAACTTATATAATATAATAAACTAATATAGGAGTAATTATGGACATAATAAACGAAATCGCAGAGAATTTAAAACAAAGAGGCTTTGAAGTTTTTGTCGCAGATACTGCAGCTGCTGCCAAAGAGCTTGCATTGTCGCTTATTCCGACGGGGGCGTCCTCAGCATTTGGCGGAAGCGTCACGGTATGCGACACTTTAAAGCTCCCTCACGCCCTAAAAGATAGAGGCGACACTGTTTTCTATAGGTCATTTTTCCCTGATGAACAGCGTATGCAAGTTATGCTGAACGCTTTTACTGCCGATTGGTTTGTTATGAGCGCCAACGCATTAACCTATGACGGGGAAATTGTCAATACAGACGGACTTGCCAACCGCATATCCGCCCAATTATTCGGAAGCAAAAACACGTTGTTTGTTATCGGCAACAATAAATTTGTCGAGGGTTTGCCCGAGGCGTTTGACCGCATCAAAAATGTTGCCGCCGTAAAAAATTGTCAACGTCTTGGTATCCCGGCAGAAGATGTAGATTCCATTTGCTTGGCAACCACGATACTGCATCACCCAACCCGACTAAAAAAAATGTTTGTAATATTGGTTAATCAACCGCTTGGCTATTAAGGGAGGAAATTATGGCTCACATTGAAAACTTTTTAAAAAACTTCACCGCAACCCCAATCGCTCACCGTGGCTTGCACGACGATAAGATTGACGAAAACAGTATGACCGCGTTTAGGCTTGCCATAGAAAACAATTACGGCATTGAAACCGACGTCCATTTGTTATCAGACGGCGTAGTGGCGGTGCATCACGACAGCAACCTTAAAAGAGTGTGCGGAGCAGATATAAAAATCGAAAGCCTTACGTCTGCCCAATTAAAGGATTATCCTTTGAAAAAAACGGGTGAGATTATCCCCACTCTGCCGGAGCTTCTTGCGCTTGTTGACGGCAAAGTTCCTCTGTTGATTGAGCTGAAAGGCGTACTAGGGGTTTTCTCTAAAAAACTTGGCAAAGCCGTCTTGAGAGATTTAAAAAATTATAAATATAAGGATATGATAGCCCTGCAATCCTTTGATTGCTTTATGATGAAATGGATTGGCAAAAATCAATCGGATTTTCCATTTGGACAGCTTGCGTCAAAAGGCGACATAGCAAAGCCTAAAGCGTCCATTCTTATGGACTTTATGGGAAAACTGCATTGCGCAAAAATAAGCAAGCCGGAATTTATTGCGTATGATATTTTAAGCACGCCAAATAAATATATACAAAAATATTTAGACAGCGGCACTCCTGTTTTGTCTTGGACTGTCAACACTCCCGGAAAGCTGGAGCTGGCAAAAAAATACACAAATAACGTTATATTTGAAAAAATTCGTCCATAATTGACATAAAATAAAAAACAGATTGCCCTAAAGGCAATCTTTTTTTATATGGAATACACAAGCATACCAAGCGCGGCAGATAGGCATATTTGCAAAATCGGCGGCAATATCTTACCTTTTATTCCTTTAGAAATAAGATTGAAAACCAGCAATGAAAACATAATATATATAGCGCGAAAATCCAAATATGCGCTAAAATCGCTCCAAACTATTTGCGTTACGGACACTTTTAAAACAAAATATAACCCAACGGATATAATCAAGCCGATAACTACGGGTTTTATGCCTTTAAATACGCCCTCGACGGATTTATATTCCAAAAATTTCTTAACGTATTTGACAATAATCAATATGATGATAAAAGACGGAAGCACCACGCCCAAGGTTGCCAATAATGCGCCCAAAAATCCGCCTTGGCTTGACCCGATATATGTTGCGACGTTTACCGCAATCGGGCCGGGCGTGCTTTCGGAAATCCCAATAACGTTTATTAACATTTCTTCTGAAAGCCAGCCTTTTTCCAACACCATTTGCTGTATCAACGGAAGCATTGCCGCGCCACCGCCGATTGTAAAAAGCCCTATTAAAAAGAAGGTATAAAACAATTCTAAATAAATCATTTGTCTACCTCGTCATTTTGAGAGTTTCCCGTCTTTATCTCCGCCTTATTCTTTTTTGAAAGTCTATGCAACATATATAAAACCCAACCGCAGAATCCTCCGATTAAAATTAAATATATCGCAGAAAATTTTAAAGCGAAAAGCAATATAACAAAATTTGCAACTATAGTCAAACCAAACAAAATCATATCAAACGGTTTCTTTTCAAGTTGGCTTATCATTTTAATACCTGATAAAAGAATTAAAACCGCAACGCCAGCCTTAATTCCGTTGAAGGCTTTGTTGATAATATCAATTTGTAAAAGGTTATCAAAAAACAGTGAAATAATATAAATAATAACAAAGCTTGGTAAAATAACGCCTAAAGTCGTAGCGACGGAGCCAAAGAATTTTGCCCGAGTATAACCTATATAAGTGGCGCAGTTGATGGCGATAGGACCGGGTGTCGTTTCAGAAATGGCAACAATTTTTATAAACTCGTCAGAAGACAGCCATTTCCTTTTTGTAACAATTTCGCTTTCCAAAAGCGAAATCATTGCGTATCCACCGCCGAAAGTAAATAACCCAATTTTTAAAAACACAGAAAACAGGTTTAAGCACTCTAAAAATTTTGACTTTTTATTTTCCATATTGCCTCTTAAGCCATTTTAGTCTTTTTCATTATATAATTTATTTATAGGTTTGTCGATTAAAAATCCAAAAGAAAAACCACCATAAAGGTGGTTTTTTATTAATCCATCATATCATTGATTTTATCTTTGATTTTTTGTTTGCCTTCCGCCATACTTTCTTTAACCTTACGACCCATTCCGTATGCGGCAGCGGCTACCGCTCCGATAGCGATTCCCAAAGTGAAACTCTTTTTCATACAGCACCTCCTTGCAACTAATATGTGCGAAAAGCAAGAAAGTATACTGCAAAATTAGAATGCTAAACCTGCTTTTTTTGATAGTCCTCTATCGCAGCTTTAATGGCTTCTTCAGCCAAAACAGAACAATGGATTTTTTGTGGTGGCAAACCTTCAAGCTCCTCAACGACCTGTTTATTTGTCAATTTCAAGGCATCATCTATGGTTTTGCCAATAATCATACCCGTTGCCACGCTTGAAGACGTGATAGCAGCAGCGCACCCAAAAGTTTTAAACTTGGCGTCCTTTATGATATTATCGTCTATCCTTAGGGTAATTTGCATAATATCGCCACAGGTTGCGTTTCCAACCGTACCTATGCCGTTATAATTTTCAACTTCACCCGTATGTTGTGGATTTTTAAAAATTTCCATTACCTTTTCGTTGTACATATATTCTCCTTTTAGCCGTGATATAGAGGCGACATTTGTCTAAGTCTATTCACAGTTTCTTTCAATTTTTCTACAGTATAATCTACGTCCGCTTTTGTGTTGGCTTTACCAAAACTAAACCTCAAACTCCCGTGGAGCATATCTTCAGGCACTCCTATGGCAACCAACGTCCCCGACGGCTCCAAGCTGCCCGCAGAACACGCGCTTCCGCTTGAGGCGCAAATTCCGTACATATCCAGCGTAAACAAAATGCTTTCGCCTTCAATGTATTGGAAACTAAAGTTTGCATTTGACGGTAAACGCTTTACCCTGTCGCCGTTGTATTTCACATAAGGAATTTCCTTTTCAACTTTTTCAACAAAATAATCCCTTATTGAGCTGACATATAAATTATTTTTTTCTTTGTTGGTTATCGCCTTTTCTAAAGCAAAGCCCATGCCTACAATGGCGGGTGTGTTGGTAGTGCCTGCGCGTTGATTGCGCTCCTGCCCACCGCCGATAATCAGCTTATCAATTTTAATACCGTTTCTAATATAAAGCGCGCCGACGCCCTTTGGACCATAAAACTTATGCGCCGACATACTTAAAAGGTCTATACCCAGCGCCTTGACGTCGATGTCCAAAGTACCTACCGCTTGTACCGCGTCCGTATGGAAAAATGCGCCCTGTTCGTGAGCAATTTTTGCAAGCTCCTCAATAGGTTGAATAGTTCCGATTTCATTGTTTGCAAACATCACCGTTACTAAAACCGTGTCGGGGCGAATTGTCGCCCTTAGTTCTTTTGTTGAGACCAAACCTTTTTTGTCAACCTTTAAATACGAAACCTCAAACCCTTCCTTTTGAAGGTATTTTAAAGTATTTTTTACCGCCGGATGTTCAACATTAGTGCTGACAATATGTTTGCCTTTGCTTTGATTTGCCGTTGCAACACCTCTTAACGCCCAGTTATCCGCCTCGCTTCCGCCTGAGGTAAAATATATTTCGTTTTGTTTTGCGTTTATTGCCGAAGCCACTTGAATACGCGCCTTATCAACAGCTATGGAAGTCTCTCTGCCCAAAGCGTGTTGACTGCTTGCATTCCCGAACTTTTCCGAAAAATATGGCAACATCTTTGCCAAAACTTCTTCATCGACGCCCGTTGTTGCCGCGTGGTCAAGATAGATGATTTTTTTATTGGAGTCACGCACAAGCGAGTCCAACGTCATATTATCCAACGTTGCGTTCATATTGTGGAAAACTGTATTCCAAACATTTCTCGCCCTACATTCATCGCCGCCGGAGCAAGGATTGTTTATGCAATCGATAAACTCAAGCCCGTCTTCCAACGCGCGTAAAATTTCACCGATACTTATGTCTTTTGGAGAGCGTGAAAGATAATATCCGCCATTTGCCCCTCGAACGCTTGTAACAATCTGAGCCCTTTTAAGCAGAATCATAATCTGCTCCATATACGCCTCGGTTACTCCTGCCTTCTCGCTAAAAATCGGCAACGCAAGAGGCTCCTCTTTAATATAGCTGTCTGCCAAAACCAAACAAGCTTTTAAACCGTATTTTGCCTTTGTAGATATCTTCATATATTAATTCCTACCTTTTAACTCAACATTATAATATCACAAAATAATATTCCCTGTCAATAATATTTTATACGAAATCCGACTTATATAGTAGACTTTATTTTTTTTTATTTTTCTACAATATAATAAATAAAAAAAGCCCAATAGAAAAACTCTATTGAGCCGTAAAAATATACTGCGTTTTACGCTTATACTTCCTTAATTGGGTTTATATATCGACGCCCGTATTGCTCGGTCACTTCAAAAAAACCTATAAAAGTTTTATAGTTTCCCCTTGCCAAGGCTTGTGACGCCTCTTTTTGCGACTGCGGAGAATACTTTACCGATATACCGCACCCCACAGATGCCTCTTTCGGCGTGTTTATCACAGAACACCTTACTTGTTGCGAACGTAATCTCTCGTAAAACCTAACTGTATTATCGCGGGAACGAAAAGCCGCAAAATGGTATACTTCCATTTAATAATCCTCCTATGGTGCGGATAATTTTATAAAGCCCTTAATATATTTATATTGTTACTTTGCAAAAATTGCGACACTTGGAGGACTATGATTTATTTTGATAACGCTGCAACCACCCGCTTTAAGCCAAAATGCGTAATAAAAGCCTTTTCGTCAGAGCTATCCAACAGCGCAAACGGAGGCAGAAGCGGACACAAGGACGCCGTTAATACGGCGCTTAGGATTTCAAAAGTTAGGGAGACGCTTTCATCGCTGTTTTCTGCTGACGAAATAATTTTTACAAAAAACTGTACCGAGGCGTTAAATCTTGCCATCTTCAGCGCAACTGCCAAAGGCGGACACGTCGTTACAACCGTAAACGAGCATAACAGCGTATTAAGACCTCTTTTTAAACTTGAACGAGAAAAGAAAATTTCGTTAAGCGTAGTCAATCCTGATGCAAATTTGGCAATCTGTCCCGAGCATATCGCAAGAATAATTACGCCTAAAACCGTGTTGGTTGCCGTGAACGCTATATCGAACGTTACGGGCGCGGTTGCCGATATAAACGCGATAGGTAAAATTTGCGCAGAAAAAGGAGTGCCATTTTTGGTTGACGGCGCGCAAGCCGTGCCTCACTTAAAAATAAATATGAAAGAAGACAATATTACCTTTTTGGGTTGCGCTGGTCATAAAGGTTTTCACGCGCCTCAAGGAACAGGATTTTTGGCGATAAACGGCGAATTTAAAATGTCACCACTCCTTTACGGAGGCACAGGAACGTCCTCAGACAGCGTATATCAGCCTTATTCGCTCCCTGAAACCTTAGAAGCGGGAACGCTAAACAGTCCCGGGATTATCGCTTTGGGCGAAGGCGCAAAATGGACGTATAAAAATTTAGACAAAATACGCGAAAAAATTGAGGAGATTTCTTCCGTGCTTTTAGGCGGGCTTAAAGCGATGAAAACGCTTGAAGTATATACCCCGGACGGCTCTTTAAGCGGAGTAATATCCTTTAATATAAAAGGCAAGGAAAGCACCGAGGTCGGAGACATATTAAGCGATAAATACCGCGTCGCAGCTAGAACGGGTTTACACTGCGCTCCGCTTATACATAATCATCTTGGAACGCTCGACAGAGGCGCAGTCAGGCTTAGCGTCGGCTATAACAACACATTGAACGAAGCCGCATATATAGTTGACTGCATAAAGAAAATAAGTTTTTAAATTTGCAAAACAAAATTGCCATTCAAAACTTTAGAGCTTTTCAACAGCATTTCCTTTATTCTGTGCGGAGTTGCCGATGGAAATCTTTCCAAAAGCAAGCAACACGCCCCCGCCACATACGGAGCCGACGCGCTTGTTCCGCTCATTTTTCCATACGTGCCACCAGCTTTGATAGACAACACGTCAACACCGTTGGCATAAATTTCGGGTTTTCTTCTCCCCTTGATGTATCCACGAGAGGTAAAATCAGCAAGCCTTCCCTTATCATCAACTGCGCCGACGCTCACTACGTCCAAGCTTATCGCAGGGGATTTTAGCGCATTTTGTCCGCTGTTTCCCGAGGCGCAAACCACTGTTATTCCGTTTGCCACCAAAACCTCCGCGCCTCTTTTTAAGGGGTCGTTGTAGTCAACGGGATTGCTTCCAAAGCTCATACAAGCAACCTTAATGTCAAGGCTCCGCCGATTATCTAAAACATACTGCATTCCGTCCAAAACCGCAAAGGCTCCGCTTTCCCCGTCCGAACGGATAACTTTTACGCCCACAATATCAGCCTTAGGAGCAACGCCCGTCACCATTTTCCCTGATGAAAACCCGTTCCCCACGGCGATACCCGTGACAAAAGTTCCGTGCCCGTTGTCGTCATACGGAGTGGTGTTTGATGGAGTTTCTGCATCAAAAAAGTCTTTTATCCTGTTATTTGGCGCGCACAAGTCCAGATGCGGTGAAATGCCCGTATCCAATACTGCCAGTGTTACACCCTTTCCCGTGAGCTTTGTAGCCGTTTGAAAATCGGAAACAGTTTGTTGCTCTTGCACCTCGTCCATAGTAAAAACCTTGCTGTTTCCCTGTATGTATTCCACGCAAGATAGCCTTGATAACTGTTCCAATTCCTGCGGGAAACAATTTATTCCCGCTGCTTGCAAAAATGGAAATTCCTTTACTACGTTGAACTTGGAAATTTGTCTATACGCGCCCCAACCTCGCACATAAACTACAACGTCGATTTTTTCCATTGAACAACACTTTACTTCCGAAAGTAAAGCAGGAGCAATTTTTTCATTTATCATTTTAGTTGTTTTATAACTTCCTCAAGTTTATTGCGTTGCTCAAAATTTAAAAAGGGAGCAATTTGCCGATAAAAATTTTCTAAATCCGAATCTGCCAATGTGCCCTCCGAGCGGCGCGTTGCGGCTTGACGTAAAATTTCGCCAAGCAATTCGTCTTGAGTTTTGTTTTGATAAAAACTGAAAATGTCCTGTGGAGAAACCGAACCACCATTTTGCGTATTGCCGTTGTTTATCGGACAAGATTTTCCCTCTGCGTCGCCTTGTTTTTGCTCTGAATTGGCAGAATTATTTTTATTCCCCCCGAAAGGATTATTGAAAAATGAACTAAAATCCATCGCGCACCTCAATAAATATTTGCTACAAAAGTATATGCTGTAAACGGATTTTAAGTGTCACCCACTAAAAAAAGCTCAAAAAAAACAACCCTTTCGGGTTGCCTTTTTATTGCTTAAACTAAAATTTAACGTCGTTTTCGTAAATCGGATATTTATCGCATAATTTCTGAACTTTAGCCTTTACGTCATCAAAGGCTTTTTCGCCCTTTTCAATAATATCAGCGATACAGTTTGCAACGATTTCCATATCGGACTCAACCATACCTCTTGTTGTTAAGCTTGCTGTCCCCACGCGGATTCCGCTTGTAATAGACGGTTTTTCAGGGTCAAAAGGAATAGCGTTTTTGTTGACTGTAATATGAACCTCGTCCAACATACTCTCAAGCTCTTTCCCCGTAACGCCCGTGCCTAAAAGGTTTAACAAAATCAAGTGATTATCCGTTCCGCCAGAAACCATTTTAATGCCTCTGTCAACAAATGTTTTCGCCATCGCCTTGCAATTTTTTACAATTTGTTGCTGATACGTTTTAAACTCATCTGACAAAGCTTCCTTGAACGCAACCGCTTTTGCGGCGATAACGTGCATAAGGGGACCGCCCTGACTTCCGGGGAAGATTGCCTTATCAATTATTGTCGCATATTGTTCCTTGCACAAAATCATACCGCCACGAGGCCCTCTCAAGGTTTTGTGAGTGGTTGTCGTCACGAAATCGGCATACGGAACGGGGCTTGGATGTAAACCGGCGGCTACCAAACCTGCGATATGCGCCATATCGACCATAAGTAACGCCCCGACAGAGTCGGCAATTTCTCTAAACCGCTTAAAATCTATAATACGCGGATATGCGCTTGCGCCTGCCACAATAAGTTTAGGCTTCGCCTCGGTTGCCACGCGCTGAACCTCATCGTAATCTATTGTACCGGTTGCTTCCGATACGCCATAAGACACGAAATTAAACCATTTTCCCGAAACGTTGACTTTACTTCCGTGCGTTAAGTGTCCGCCGTGCGCTAAGTTCATACCTAAAACGGTGTCACCGGGTTGCAAAACAGCTAAGTAGACCGCAAAATTGGCATTTGCGCCACAATGCGGTTGGACGTTGGCGTGGTCGGCGCCGAATAATTGACAAGCGCGTTGTCTAGCCAATTCCTCGGAAACGTCAACAAACTGACAACCTCCGTAATACCTTTTTCCCGGATAACCTTCGGCATATTTATTAGTCAAAAAACTACCCATTGCCGCCATTACAGCAGGCGAAACTATGTTTTCGCTTGCGATTAATTCTAAATTGTTTTGTTGACGTGACAACTCCTTAACCATACTGTCATACAGTTCCACGTCGGCGTTCTTAATAACCGATAAATCTACCATATTATCTCCTTTATTTGTTTTCGTCGATAAAAGTTTTTATTTGGATTTGATTTTTATATCCCACAGATTGAGCCACGACCTCGCCGTTTTTGAAAATGATAAGCGTAGGAATACTCATAACGCCGTATCGTTGGGCAATATCACCGCACTCGTCTACGTCGACTTTACCGATTTCAACATCAGTAACTTCATTTGCAACTTCCTCTAAAATCGGAACCAGCATTTTACAAGGACCACACCACTTTGCCCAAAAATCCACCATAATTGGTTTTGAAGCGTTGATTGCGTCCTCAAAATTGCTTGCGTCTAAGTGTAAAATCTTTTCTGACATTTTTTCTCCTTTAAAAAAAATAGTACTGTTTTAATGTTTATTTTGGGATATCCTCGGAATCTTGGTTTAATTGATTTTTTGATTCAAGAATTTTTGTGATTTCGGGGACAAAGCCTTTTTTCTTTCTAATGACCTTTTTGTCCAAAACGGCGGCAATCGCGAAACCAATGACCAATCCTACTAAAACCAAAGTCAACTGAACGCCAACGCCGAAAGACGCTCCGACAGCAACCCCAATAACTACTAGTATGAGCGGAATTATATAAACAATGAGCGCGGCAGTTAAAACAAATTTATCGCCCATAGACACTAACACGTTATCGCCTATTTGCGCGCCGACGTTGTTAGGCACTACAATTTCCACCGTTTTTCCCGATTTGGAAACTGCGCACATATGACACTGGTCGCAAGCGCTTTTTCTGTCAAAGCTAACCCTGACATTGTTTTTCTTTTCGATTTTTATAACTTTACCGCATTCAACCATTATTTCGCCTCGTTTTTAACATCAATCCCCAGCTCCTTAAGCTGAATATCCTCAACAAAGTCGGGAGCGCCGCTCATCAAGCAAGCTGCGTTTTGAACCTTAGGAAACGCTATGACGTCTTTTATGCTTTCAGCGCCTGTAAGCAACATAACAAGTCTGTCTAACCCAAAGGCTAAACCACCGTGAGGAGGCGCGCCGTATTTGAAAGCGTCAACAAAGAACCCAAACCTCGACGCTATATATTCCTCGCTAAAGCCTAGCGCCTTAAACAGTTTTTGTTGAAGCTCTGGCGTGTGAATACGAATACTGCCTCCGCCAGCCTCCTGCCCGTTTATAACTAGGTCATAGGCGTTAGCTCGAACAGATGAAAGCTCATCAATGTCTTTGCTGTTAAATAAAATATCCAAATCTTCAGTTTTGGGGCTTGTGAATGGATGGTGCATCGCATAAAAGCGTTTATCCTCGTCGCTGTACTCTAACAAAGGGAAGTCTGTAACCCACAAAATATCGTAATTTTCGGCATTGATTAAGCCAAGTTTTTCGGCAATATTACACCGTAAAGCGCCTAAACTGTCGAAAACAACCTTATTTTTGGCATCGGCAACCACCAAAATCAAATCGCCTTTGTCTGCGCATAGCTTGCTTTCGATAGCCGAAATTTCCTCTTGACTTAAAAATTTATAAAAACTGGAAGTGGTATTTTCTTTCAAAGCCGCCCACGCCAAACCTTTCGCGCCGTAATCCTTGACAAATTCTGCAAAACCGTCAATCTCTTTTCGGGTAAACTTTTCCGCGGCATTACGCACGCAGATTGCTTGGACGCTTCCTTTGGTCAATGCGTTTTTAAACACAACAAATTCCGACGTTTTTACGCAATCGGATATATCGTTCAATTCCAATCCAAAACGCGTGTCGGGTTTATCGCTTCCGAAACGGCGCATAGCCTCGGCATATTTCATACGTCTGAAAGGTTTATCAAAAACTATGCCCTTGCATTCAGCAAAAACTTGTTTTATCATACCTTCAGCAACTTCCATAACGTCTTCATCTTTTTCCACAAACGACATTTCCATATCAATCTGTGAAAACTCGGGCTGTCTGTTAGCTCGTAAATCCTCGTCTCTAAAGCATCTTGCAATTTGATAATAACGGTCAAACCCCGAAACCATCAAAAGCTGTTTATATAACTGCGGACTTTGTGGCAAAGCGTAGAATGCGCCTTGCTTGATTCGGCTTGGCACTAAATAATCCCTTGCGCCCTCAGGCGTGGATTTCCCTAAAAAAGGCGTTTCAATTTCCAAAAATCCGTTGTCGGCAAGATAATTTCTTGCAACCCTAGAAATTTTATCACGCATAATTAAATTGGATTGAAGCGTCGGTTTTCTTAAATCCAAATATCTGTATTTTAGTTTTAAACTTTCGCCTACTGCGGCTTTTTCAGAGATAACAAACGGCGTAACATCCGCGCCCGATAAAATCCTCAAATCGGAAACAAAAACTTCCACCTCGCCTGTCGCCATATTTGGGTTGATGTTTTTCCCCGTACGAAGACGGACAACACCTTTTGCCGCAAGCACAAATTCGTTATGCACTTCTCTTGCCTTCTCAAACAGTTCTGCGTTGATACCGCTGTCAAAAGCTAACTGTAAGAGCCCCGTTCTATCCCTTAAGTCGATAAAAAGCAAGTTACCCAAGTCACGGGTTTTGGCGGCAAAGCCAAACACTACAACTTCTTTATTGTCATCTTTTGCGCATAAGTCTCCGCACATATTTGTGCGCTTTAAGCCATTTAGAAAATCCATATAGATTCACCTTCTATTTAAGTAAAAAATTTATAAATTCATTTAACGCTAAGGTTTGAGTTTCTCCGCTTAGCATATTTTTAATTTCTGCTTTGTTTTCCAGAATTTCGTTATCGCCCAAAACAGTTGTAAATTTGGACGGTAATTTTGAGGCGTATTTCATTTGCGCCTTTACGCTTCTGTCCATATAATCGGTATCGGCGGATATGCCCGCTTTTCTGAGGTTTGACACCAATTTAATAGCCTCCAGCTTGGCATTTTCTCCGATATAGCCCACAAATATATCCAAAACCTCGTCAGAGTCAGGCATTTTTGAAAGGTTTTCCAAAGTCAAAATAAGGCGTTCAATCCCCATGCCGAAGCCAACCGCAGGACAAGGCTTTCCGCCGACTTCTGATATAAGGTTATCATAGCGTCCGCCACCGCATACCGTACCTTGCGAGCCTATGCTGTTGGAAACGAACTCAAAAACAGTCCTGGTATAATAATCCAACCCTCGAACGATGTACGGATTGATTACATATTCAATTTGCATCGCTGAAAGGTTTTTCTCCAAACCCGCCATATGAGCTTGGCAATCGTCGCATAGATAGTCAATAGTCTTTGGCGCATTTTTGTTTATCTCAATACACTTTTCTTCCTTGCAGTCCAAAATCCTCAAAGGATTTTTGTCCAAACGGTCTTTACAAGTTGGACACATATTGTTAATGTGCTTAGAAAAATATTCCCTAAGCGCCTTGTTATATTCCGCGCGACACACAGGACAACCAATACTGTTGATGTTTAAGGTTAAATCCGTCAAGCCTAATTTGTCAAAAAGCGACTTGGCAAGCGAAATAACCTCGGCATCCATCTCGGGCGCAGAGCTTCCAAAAATTTCAACGCCGAATTGATGATGCTCACGCAGTCTGCCCGACTGTGGTCTTTCATACCTGAAAACGGGAGTAATATAATAAGTTTTAATTGGCAACGGCTGAGCATACAAGCTGTTTTCCACAAAGCTTCTTGCAACGCCTGCCGTCCCTTCCGGCTTTAAGGTTATGGAGCGGTTACCCTTATCGATAAAGGTATACATCTCCTTATTTACTATATCGGTCGTATTGCCGACACCACGCAAAAAAAGCTCCGTATGTTCAAAGGTAGGGGTTCGGATTTCCTTCAAGCCAAAAACTCTGGCAACCTCTCTCGCCGCGCCCTCAATATAATGCCATTTATACGCCTCAAAGGGCAATACGTCTTTTGTGCCTTTTGGTATGTTAAACATAGTTCTCCTTAAATTGTCTAAATCAAATGATATATTTGCGCAGATTCATAGTCTTGAGCGTGGAAGCAAGATGCTCCTGCACATAGTTTTTATCAATGGTTATGTTGACGCTTTCCGTCAGCGCGCCCGCATTAAATGATATTTCTTCCAATAAATGCTCCATAACGCCGTGCAATCTTCTTGCGCCCAAGTTCTCGCTGTTTTCGTTTTCCATCGTTGCAATTTTTGCAACCTCTCTTATTGCGTCATCGGTTAACCTGATGTTCACATTATCCACGCGCAAAAGTTCTTCATATTGTTTTAAAATTGCGTTATCAGGTTGCGTCAAAATCTTTACAAAATCTTCCTCGGTCAAATTGTCCAACTCAACCTTAATCGGGAAACGACCTTGCAGCTCGGGGATTAAATCCTGTATTTTGCTTATATGGAAAGCGCCCGCTGCGATAAACAAAATAAAATCGGTGCGGATATTTCCGTGTTTTGTTTGGACGGTACAACCCTCGACAATAGGCAAAATATCCCTTTGAACGCCCTCTCTTGAAACATCCGGACCTTGCGTATTCGCCCTCGATGCAACCTTATCGATTTCATCAATAAAAACCACGCCGTCTTGTTCTGCCCGACGGAGAGCTTCCGATGCGATACTGTCGTTGTCAATCAGCCTCGACGCCTCATCATTTGTAAAAATATCTCTTGCCTGACGAATGGTAACCACACGTTTTTTCTTCTTTTTAGGCATAATATTTCCAAAAATACTGCCAATGTCAATCTCTTGCCCTTGACCAACGCCAATTTGCATATTTTTAGGCTCGTCCACAGTTTCAACGGGTACTTGTAATTTATCCAAACTGCCTTTACGCAATTCGATTAAAATTTCCTCACGTAAGGTAGCGTCGGGAATATCGGGAGTCGCCTCTTTTCTGATAGGCAAAACCAAATCCACAAGCTTGCGTTCGACAATCTCGGTGACACGTGGTTTGACCTCTCTAAACTTTTCTTCCTTTACAAGACGAATTGCCGCCTCGACCAAGTCACGGATTATGCTTTCAACGTCGCGTCCGACATAGCCTACCTCGGTAAATTTTGTCGCCTCGACCTTGACAAACGGAGCTTTAACAAGCTTAGCCAATCGACGGGCAATCTCAGTTTTACCAACGCCTGTCGGCCCTTTCATTATTATATTTTTGGGTGTAATTTCTTCACGCAGTTCCTCTGATAGTTGGCTTCTGCGATAGCGGTTTCTAAGCGCAATCGCAACTGCCTTTTTCGCCTCCGCCTGCCCGATAATATATCTATCTAACTCCGCAACAATCATTTTAGGTGTAAATTCCATATATACCTCCTAAAGCACTTCAACCGTCAAATGGTTGTTAGTGAAAACGCATAAATCGCCCGCAATTTTCATTGCGTGTCGAGCGATAAGCTCTGCGTCTAAATCGGTGTTTTCATATAAGGCGCGCGCCGCCGCAAGCGCATAATTTCCGCCGCTTCCAATAGCGCATACTCCATATTCCGGCTCAATGACTTCGCCTGTTCCGCTTAAAATCAAAAGCAAATCCTTATCGGCGACAATCATCATTGCTTCAAGCTTTCTCGCTTTATCCGTGCGCCAAAGCTCAGCAAGCTCCACCGCAGCCCTCATAAGATTTCCACTATATTTTTGTAGCATTTCTTCAAACTTTTCAGACAACGCAAACGCATCGCTTACGCTTCCCGCAAAGCCAACTACAACCTTATCGTTGTATATACGTTTGACCTTTACGGCATTGCCCTTTAACACAACACTTTCGCCCATTGTGACTTGCCCGTCTCCTGCGACTGCAGTCTTGCCGTCTTTTTTAACAGCGCATATGGTAGTGCCTCTAAATTCAATCATAAAAAACTCCTTAAAATAGGTTTTAATTATAATAGCATATTATATTTCATTTTTCAACTTTTCCCAAGCACTAATTTCTCTTATTGCGCGATTGCAATATTCTTTTCGTCTATCGTTCTTGTTTTTTGTAACGATGGCTGGCAAAATCCCAAAATTAGCGTTCATCGGTTGAAAAGCTTCTACGCAGTTTGCAACATAGTCGGATAAAGCTCCGCACATAGTATCCCTCGGAGGAGGCAAAGGCTTTTTCCCTCCCAATTCTCTGGCAAGATGGACAGCCGTTAAAAGTCCGCTCATTATACTTTCGACATATCCCTCAACCCCGGTAATTTGCCCTGCAAAATATACGTTGTCACAGCCCAAAAGTTTCATTGTTGCAGACAGCCTATTTGGTGAAGCAATATAGCTGTTTTTATGCATAACACCATATCTTAAAAACTCAGCGTTTTTCAGCGCGGGAATCAAAGAAAAAACCCTTTTTTGCTCCGAAAATTTTAAATTTGTCTGAAAGCCGACCAAGTTATAAGCCGAACCGTCTTTTGTTTCTTTTCGAAGTTGAACAACCGCAAAAGGCTTTTCCGACTTCCTGCTGTCAAACAACCCCACAGGTTTTAACATACCGTACCGAATTGTATCAAACCCTCTTTTAGCCATAACCTCTATCGGCATACAGCCTTCAAACACTTCCGCGCCCTCAAAGCTCTTGAGCTGAACGGTTTCTGCCGAAATTAAGGCTTCGTAAAATGTGGCGTATTCGTCTTTTGACAGCGGACAGTTAAGATAGTCGTCTCCGCCCTTGTCATAGCGAGCTTGGAAAAATGCGCTTGCCATATCAACAGAGTTTGCGTCCACAATCGGCGCAACGGCGTCAAAGAAGAAAAGCTTTTTGCCAACCTTATCCGAAATAGCGTCTAACAGCTTGGGAGACGTAAGCGGTCCCGTGGCGTAAATTGTTGGAATACTGTCGTCAATAGACGTCACTTCTTCGACCTTGTATTCAAAATTTGTAAACTTCTTAAGCTCTGCTTCGACGGCTTGAGAAAACAATTTTCTGTCAACCGCCAAGGCGCCTCCCGCCTCGACGCAAGTGTTTTCAGCGCACCTTATAAGCAAGCTGTCAAGAATGCGTAATTCATTTTTCAACAACCCCGACGAGGTAAATTCGTCGTTGCTTTTTAGGCTGTTGCTACATACTAATTCTGCAAAATCGGCAGTTGTATGCGCGCCTGTGCCGGTTAAAGGGCGCATTTCGACAAGTTGAACCCTATAATCACGTTTCAACAACTGATATGCCGCCTCGCAACCTGCAAGCCCTGCGCCAACAATCCGAACAGTTTTATTCACTCTCTTTTATTTCCTCAATATGATTGCACGATTTATTTGTGCAAATATATCTTTTAACGTTTTTCGAGGTGCTTATTTTCATCACGGCGTTGCAGACGGGACAAAAATACGGGGCTGGTAAATCCCATGAAACAAAGTCGCAATTCGGGTATCCCGAGCAAGCGTAAAACATCTTGTTTGCCTTGGTTTTTTTCTTGACTAAGGGCTGTCCGCATTTGGGACACTTCCCAACGTCTTCGGTGATTTGTTTTATATTTTTGCAAGTCGGGTAGTTTGGACAAGCCAAAAATTTGCCGTATTTGCCTTCTCTTACCACCATATTTGCGCCACATTTATCACAAATAACGTCGCTGACTTCAACTTCCATCTTTACTTTTACGCCGTTTTTATACGCCGACATAACGGTTTTTATAAACTTAGGATAAAAGCTTTCGATAATGCGTTGCCATTCTACTCCGTCTTCTTCCACTTTGTCTAAAGCCTCTTCCATCTTCGCCGTAAACTTCAAATCCATAATATCGGGAAAATAGTTTTGCATATATTCGCATACGGTCTCGCCCAATGCTGTTGGTTTTATGGCTTTGCCCTCTTTTTCGGTGTAATCTCGCTTTGCTATAACCGAGATAATCGATGCGTAGGTACTTGGTCTGCCGATGCCGTTTTCTTCCATAGATTTTACAAGCGTCGCGTCGGTGTATCTTTGCGGAGGTTTAGTAAACTTTTGTTCGGACTTCATTTCCTGAAGATACATTATATCGCCCTCTTTCATATCGGGCAAACGAGCTACGCTAACGTCTTCATCGTTTTCATCTTCCTCAACCTGTTGATTATATACGGCGGTATAGCCCGCAAAAGTCAGCACCTTTCCGTTTACCTTATAACCAAGCTTGGCGGTGGTTACAGCAGTATTTTCGGCAGAAATATGAACTGCCAACGTATCGTAAACAGCTTCTGTCATTTGGCTTGCCAAATAACGCTCATAGATTAATTTATACAAGCGGTATTGATTTCTGTTAAGTTTGTTCTGCAAGCTTTCAGGCGTGCGTTCAAGCGAAATCGGACGGATAGCCTCATGCGCGTCTTGAGCGTCGCCCTTTGTTTTATAGAAATTGGGTTTCTTGGGGGCGTAAGCCTTGCCGAAACGGTTTTCAATATAGGCTAATGTAATGGCTTGCATATCCGGCGACACGCGAACGCTGTCTGTACGGATATAAGTCACCAAAGCCGTTGCGCCCTCGCCGGGCAAGTCAACGCCTTCATAAAGCTGTTGCGCAATTTGCATTGTCTGCGGAGCCGTCATAGAAAGCTTTTGCGAGGCGTCCTGCGTCATTGTAGAGGTTGTAAACGGAGGCGCTGAATGACTTTTAGAGGAAGCGCGTTTTGCGCTGTCAACATAAAATTTGGCGCCCTTGCTTGTGTTTACGATTTTCTCGGCGTCTTTCTCGTTTTTGATTTTCCACTTCTTGCCGTCAATATCAACAAACGCCGCTTTAAATATACTTTTCTTCGCGCCTGAAGAATCCTTTGACAAAAGCGCGGCTATATTCCAATATTCTTCGGGTTTAAAGTTTCTTATTTCCTTTTCTCGGGAAACTATCATCTCCAACGCAACGGATTGTACTCTGCCTGCGCTTAGCCCCGGTTTAATTTTTTTGTTGATTATCGGAGAAATTTTATAACCCACCAACCTGTCTAGCACGCGTCTGGCTTGTTGACTGTTAACCAAATTCATATCCAGCTCTCTTGGGTTTTCCATTGCCGCGTTAACTGCTTTTTTGCTGATTTCGTTAAAAACAATACGGTTTTTCCCGTCGGGGATTTCCAGCGTGTTTTTTAAGTGCCAGCTTATAGCCTCTCCCTCTCGGTCAGGGTCAGTTGCAAGGAATACTTGGTCGTTGGCTTTTAAAGCCGACTTAAGCCGTTTGATTGTGTCTTTTTTATCGGCGTTTATTTCGTATTCAGGTTGAAAACGGTTGTCAACGTCAATGCCCAACGTGCGTTGTGGTAAATCACAAACGTGTCCGCCAGACGCTAAAACCGAATAGCCCTCGCCTAAGTATTTTTGAATTGTTTTTGCTTTAGAAGGTGATTCTACAATAATTAGTCTCTTCATTTAGTCTCCGTATCTATTTAATAATATAATAGTTTCCTGCTGTTTTTTCAATCAAGTCGTTCATTTCCATATCCAACAATACTCCGTTAATGTCGTTTATAGAAAGCTGGGTAACCGCGATAAGCTGCTCCAAATGAGTTTCCCCTTTTTTAAGCTCATCCATAATAAGCTGCTCCATTATGGAAAGCTGATATGTGGCTTTAGGCGTTGTTTTGAAAGAGATATGCATATCTTCCAAAATATCCGTCGGAGAAGTAACCATACAACCCTGCATAGATTTTATAAGCGCATTCGTGCCCTCGCCCGACAACGAGTTTAAGTTAGACGGCGCGACGTAAATGTTTTTTCCTTGCTCAAGCGCGTGATTTACCGTCAGCATACTTCCGCTTTTTATTGTCATTTCAGGTACAAACAAGCTTTCGGAAATGCCAGAAATTATGCGGTTTCTTTCAGGGAAATTGTAGGTGGTCGGCGAACTTTTCAGCTCATACTCGCTTATAAGCAAGCCGCCCGTTTCCAAAATCCTTTGCCCTAAACTGCGGTTTTCAGCGGGATAACATACGTCTACCCCGTTTGCCAAAATCGCTATGGTTGGCTTTTCCAATTCCACCGCCATTTTGTGGGCGGCTGAGTCAATGCCTCTTGCAAAACCCGACACGACTGTCAAGCCTGCGTTGGAAAACTCCGCCACAAAGTCTCTTGTTATATTTATTCCATATCGTGAAGGAGACCTCGTCCCCACAACAGAAATACAGCGTGTTTTAAAAAGCTTTAGGTTCCCCTTTGCATAAAACAACATCGGTGGCTCGTCAATATCATTCAGCTGATTTGGCCAATCCTCATCGGTTTTGCAAATTACGGATACGCCCGCTTTATATAAATCCTCAATAATCTTTTCTATTGCGTCGCTTTTTATCAGATTTTCAAATTTTTCCGCAAGCTCTAAACCGCATATTTTGATAAACTCAGGCTTAGTCTCGCCAAACGCTTCCATAAGCTTTGACGGGCTTTTAATTCTATCCAGCAGTCGGTTTTTGCGTCGAATACCTAAACCGTCAATATGGTTAAGCAACAACAATGCTTTATGATTATTGTTTAATGTCTCATTCATTATACTTTCTATCCAAGGAGCGGTATTGTATAGCCTCGGCAAGATGCTTTGGCGCAATATCCTGCGCGCCGTCTAGGTCGGCTATTGTGCGCGCAACTTTTAAAATCCTTGTGGACGCCCTCGCCGATAGATTGAGCTTTTTAAAGGCTTTCTCCAAAAGCTGTTCACCGGACGCGTCCAGCGCGCAATATTTTTTGAGTTGAGAGTTTGTCATTTGCGCATTACAGGTTGCATTCGTGCCGACAAACCTTTGCTGTTGTGTTTTTCTTGCGTTGTTAGTGCGTTGTTTTATAGTTGCGGAGCTTTCAGCTGAAGACTTATCCGCAAACTCGTCGTATGAGATACTGTCAACTTCAATTTGAATATCGATTCTGTCCATAAGCGGACCGCTAAGCTTGCTTAAATAGTTATGAATTTGCGACGCCGTACACCTACATTCGGCGGTTTTGCTTCCATAATTACCACACGGACACGGATTCATACTGGCAATCAACATAAAATTGGCGGGATAATCAACTGTTTTTGCCACCCTTGCAACGGTTACGACCTTGTCTTCCAAAGGCTGTCTTAAGGTTTCCAAGGTATGACGGGAATATTCGGGCATTTCATCTAAAAACAAAACACCGTTATGCGCCAAACTCACCTCGCCCGGTTTTACCTTTGAACCTCCTCCTATAAGCGAGGGGACAGTACCCGTATGATGCGGCGTCCTAAACGGGCGAACGGTGATAATCCCCGTGGACTCGTCCAAAACCCCCGCTATGCTGTGAATTTTGGTGACCTCTATCGCCTCGGCAAAGGTCATATCCGGCATAATAGTAGGCACACATCTTGCAAGCATTGTTTTGCCTGCGCCGGGAGGACCTATCATAATGACGTTATGTCCGCCGCAAACGGCAATCTCCAATGCCCTTTTTGCTGCGGTTTGCCCTTTTATATCTGAAAAATCAACATCGTATTTAATTGCTTGTTTTGCGCTTTCAAAGGTGTTTTGCTCCACCTTTTCTAAAACAAGTTTTCCGTTTAAAAAATCCATAACTGCCGACAATGAGTCAACTGCAAAAACCTCTATTCCCTCAATATAACTTGCTTCTTTTGCATTGTCCGACGGAAGAATAAATTTTTTATGCCCTGATTGTAGCGCAGAAATTAAAACTGGCATCACACCGCACACCGCGCGGAGCTTGCCGTCAAGAGAAAGCTCTCCTAAAAAAACATAGTCTTTATAACTTGTGTTATCAATTTGTTCCGAGGCTGCCAAAATTGCAATTGCAATCGGTAAATCAAAAGACGGCCCTTCCTTTTTGGTATCGGCAGGCGCAAGATTAACCGTAATTCTTTTAACGGGATAAAGATATCCGCTGTTTTTTATGGCAGAACGAATGCGCTCCTTCGATTCTTTAGTGGCGGCGCTTGGTAGCCCAACCATATCCACGCTTGGCAGTCCGCTATTGATATCGACTTCAACGTCGACGCCGTATCCTTCTATACCATTAAGAGCAAAGCTTTTAACTTTTGCAAGCATACTCGCACCTCTCTAACAGTA
>CAZSAC010000017.1:0-31569 GCA_964604875.1 uncultured Bacteroidaceae bacterium | reverse complement strand
TTTTTGAGCATAAAATCATATATGATTTCACCGTTGACTTTTTTAAATTCAAACCCGTGATTGTGATAGCTCATTGTCATATTTTCTTTTCTAAGCTTATCCGAGGTATTGTTTAAAAAATCGCAAAACTTTTTAATTTCATCAAGCTTGCTTTTATCAACGCTTGACGGCATCATTCCTATTCCGACGTTTTTGCACCCGAAAATTTTATGCTCCTCAATAACCTTGTCAAGCTCGTTGGTCAGCCTGTCATAAGAAACGTGCGTAATACAAATCGGCAACTGATTTTCGATTGAAATTTTTTGCAGCTCACGCGCGTCTATTTTGCACATACCCGACACCTGCACAACCTCGGCGTTCATCGCTTTAACCTTTTTGAAGGTATCCGCAACCTCAGACGGCGTTTTTAAAAATTTTCTTAGGGAATAAAGCTGAATCCCAATTTTCATTTTTGACATAGCGTTCTCCTATTTTTTGCTAAAGTTTTGTTCCTCTTTTTTGCGTTTTTCAAGCTCGCTTAGGTATAATTCTTCGTCCAGAGGAAGCGTAATTTCCCTCTTTAACCAACCCGAAAGATGTATTGCGTTTGAAAAGGTAAGCCCGATTATGCCTTCTTCGCCCCGAGCAAAAAATTTGTCGGTATTGCCCAAAAGATAGTCCGAATAGTTTTTGATTATACCAACGTGCTGAGGGGGCGCCGAGAAAAACTTTTTTAACACTCCCGTAATCAATCTTGCGGTAAATACTTTGGTTTTCGGTTTTGCCATAAACACTTTATTTGTTTTGGAAAATTCTGGCTCCAGCGTTTGGTTTTGGGTAAACGTCAGCTTGCCTTTTTCAATAACGATTTTTCCGCCCGCGCCCGTGATTTCCAGTCGATTGGTGCCGGGCGCGTCGTGCGTGGACGTTATAAAAACACCCGTCGCGCCGTTTTCAAATTTACAATACGCCGTAACGTCGTTTTCAACGTTTATATCCCGCCCTATGGTGGACGTTGTAGCGGTAACGGATATCGGCAAGCCTGCAAGCCAGGTAAATAAATCCAACTGATGCGGACATTGATTGATTAAAACTCCGCCACCCTCGCCCTGCCAAGTGCCTCTCCAACCGCCTTGAGCGTAATAGGCGGACGGACGATACCAGTCGGTGATAATCCAAACGATACGCGTCAGCTCTCCAAAAGCTTTTGATTGAATGATTTCTTTGGCTTTGATGTAAAGCGGATTCGTCCGTTGATTGAACATCATACCAAAAAGTAAATCGGGGTGCGACTTCGCCACCTCGTTCATCTCTCTAACTTGCTTTGTATACACGCCGGCAGGCTTATCGCACAAAACGTTTATGCCGGCTTCAAAAGCCGCTATTGCAATTTGAGGGTGGAAATAGTGCGGAGTTTCAATCATAACTACGTCAATCAATCCGCTTTTAAACATATCTTGATAGTTTTCAAAAACCTCTACCCCGTCCAAATTGCTTTTCGCCCAGTCACGCCTTTCGGGCAAAAGGTCGCATACGGCGGTAAGCTCAGAATTTTTTAGGATAAATTTCATCTTTGTCAAAAACTTTGCGTATAAACTGCCTTGCTTTCCAACGCCAACTATTCCATATCTAACTTTCTTCATATTATGCTTCCGCCTCTTTCAATATTTTTTTTAAATTTTCAAACTGCCAAATATAGGCTTGCTTTCTTGAAACCTTTTCTAAGGCTTTTACGCCTTGGTTTTTGTCTATTTTTTTATAAATTTTTTGAAGCCGTTTTATTTTTCCAAACGGAGGCAAGCAATATACCAGCCTCTTAAAAATTGCGTATTTTGCCGTATGCGGCTCCAGCGTTAAAAAACCGTTGTAGCCGTCTTTGACTAAGGCGTTGACTATTTTTTGAATTTGTCCTTGTCCTGTTCCAAGCGGAACCTCTACGCCCTCGTCGCAATCTTTCATATGGTAATAAACCGTATATTCTTTTGTCGCCAAAAACGCCTCCCACGGGTCAGAGCCGCATTGAATATAATTGCTTGCGTCATAGCAAAGACGATATTGCGGATGGTTTATTTCTTTATAAAGCTTCAAAACTCTTTGAAAAATATCCCCGTATATTTCCTTTTCGTTCTCGTGGAGCAAGATTATATCCGTGCCCTCAACCAGTTTTAAAAACCCTTTTACCCTTTCCACAACCGTTGGGAAAGCCTTGTCATAATCGCCGTCTTTTATAAAAAACGAAAAGGTGCGGATATATTTGCAATCCATAAGCTTTGCAATTTTTACAAGCTCGGCAAGCTTTGTCAACTGGGCGGAATACGCATCGTCATCATATACGTCAATTTTTCCAATCGGGCTTCCCAGCGATGAAAACGATATATTTGCCACCTTCAATCTCGGCAAAACGTTTTGTTCAAATTCTTCAGCGGTGTAATCGGCAATACTTTTGTTATCAATGCTCCTAGGACACATAAAGCGCTGATTAAGTGACTTTAAAGTGCTTATTTGGTCATCTAGGTTAAAACTAATTTCGTCGGCAAAACCACTAATTTTCATACTTTCCTCCATAATTATTTGCTCAATTCTTCGCTTACCTTTTGCATAAGCAAGCTTTCATATAATGCGTCGTCGATAGGCAAAAGAACCTTGCTTTTTGTCCACGACGAAAGGTAAAATCCGTTTATAAGCTCAACTGCGTTAAGCCCGTCATATACGGGCGAAATAAGCTCTTCGCCTTTTGTTTGAGCGTTGATAAAGTTTCTTAAAATTTTAATTTGTTGCCCGTATATTTGCTCCAGCGCAAAGCCTAAGCCTCTTCTGTAGGTTTGCGTTCTTTTTATGGTTACGCTTCCATATCCAAACCTTGTGGTTGCATTTACTTCGGGCTCGGCTTTACCAAATTGCGTAACGGTCATCTTTTGCTTATCTACAACTATCCGTCCCTTTTCACAGGCAATTTCAAGCCTATTTGTGCCGTGAAGCTCGTGCGTGGAAGCAGTAAAACTACACATCGCTCCGTTGTCGTATTCCAGCGTTGCCGTCACGTCGTTTTCTGTGGTAATTTTTCTCCCGACGGTTTTACATTCCGCCTGCACCGATATAGGCATTGAGGTTATCCATTGCAGAAGGTCAAGCTGATGCACGCATTGATTTATAAGCGTTCCTCCTCCTTCCCCCGCAAGAGTTGCCCTCCAACCGCCTTGGTCATAGTAAGCTTGACTGCGATACCAATCGGTGATTATGTAGTTCACCCTTTGGATTTTTCCCAATTTGTTCGACGCTATCAACGCTTTTGCCCGTTTATAAAGCGGACTCGTGCGCTGATTATACATAACCGCAACCTTTAGCAAGGGGTTTTCGCTTGCTGCCTGCGCAACCTTTTTTGCCTCAGCCGTTGTAACCGTCAAAGGTTTTTCTATCAATACGTTGACGCCGTGTTCTATGCAATAGATTGCAATTTTGCCGTGTTCGTAATGCGGAGTGGCGATTACAACTGCGCCTATTTTTTGTTGTGACAGCATCTCTTTATAGTCACGATAGCACGAAACCTTCCCCGAATATCGCTTCAAAGCCTCGTCGGATATATCGCACACCGCCGTCAGCCTTGCGCCTTTTACTCTGTTTTTTAAAAGATTATTCGCGTGTCTTCCGCCCATTCTGCCGACGCCTATAACAGCAACGTTTACCCTATCCATTTATAACTTTCTCCTCGATTGTCTAACTTTTTATACTCCCGAATAAGCCGAAAATCCTCCGTCTATCGGCACGACTATTCCCGTTACAAAACCGCTTGCAGTGTCATCTGACAACCATCTGATTGTCCCTAAGAGTTCTTCGGGCTTTCCAAAACGCGCCATCGGAGTGTTTTTGATTATTTTGTGACTGCGCTCGGTTAAGGAGCCGTCCTCTTTAAACAACAACGCCTTGTTTTGGTTTGTTGCAAAAAATCCCGGCGCTATTGCGTTTACACGAATACCGCTTTCGGCAAAATACACCGCCAACCATTGCGTAAAATTGCTTATCGCCGCCTTTGCCGCCGAATATGCGGGAATCTTTGTCAGCGGGGTAAAAGCGTTCATACTGGAAATATTTATGATTACGCCCTTTTTGCCTTCAAGCATTTTTTCTGCAAACACTTGCGTGGCAAGAAAAGTGCCCATAAAATTTAAATTGAAAACAAAATCAACGCCCTCTTTTTCCAAAGAAAAGAAGTCGGGCTTGCCTTGCTGTTTCTCTTTTTCAAACTCGTTAAACGTTGTTGCCTTAGGACTGTTTCCGCCTGCGCCGTTTATCAAAATGTCGATGCTTTTAAAATCTGCGATTATTTGGTTTTTTGCCTTTATAAGGCTTTCTTTGTCCAAAACGTTTGCAACGTATCCGCGACACTCGTATCCGTAGCTTTGAAATTCGTCCGTTGTCGTTTTCAGCGCGTCAGCGTTAATATCGACTAGCGCGACAGCGTCGCCTTGAACACAATAATCCTTTGCTATCTCACGGCACAGCACTCCCGCCGCCCCTGTAATGACTACCACTCTTTTCATTTTCTCACCTGCTTTTGCTTTATTATCGCTTCTTCTAAGCCTGCAATATAACACGCTCCTAGGGCTCTGTCGAAAAGACCATAGCCGTATCTTCCCGTCTCTCCCCAAATCATTCTGCCGTGGTCGGGGCGAACATAGCCGTCAAAACCGTCGTCTAAAAGTTGTTTTAGTACGCCGTATATGTCCAAACTTCCACATTCGGTAGGATGCGCCGTTTCATAAAAATCTTTTCCGTCAACCCGAATATTTCTTATGTGCGCAAAAGGAATTTTCCCTTTTGCCATTTTTGCAATTTCAATTAAGTCGTTTTGCTTTTCTGCCCCAAGGCTTCCCGTACATAGGGTTATGCCGTTGGAGGGGCTGTCTACCAAATTTAAAAAACGTTTCAAGTTTTCTAAGTTTGTAATGATTCTGGGCAACCCGAATATCGGCCACGGCGGGTCGTCCGGGTGAATCGCCATTTTAATACCCACCTCTTCGGCAACAGGTATAACCTCTTTCAAAAACACCTCTAAATTTTCCCAAAGCTTTTCCGCGTCCACCGATTCATATTGTTTGAGAATGCCCAATAGCTCCTCTCTTGAATAACTGCTGTCCCACCCCGGCAAAGAAAGCTCCGAGGTCAGCGGATTCATTTTTAAAACCTCCTCGTGGACATAGGAAAGCGAGTTGCTTCCGTCTGAAGAATGTCTTTCTAAATTGCTTCTTAGCCAGTCGAATACCGGCATAAAATTATAGCAAACGCATTTTACACCATACTTTGCCAAGCGACGCAAATTTTCTTTATAGTTTTCAATATACGCCCTTGCAGTCGGCAAGCCCAGCTTTATATCCTCGTGTACGGGTACGCTTTCAATAACCTCGCACTCTAGCCCTTTCTCCTTGCAGTTTTCAACAAGCTCGCTTATGCTTTGCTCGCTCCAGACAGAGCCTACGGGCGTATCGTAAATTGCAGATACCACCCCTGAGACTACGGGAATTTGTTTTATATAATCTAAAGGAATGCTATCCTGCTTTCCATACCATCTAAAGGTAATTTTCATATTATTTTGCCTCAATTAAATTTTTTGCGTTATCATAACACAGCTGTTTGGCAATCGAAAGCGCCTGCGCCTTGTCGCCCTCTGTTGCTACCTCTGACAAGAATTCTGCCAAAACCTGACGATATAAGTCGTGACGTACATAGCTCAAAAAGCTTCTGCTATCCGTCAACATACCTACCAACGAGGAAATGTGGCACAGCTCCGAAACAGTTGAAAAGGTATCTTTCATTCCTCTCACGTTATCGTTAAACCACCACGATATACCTAAGTGTACGCCTCTAAAAGAACCCGTTAACGCCGCCAAGGCATAGTTTATGCTTGGGTTTAGCGTATATATTATAGTCTCGGGAAGCGAATCTGCTTTTGCAAGCGTATCAAGCATATTTGCAACGGATTTTATTGAAACGGCATCGTCAATACAATCAAAGCCGCTGTCGGCTCCGATAGCAAAAAACTCTTTAGAATTTGCGTTTCGCATCGCTCCTAAATGCCATTGTTGGACAACGTTGTTTTCTTTATAAAGCCTACCCAAAAACGCGTAAAGATTGCCCTTGAAGCCATCAACCTCTGAAACGGATAATGCCTCGTTTGACAGCAATTTTAAAAAGGATTTAGACGCCTTTTCATCGCTGTCAACCTTTGTCGGAAAGCCCTCGACGCCTATGTCCGAAAACCTGCACCCATTTTCAACAAAAAAGCTTAATCTAATCTTTACCGCAGATTTTAAATCATTTAAACTGCTTATTTGCACATTTGAAGCGTTTTCAAGTTTATCCAAATACGCCCTATATTGTGCAACGTCCGTCACCGAAAAAAGCTTGTCCGTTCTAAAACTCGGCGCGACTTTAACCTTAAAATTTTGTTTAAGTTTCTTATGAAATTCAAGCGTATCCAAGGGGTCGTCTGTTGTTGCGACGTATTCAACGTTAGACTGCTCTATAAGCTTTTTCGGCGATAGCTTTTTATCTTTTATTACCTTGTTGCTTTTTTCATAAATGCTTTCGGCATTTTCTGCGCACGCCTTTTGCGTAATGCCAAAATATGTCGCCAGTTCCAGCTTAACCCAAACCGCAACAGGATTGTTTATCGCAGTGCCTACAGCCTCCATAAACTTAAAAAACTTCTCTTTTGTCGGGGCGTTGCCTGTTATAAAGCGTTCGTCAATTCCCGCAGACCGCATTAATCTCCATTTATAATGGTCCGCCGACAACCAAAGCTCTGCAATATCGTCAAACGGCTTGTCTAAATAAATCTCCTTTGGACTTAAATGACAATGATAGTCGATTATCGGAAGGTCTTTTATATTTCGATATATTTCTTCGCTGAATTTGTTTGTGATAAAATCACCGCTGAATGCGCCCACTGCCGTCTCCTCCCAAAAGATTGTTTAGCTCCGCCTGTGTCATTATGTTGAAATCTCCCTCAACGCTATGCTTAAATGCCGACGCCGCCACCGCCGTTTCTATGGCGCGCTTATCATCTAGTCCTTTGCCCAAAGCATATATAAGCCCTGCCGCAAAAGAATCTCCTCCTCCTATTCTGTCCACAATTTTTAAGTTATATTTTTTGGATATTTCCGTTTTATCTAAACTCGCCAAAAGCCCCGACCAATTATTTTCACTTGCCGATATACTTTCCCTTAGCGTGAAGGCAAGTTTTTTCAAACCAAACCTTTGTATAACCGTTTTGGCAACTTCCTCATACGCCGTAATATCAAGTATTCCGCCTTGTATGTTGCTTTTATCCGCTTTTATGCCAAAGACGTCGGCTACGTCTTCTTCGTTGCTTATAAGCACGTCTACATACTGCATTAAGTCGCTCATAACAACGCTTGCCTCCTGCCGTGTCCAAAGCTTGTTTCTGTAGTTCAAATCACACGAGACCGTCACGCCCTGTTTTTTTGCCCACTTTAAAAGCTCAATCAGCATTTCTTTTGGCTTCTGCCCAAGCGCGGGCGTAATGCCCGTAAAATGGAACCAGTCCGCTCCGCAAAACAGTTTCTCTTTATCCACGTCGTCAACAGTAATTTCGGTAATAGCCGAATTTGCGCGGTCATATATCACTTTTGCGGGACGTTGCGACGCTCCTTTTTCGGCAAAATATATGCCTATTCTTGAGCCTCCTTTTGCAATAAAATCGGTATTTACGCCAAAACCCCTCAGCTCTTTTACGCACGCGTCTCCCAAAGGATTATCGGGCAACTTTGTGCAGAATACGCTGTCAATCCCCAACTGGGCAAGCGAGACGGCAACGTTTGCTTCTCCGCCGCCGAAAAACAGTTCAAAGCCCTTGGCTTGCAAAAATCTTTGATTATCCTGAGGCTGAAGCCTCATCATAATTTCCCCGAATGTAACAACTTTCATTTCTTGCTTATCTCCTTAATTTTTTGAAGCCACCTTTTCGCCTCGGCGATAATCTCCTTAAAATTGCCTTCCTTTGCGCCTTTGGTCAAATTTCCGCCTGCGCCTACGGCTACGGCGCCACACGAAAACCACCTATCCAAGTTTTCATACGAAACCCCTCCCGTTGGCATAATTTTTGCATTGGGGAATGGCCCCAATAAGGCTTTTAATCCCTCAGGCTTTGCGACGTCTCCCGGAAACAACTTAACCAAGGAGGCATTATTAGATACCGCAGAAACGTACTCGCTGGGCGTCAGCACCCCCGGCGTATAGGCGATGCCTTTTTGCTGAACATAGGTTTGCAAATCAAGGTCTAAATGCGGGCTTACAATAAAATCCGCCCCTGCGCTTATTGCCTTGTCTGCAGTTTGCTTGTTCAAAACTGTCCCCGCGCCTATTACGGCGTCGGTATCCTTCATTTGCTTTTTCAGCTCGGCAATCAACAAATCGGCATTGGGCACCGTAAAGGTGATTTCAATAATTTTTACTCCACCCTCGTAACAAGCCTGAACAATTTTTTTTGCTTCGTCTACGCTTTTGCCACGCACTACTACAACAAGCTTTTCGCGCTCAATCAGCGTTAAAAAATTTTTCGCGTTCATTTTTATTCTCCTACAAAATAAGATGGATATTTATCCATTAAAACAGGCAATCTTTGCAGACAAAAGCCCACGTGCGCCCTGACTGTAGACTCAATATCCTCAACCTTGCGTTCAATTAAGTTTTTTAAAATCTGCTTATGATGCACAAACAAAAGCTCATAGTTTGTGTTATCCGTCATCTCAAGCTTGCGAAAACGCATATAATGCGCCTCATATCTTTTTAAAGTCTCCCACCATACCGACTTGCCCGCAAAGCAGAATAGAGACTCGTGAAAGGCGTTATCCAACTCCCAAAAAGCGTTGGTATCATTTTCTGCGATGGCAAGCTCTTGCTTTGATAAATTGTCTTTTAGCTCGGCTATCTGCGCCTCTGTGAGCGCAAGCAAAAGCTGCTTTTCTACGGCAGTTTCCAAAACCGCGCGCATCTCCACAAGTTGCCTAACCTTGTTTTGGTCTATAAGCGTTACAATGTTTCCGTGACGAGGAACAACTTTTACATAGCCCTCAAACGCCATCTGCTTTATGACCTCCCGAAAGGGCGTCCGCGAGACTTTAAAACGCGAGGAAAGCTCCGCCTCCTTTAAAGTATCGCCCGGCTTTATCTTAAGTAAAACAATGTCGGAAATAAGCGCGCTATAAATTTCTTCCTTTGAAAATATCTTGTCCATATGATTCTCCTAGTTTTATTATACTGTTCGGACTTCTTGAAGTCAATAGGTTTTCAAATTTTTTGTTGCCTGTGGTATACAAGAGCAGTATTTTATTGCAAAAATTACCTTAGTTGTCTCACTGTGGTATACAAGAAGATATCGTTTTAGTTCATATCTTGCATATTTTTTGAAAATTGTGTCGAAATTATTAAAATTTTTATATGTCAATTTTTTATAAAAAGTTTAACTTAATGACATTCTAATTTGACACTTGTAAAAAATACTAATATAATTATGTTAATATATATAAGGAGAACAGTTATGTTAACAGGTAAAAAAATTGTTCTAACCGGCGCAAACAGCGGTATTGGATTGGAAGTTTTAAAAATATTGGTTAAATCGGATAATAAAATTTTGGCGGTGGATAAAAACATATCCCAACTTTCCGCCTTTGACTCTGATAAGGTTATCCCTATGCTTTGCGACGTTTCATCAAAAGAAGGCGTCGACGCAATCTTTGCCGAGGCAGAAAAAGTTTTGGGCAAAATCGATATATTCTACGCGAACGCAGGCTTCCCCTATTTTGAAGAATACAATTACGCAAACTGGGATAGGGTTAAGCAAATTTTTGATACAAACGTTTTATCGCCATTGTATACATATGGAAAATATCTTGAGCACCTAAACGGTGGCGACGGACACTACGCTATGACAATTTCGGCAATCGGAAAAATGGCTATGCCCGGCTACACTCTTTACAGCGCGTCAAAGTTTGCCGTACAAGGCTTTCAGGAGGGGATTCGGTTTGAGTTGCCAAAGAACTTAAAGCTCACTTGCCTATACCCCGTCGCAACAGACACCAACTTTTTTAAGGTTGCCAATGAAAAAGATTTTGAAAAACCGTTCCCCGTACAAAGCCCCCAATATGTTGCAAAGAAAATGGTTAAGGGCTTGGAAAAGGGCAAAAAGACTGTCGACCCTTGCAAAATGGGCTTGCTTCTGCCATTTTTAAACATTTTTATTTGGGTGAAAAAATGCTATTGGGCTTTAGAAAACAAAAAATTTGTTCGTTTTAAAAATAACAGTAAAAAGTAATTGAGGTGTAATAATGCAATATCCAACCTTATTCTCCCCTATGAAAATAGGAAATGTCACCATAAAAAACCGCATCGTAATGCCTCCGATGATGTTGGGCTTTGCCAATATCGACGGCACCCCAACCGATAAACAGCTGGATTATTTTGAAGAAAGAGCTATCGGCGGAGCTGGTTTGATTATCCCCGGTATTACCCGCGTAAACGATAGCACGGGCGCGGCGGCGTTTGCCCAGCTTTCGATGAGCCACGACTATAATATCGAGCCTATGAAGAAGCTTGTGGAGCGCGTACATAAGCACGGCGCAAAAATCTTTATTCAACTTCACCACCCCGGACGCCAAAGTATTGGCGCCTTAGTGCATACCATTCCCCTTCTTTCGTCAATGAGCCGTACTTTTAAGGGCTTCAGCAAAACCTTATATAAAATGACGCCCGCATTCCCAAAGCTGTTTGCAAAGAAATACGTTATGGCGTGCTTACCATCGGTGGTTTCGGCAAGCAAATGTGAAGTGAGCCAACACCTTGGTTCAAGAGTGCGCGCGCTACGCAAGGGCGAGATAAAAAAACTTATACAAGACTTTGTTGACGCTGCCGTTAGATGCAAAAAAGCAGGTGTGGACGGCGTTCAACTACACGGTACGCACGGCTATTTAATCCAACAATTTTTAAGCCCCAACACCAATCATAGAACCGACGAATATGGCGGCAGTTTTGAAAACCGCTTGCGTTTCTTGAAGGAAATTATTGAGGGTATCCGCAAGGCTTGCGGAGATTATCCAATTATTGTACGCCTTACTGTCGATGAATGCTATAAGTTTATCGGAAAGCCCGACAAAGGCTATGGTCTAGATGAAGGCGTAAAATATGCAAAAGCAATCGAGGCTATGGGCGTTGACGCAATCGATGTTTCATCTGCCAATTATGACACAATAAACTATTGGTTAGAGCCAACATCCTTTAAATGCGGTTGGCGCGCTTATATGGCAAAAGCCGTAAAAGACGTTGTTTCTATCCCCGTTATGGGCGCAAACCTTATTAGAAGCGCAGCTCAGGCGGAGGAGCAACTTACAAACGGCACGCAAGATTTCGTATGCTTAGGCCGTCCGCATATTGCCGACCCGCATTGGGCGCAAAAAGTCTTTGAGGGAAAGGAGGATTCTGTTAAGCGTTGTATCTGTTGCCTGCATTGTATGCAAAGTATGGAAGAAAACGCATACCTCGGCACTCACGGAAATTGCTCGGTAAACCCGACTGTCGGCAGAGAAACTGAATTTAACAATCTCCCCTGCGACGGCGACGGCAGACTAGTTGTTGTAGTGGGCGCGGGTGTTGCCGGACTTATGAGCGCAGAAATGCTTGCCCGCAGAGGTTTCCGTGTGCGCGTTTATGAAAAGGATAGCCAAATCGGCGGTCAGCTTCAGCTTGCGAATAAACCCCCTCATAAAGAAAAAATCAGTTGGGCTTTTGAGGATTTATACTCTAACGCCAAAGCGCTCGGCGTTGAATTTATGCTTAATACTACCGCTACCGCGCAGCTTATAAATGAGCTAGACCCCTACGCTGTTATTATCGCAACAGGAGCTGTTGCCAATAAGCCGAAAGCTATTTCAGGCGTGGAAAAAGACAATGTTTTTACCACAACGGATATTTTGTCGGGCGCTGTTCAACTTAAAAACAAAAAAGTTGTTTTGGTCGGCTCGGGTATGACGGGCTTGGAAACTGCCGAAATCTTGGTTGCCGACGGAAATAGCGTTACGATTATCGAAATGCTTGACGCCATTGCAAAAGGTATGTGGCAACAACATTTAGACGATATCCTTCCAAAGCTTAGACAAAAGAATACTAATTTCGTGTTGGAGCACAAATTGAAAAGTATCACCGATACGGGCATTATTTGCGAAAACTTGAAAACTCATTCAGAGGTAACCTTAGACGCTGACGCCGTTGTTTTATCGATGGGCTCGCATAGCATAAATTCCCTTTATGAGGAGCTGAAAACCAGAAACCAGGTTTTCAAAATCGGCGATGCAAGCAAGGTTGGAAAGATTGCCGACGCAACCCGAGAGGCGTACGATACGGCAGTACATAAAATCAAATAAACAAATAAGCAAAAAACGCCGCATTATGACGGCGTTTTTTGCTATCTTTAAAATCTTAATCTGTCAATGATGGAACTAATCTGTTTACCGTCAAATCCATCGCGAACGCCCCAAGCGGCGCTGTAAACAATATAGCGACAACTGCAATAGATAAAATTAGATTTCCACTTGACAACCCAAGCGCCAACGGTATTCCGCCTATCGCCGCCTGCACCGTCGCCTTTGGCGTATAGGCTATTGCGGTATATAAACGCTCTTTTTTAGTAAGGTTTGTTTTAATTAAGCAAACATATACCCCTATACTTCGTACTGCCAAACCGCAAACAATCAATAACAGTCCAAAACCTAGATTATCCACAAAATAATTTATATTTACCGTTGCGCCAACCATTACGAAAAGAATTATTTCCGCCAAAACCCACAACTTTGAGTATTTATTCGACAACCTTTCCGCCAAAACCTTGTATTTTGACGTAATAACTATGCCTATTGTTATTGTTGCAAGCAACCCCGAATATCCGACTATGCCGTCAAGCAGTTCTTCTACCGCCACTAACCCAAAACAGACCGCGCAAATAATTATGACTTTTATCGTGTCACGGATATGTACTTTTTTAAAAAACCATACCAAAATTAACCCGAGAACCAAACCGCTTACTATGCCAAGAACGATAGCTATTGGCACGTTCAAATAAGTCATAAAACCAATAGTTCCACCTGTCGCAAAAGTCGTCAGCGCGGTAAAAATTACGATAACAACAACGTCGTCAATACTGCTGCCTGCAATAATTATCTGCGGAACGCCGTGTTCTGTTCCTTGTTTTTTATCCAACATCTTTACCATTCTGGGGACAACCACCGCCGGTGACACTGCCCCTAGTATGCTTCCTAATATAAAGGCGTCTAAATAGGAAATATCAAAAAATTGCGGAGCAAGAATACCCACAACTATCAGTTCAAATACGGCAGGAAGAAATGCCATAAGAATAGCCGGTCGCCCTATTCGCCTTAAATCAGATAAATCTAACGATAACCCGGCTCTTATAAGGATAATTATTAACGCAATCTTACGCAATTCCGCCGAGATTGCCAGCAGTTTTTCATCTATAAGATTAAGCCCAAATGTTCCTAATATTATGCCAACAGCCAAATAACCGATAAGCGCAGGCAAATGCAATTTCTTGCACACAATAGATAATATAAGCCCAAACAGAAGTATAAGACATAAACTCAATAACAAATTAATGCTCCTTTCGGATAAACAAAAAAGGCTGTGATTATCCGCATAATGCAGATGTCATCAGCCTAAATAAGCGGTTTTAGCAGTTGCTAAGGGAGCACATCATTCCCACTTGTATTATAAAATTTACTTCTTCATTAGTCAATTGTTTATTTCAAAAAAACATATTTCCTAGTTCAATATCCACAACGATAAATTTAAACCCGTTGCTAAGCATATCCAAACAGGATAAATTGCCAACACATATGAGTATATCGGCTTGCTTATGTTTATCGCCCTCCACAAAAAGGCAGAGGAAACTAAGTTTAAAATAATTATAATTAAGCCTATTAGCGTTTGACCTAGCGTAAAGAAAACCAAGCACCACAACACATTTAAAATTCCATTGGCAATAAGCCACGCCAAAACATTTCTTGGTAAAACGTCTTTTTTTGTCCAAAGACAGAGCATGACAATGGTTGCGATATAAACGATTGACCATACAATAGAAAACACCACGTTAGGTACGTATTGAGAGGGTTTTACCAGGGTTTCATACCAACTCATACCCAACGATACAAACAAACCGCCAAGCCCCGCCACCAACGCTACCGCAACAATAATTATCGCGCAGTTGATAATATTCTTTTTATTATTCGCTTTCATACTTTAAATATATTTATTATTCATATAAATATACTTCAAATAAGAAAATTTTCTATAACTGCTTTAGTAGGATTACCGTCTGCGGTTTTATAAAAATTCCCAAAAAGTTCTATCTCTCAAAAGTTCATAATACTCATTAAGCTATTGTTGTAAACAATGATACAAAAATCCGCGCCGAATAATCGACTGCAATAGTTTTAGCTAGGCGTTTTTATAAAACTTTTTATTGATATTAATTTATCTTTTTGTTTTATTTATTAATTTTATTTATTTTAGAAGCAAAAGATTGCAATATCTCAACTGTTTCCTCAAAACTTTTACCCAAAACCTTCATAAAGAAAGCGAAAATCCACACCGCTATCCTTGGCTGTCCCATGTTTTTTGCTGCTGCAATATAGAAGTTCTTTGTGAAGCGGTTGTCATAATTTCGCGGAACAGTGTCCGCCGTCTCTTGATACCAATTAAGCAAAAGATTTTTATGTTTTTCTATGGCTTCTGCATAATTAGGATTATCAATTTCGTTTTTACTTTCGCCATTTTTTAAGTCGTAGAATTCGTCTTTTTCATATAGCCTTTTTACATATTTATATTCCTTAGTACGAAGCATTGTGGCCAAAGTATGTTCTGGACCCTCGCTTTCTTGAAGGGATATTCTCGGATTATACATATCGTTAATTCCTATAGTCGTTTTTCCGATGCTCTCCATACATTGAAGCTCACCATGACGGCGCCCGCCCTCACAGCAAACAAATTCTCGATGAGTCCGTTTTTTATCGGCAAGAGATGGGATTAAAGATTTGCTAAAATTATCGTGGTCGCTCTCTTCTCCTGCAAAGTCCAACGCGGTAGAATAAACATCTAAAAGCTCCGTAAGATTAGAATTAATACCCTTGTCCGATTTAAAGCCTTTTGGCGGTTTGATGATTAACGGTACGTTTGTTAAACTATCTGGAAAACAGTTTTGCGCCTTTTCTGCAAGTCCGAAATCGCCCGTATAATCTCCGTGATCCGAAAATACCATTATAACAGTATTTTCGTAAATGCCTTCTTGTTTAAGCGTTTCAACGACTCGACCAAACAAGTCGTCGGCCTTTGCCACCATTCCTAAATATACGGCGCGAAGTTTATCAAAGCGTTCTTCTGTCCAGCCTTCTAGCCTCAAATTTTTTAAAAGACCGTATTCCATACTAGGCTTGCCCTCGTCCCCTTTAAGCGTAGGTATTCTAGGCGGGAGCTTTAATACATCAATCTTGTCAAGATATTTTTTTTCCACTTTATATGGCGGATGAGGGACGTTTAAAGCCAAAAACATGCACAGCGGTTTGTTTTTAGGTCGGTTTTTAATTTGCTTTATTGCCGCATCGGTATAAGCAACGTCATTATCATAACTCACTCCATTTGGACTCTCTGTTTGCAGTACCCCTTGGTAAAAGCTAAAATAATTGTCAGAGTCTTTATTCCCTCTTGGCTCGGCAAAGTCATTGATAGCCGTTCCTGCGACATCGGCATAAACATTAACGCATTCTTTAATCCACTTCATATCCTGCCCTGAAAAAATATCTCCTCGCCCGTTAGCCCAAACGAAATACCCGCTATCTTTCAACTTTTTTAGTAAGTTGGGTTCGCCTTTTCTTAAAAGATAAGTCATTGTACGGTGCCCCCCTACATGAGGATACAACCCCGTCAAAAACGATGCCCTAGACGGCGTACAAACTGGATTTTGGCAAAAACAATTTTCATAAGATACGCCGTCGTCTGCCAATGCGTCAAAGTTTGGAGTATACGATGCTTGATTTCCAAGATGGCTCAATGTATCAGCTCGCATTTGATCAGGATTAAAAATAATTATATTTGGCTTGCTATTTACTTTTTTCATTTTCGTTTATCCTCTCTGTTTTTTGCTTTTCTATCAACTCTTTCTTGCATCTTTAAAGCAAAAGTGGCATCATCCTCACGGCGTTTTATATCTTTCTGTTGCTGTTTTTGTTTTTGTTTAGCTATTTTTAGTTTGTGTTTTTCTAGCAAATCTTCAAAGTTTAATTTGGGGTTTTTCCTGCACTTTTCTTTTAATTCGTTAAAAAATATTTCTTCGGCTTTTGCATCAAGTTTCTCTTGAAGCAATCTATTTCTCTCGTCAGGCTCAATCCATTCTTCGCCGTTTGCCAAACACTCTGCCTTGTATCTTTCCATTATTTCTTTTTGAATCTTCGGCAGTTTTTTCTCAACGTCTAAAAAAATCAAAAGTATTGCTAGAAGACTGTGAGTAAATATATTAATGCCTGTAAAAGCCCAAACAATTGCGTTAAGCACTTTATCACTTTGTGTTGAAATTAGCTCGCCTGAGCTATCGAATACCGGCTGAACGTAACCTCTTATTAATAAATTGAAGATGGCAATACTAAGCCCTACCGCAATCGTATTCATAGCGTTTATAACGCTTGAAGCGGAGCCATCGCACCTATGTCCACACTTCCATTCTAACTCATCAAATACGCTCGCCATAAGGGCTGGAAAGACGTATGCCGCAGGAACAAGCCCCATATTCATAATAAATTGCCCTACTAAAACTACATACAAATTTTTGGGGAAAATAAAACAAATAATATCACCTACGGCGCACAACGCAAGTCCTACTGCCGAAGTTGCCGTTTTTCCAAATCGCTTTGTTATAGGCCAAACCAAAAACACGCCTATTCCCATAGGCAAACCTCCAATAGCGTTTAACAAAGTTTGAGTTATTCCATCTGCATAAGTTGATCCCAATATCCAGTTAGAATAATAGGTAATAGAATTTGAACGGATAAGTTGACCAATCCAATAGACAAGCCAAAATGTAACCAATATCCACCAGTTTTTGCTTTTTACGCATACGCTAAGTTGTGCTTTAATAGATATGTTAAGGGGTTTTTCAATATGTTCATTTTCTAGGGTAACCCTTTCTTTTGTGTAGAAATATTCTAAAAACATTATCGGCAAAGAAATTATTGCAGCTATGCTCATTACTGTTATCCATGCATCAATGTTTCCTTTTATTTTGGGCAAAACCAGCATCGGAAATAGCAACGCAACCAATATACCCGTAATGGCTATGTTCGCAACATTAGTGAAAACGGCAAGCCCGCTTCTTTGCGAATCATTTCTTGTCGATAGCGGAACCATCAGCATATGACTTACGTTGTACATAGTAAAAGAAAACGAATAGTAAAGATTGTATGTAAATATTATCCAAATAACTTTTACCGTAACGTTTGCCCGCGTTGGAACCAAATAAAGCAACACTCCGCTTATTGCAAGTAACGGGATAGAACAAAGAATCCAAGGCCTTGCCTTGCCTTGAACAGTCCTTGTCCTATCAATAATATAACCCATTATGATGTTCGTTCCGGCATCAATTATCTTTGAAATAACGGGGAATATCACTAAAAATAATCCGCCCCATATCGGAGCCATACCTAGCTCGTCGGTATAAAATACGTTTAAAAATCCCTGAGCAAGCAATGCGTTTAAAAATAATGCTCCTGCAGGACCTAAAAAATATCCTAGCCATTTTTCTTTTGCCGTTGTGTTTTGAGAGGCTATTTTTGAATTAAATATTGCATTAGATAAAAAATTCTTTTTGTTTTCATTACTCATATTTACCCTTACCAGTATAAACTTACCGCATATTTTGTTATATTGTAAACACATGTTAAAACGATAATAACTTGTGTGCAATTAAAAATTTTTTTTACATCTTTTTCGGATGCCTTTGATGAAATTAATCGACCCAACAAGGCGCCCACTACCCCCGCAAATACGACACAGAAAATACTATCTATATTAAAAATGCCAAACCCACCTTGAATAATTGACAATATTAATTTTGTGGCTTGCGCAAAAAGAATAATAAATATACTGAAAAAAACCGCCGTTTTCATTTCAAACCCAAAAATCAAAATAATTAAAGCGACATTCAATGGGCCACCGCCTATCCCAAGGAAAGACGAAATCATTCCTAAAATCAATCCCGTAATTACCGCAATATACTTTTTGTTTGAATTAAACGAAAATTGATCGTTCTTGCTTTTCATATATAACAAGATAATAATTATTATGAGGATAAGGATACAGTTCTGAGTTATTTTAACAACATAATCTGTAACGTATTCAGTCATTTTTCCAAAAATTATAGCCCCTAATAACCCTCCAAAAATCGAACCTATAACCAAGAAAAACAAAATATGAGTACCTTTGTTTTCGCTTCTTTGGTCTTCTTCTTTATTCTTCTTCGCTACGCTCAAAATCACGGTTACCGCCGACATCGCAAGCGTTGTTACCGAAGTCATTATTCCAATATCAAATGCACTATATTTTCCTAGCATGTCAAACAGCGGTTTCATAATAGAACCACCGCCCATTCCAGATATAACCCCTATTGTTGTTGCAATCAACGAAATTAAAAAATATAATATTGCATTCATTTCGTAAGCTCCTAGCATAAGCTTATCAAAGTTTTAACCCAAACTCTTGCATATTTGTTTGATTTCTTGTATAATTATCACATTATGAAAGATTTATTTTATTACACCAAATGGCTGTTTAAGTTGGAAAATAGCATTTTTGAAAGAAGCACGCAAATTTATTGTGGCAATTCGGATGAGTTTTATAACGCTATCATTAATAAATACGAAAAGAAAGCGTTGAATTTAAAAAAAACGCTTCAATAATTATCACCGATAATTTCTGCTACATCGGCGTAATTAAGGTTCAAGAAAAAACCCACCTTATAGGGCCTGCGTTGTGTGCTAAGCCCGATATGGTTTTTTCGAAAGAATTTGCTAGGCATTTTTCGATATCACAGCTTAAAACGCAAGAACTGCATAAATATCTCTTGCTTTTGCCGGTGCTTTCCATTGTTGATTTTACAATATTGTGGTCTTTTGGTGTTCGTGAGCAGATTCGAACTGCTGGCCTTTCGCTTAGGAGCTACGAAATGCTTCGCAAATAGCTTGTTTTCCCGCAAATATCTTACACTTTGGGCATATTTTGCATATTTCGTCACCCTTATTCTCCACACCATTCACAGCGTTCATACAGCTCAATATCTTTCAATCTAGCGTGGGTGACTAATTGGGTGACTACATTCATTTTTAAGAAATTATTGGTTAGAAAATTTCGACATAATATTCCGCTAAACCCCAATGTATTATTCCGCTAAGCATTGACATTGTTCCGCAAAGGGCTCTTTTCCCACCAATCTAGCAATTTACTTTTCGTCCGACTTTAATACAAAACGAGATTTTGACATCAAAAATAGCATCTTTTGGCAAAAGATGCAAAGTATAGTTACAATGTTAGGGGTAAAAGATGCAAACTAGAGTGATATTTTTTAACATTTTTGGAAAAATCTGTAATCTACTATCCATCTATTATTGTACCACATACAAAATACTTCTCCGCCGTGCGCTAGTGAGTGAAGTTGTTGCCAGGTTATGTTTAGCTGTGGATAGTCTCGCCTGAGAAGATGGTAGCATTGCTCGTAGTGTCTTAGCCGTGGGAGTCTGGACCGTTGCTCTCGTGAGCCATAGGGCCGTATGATTTCTTGGGTGTCATTTGGTGGAATAAAAACCTTGCCACCCGTGAAGAAACGGACAAATTCGTCTAAGTCAACTAGCCAATGTCCCTGCGGTAGCCACACGGAAAAAACCTTGCCAGTGGCAATCACTGTTTTTATCAAACTTTTGCGCACTCTAGTATCTTCATCGTTTGCCATAAATAGCCTATAAATATCCCCCGTAGTAACCATATGTCGGGGGCTTTTTGTTTGCGGTTCGGCAGAGATAATATCTAGCATAAAAAAGTAAACGCACTCGTCAAAATTGACAAGCACCTTGCTACCAATCTTGCGACCAATAATCTTGTTGGTTTTAATCAAATAGTTGATTAGGGATACCGTAACAACCGTCTCGGGGTCTTGCTCCTTAAAATACGATACCACCTGCTCAGCCGTCCTAAGCATCGGTAGATACATCGCTATATACCTCATTCATTAGCTTTATTCCAAGAAAAACGCCTTTTTGAAAATATTTATCCGTCAGCATTATTCTGTGTTCTTGCCCAAGTTCTACTAGGCTGTCAAACATATCTTTTTGCTCCTTGCTGAGCGTTTCAATAAATGCAAAATACTTTTCCTTAGCTTCTGCCATTTTTGCTTTTTCCGCAGGGCTTTCTAGCAATATATCATCGCTCAAATTGCCACACAATATGTCGTATATTATTACGCTTTTCATTTTTCGCCTCCAAAGTTTTGCGTATTTTAGCTTATAAATAACGTTATTGCAAGCCTTTTAGACAGGCGTTTTTTTCTTTGATTTTTATGTGTTTTTATAGCGATTTGTAGTAGCCATTATTAAGTCTTTGCGGTATGTTTGTGTTACAAAAAACAAAGGAGATTAGCCAATGAAAACACAAAAATTCGGAATAGAAATTGAGTTCACGGGCATAACGAGAGCGGTGGCAATCGAGCAAGTCGCAAGTGTACTCGGCGCGACAAGCCAATACGAAGGCGGGGGTTACAACGCTTACGCAAGCAAGACAGCCGACGGTAGAAAATGGAAGATAATGTCAGACGCTAGCATACAAGCCGAAAACTCAAATGGCGGGTATGCAGACAGTAGCTACAAGTGCGAGTTTGTAACGCCGATATGCGATTACAATGACATCGAAACAATACAAAGCATCGTAAGAGCGATAAGAAAAGTCGGGGGCAAGGTGAACAGCAGTTGCGGAGTACACATACACGTTGATGCAAGCGGACACACGGCAAAGAGCTTAAAGAACCTGGCAAGCATAATGGCAAGCAAAGAAACGCTACTGTTCAAAGCGCTAGAAGTAAACGAAGAAAGAACGGTAAAATGGTGCAAAAAGGTCGAGACAAAACTGCTAGATGACCTAGACAAGAAAAAACCAAAAAGCTTAGCCGAAGTAAAAAGTATCTGGTACAACGGACAAGATGAAAGCTATATGCACTACAGCCATACAAGATACCACGCGCTCAATCTTCACAGCGTATGGCAAAAAGGGACGGTGGAATTCAGAATGTTTAACAGCACGCTCCACGCGGGCAAGATAAAGGCGTATATACAACTAGCCTTAGCCATAAGCCATCAGGCAAAAGTTCAAAAAGGAGCATCTCGAAAAGAGACGGTTAGCACAAACGAAAAGTTCACCTTCCGCACCTGGCTAATAAGGCTAGGGCTAAACGGCGAAGAGTACAAAACGGCAAGACATCACCTGCTGGCAAAATTAGACGGCGATATCGCTTGGAAAGATAATAGGAGAATAGCATAATGAAATACATAGCATACGGAAGCAATCTAAACCTAAGACAAATGGCGAGAAGATGTCCCACCGCAAAGGTGGTGGGGACCGCCCTTCTAAAAGACTATCAACTAACCTTTAGGGGTGTGGCAACCATAGAATACGAGCAAGGCAAAATGACACCCGTTGGGATTTGGGATATAGATGACAGTAGCGAGCGAGCGTTGGATAGATACGAAGGTTATCCTTATCTATATAGGAAAGAATACCTAGAAGTCGAATGCAAAGGCGAAACAATGAAATGCCTAGTCTATATGATGAATGACGGCAAGCCAAATCTGCCAAATATGAGCTATTACGAAGCGATACAACAAGGCTACCGAGACGTAGGACTAGACGAGAGCTTCTTAATCGGAGCGCTAGAAGACACCGAAAAAAGATTGAAAGGAGAACAACAATGAATAAGCCAACAGTGTATTTCGACAGCCGTGGCGAGACTGGCAACATATATCACCTGCTAGGACTAGTCTCAAAAGCTATGCGCAAACTACACCGAGAAACCGATTATAACAGCCTACGAGACAGCGTATTCGCAAGCCAAAGCTACGAACAAGCGTTAGCAATTATTAGGCAATATGTCAATCTAATTGACCAATCAAACAAATATTAGGAGATAAAAAATGAAAGCGCTAACAGTAAGACAACTAATTGAAGCACTAAAAGAAGAAGACCCAACCGCCCATGTGGCGCTATCTGGAGATGCCGAAGGCAACAACTTTTGCTTAATGCCAAGCGAACAGTATATGTTACAAACGGCTTATATGAAAAACACCTTTAGGAGACAAGACAATTACATTGAAGAAAGCGAATACAATGTCGAAGGCGACACAGCGACCGACTTCTATGGCAACAAATATAAAAAGACCGACCTACTCAAATGTATTGTGCTATGGCCAAGCGATTAAGGCTAGAATCAACCGCCCAAACAGGCGGTTTTATCATTTCTGTCAAAAATATTTTGCCAAATTGCAAAAAAAGTTGCAAGGTGTCCCGAAACCATACACAACTCACGCTTGTAAAAATTTTATGTTTATGCTATTATCACTCCACAGTAAGAAATTATGAGTTTTTTAAGGGCAAAATGAGAGATGAAAATAAGGATAAATTGTAATGGATAGAGCATTGATTGAGAACCTTATGCTAAGGCAAAGGCTAAATATTTTGACAGAAAAGCTTGATACGATGAAAACGATTTGTGAAGAGTTCAGCGTTGAACAAGCCTTCAAAAATGTTGAGTTGTTTGTAAAACTTGCTCAAAGTCTGTATGAAGAAGTTATGCCATATCGTAGTGAAAAAGAGAACGTTATGGAAAACAATTATGGCATAGGCGAACTAGAGCGTGTTCGTCCATATGACTACAAGCTGAGGGCAAAGTATGTTCTGAGCAGGCTTCATAATGATTATAAAAACTACAAGCTGTGCAAGGAGCGCAATATACGGCAATCTAAAGAAAAGCAGGAGTTTATCCCCTACGGCATCACAAAAAGAGAGTTTGTGGAGATTTATGAAGATTGCATAGAGCTAAAGTACTTTTTTAGCATAAAGATTCCAGAATACAAATCTTTTTTGTACGACTTTTATTTAGCGGGCATAAGCCGAGAAGAATATCAAAGAAAATATATGCCTGACAAAAAGGTGCGTTCGGTGCAATACATCGACGACAAGATTGTTGAAACATTGGCGAAATTTTACGAAAGCAAGGACACGGCGAAAGTCAATGAAGATTTGTCGGAGCTTACTACCGAAGAAATGGAAGCAATTATTCAGGAAATGTCCGAAAAGTTAGATGAGCGCATAGAAAATATGAGCGTTGCCGATTTTTCTAGTTATGTAAAGTTTTGTATGCCAGCTAGAATAGAAAAACCGCTTACTAAAGCAGAGCAAGACAGGCGCGACTTGAACAAATACTATCACACCTATTCACTAGCCATAGACAAGAACAGAAATCCGTATTAGTGTGGATTTTTGTTAGATAATTTTACCCGTGTTACGATAAAAGTATAGGATGGCATAATAGCAAATAAATGTAAGGCAGGAGAAATTCTGCCCTTTTTCAACCCGTCAAGGTTTTCTTTGGCGGGTTTTTTATGCCTAAAAACAGGAGGCGCAAATGAAAATTTATGACACAGGCTAGTAAAACTAGACAAAGCAAGCAAAAACGGCAAAACACAAAACACAAATTAAAATTAGAGGAGAAAGTATGTACATAATATACAGAACAGAATTGGGAATAAACCAAAAACAAGAAAATTTAGAAGAAATACTTGAGAGAGAGTTTGATAACGGCAAAGAGATTAAATGGTACGGGTTTTACAACGATAATCACGGAGCAACCGAAATGGCAATAAAAACCGTTATGAGTAAAATGACAGAGCTTGCAAAAAATGAGAAATGCGCAAATGCGTTTAGCAAGGTAGAGGTAGATTTTATGCGAGAACCACTAAACATTTTGTTTGGAGCGCAAAACCATACTTTTTTAGATGAGGACGACCGCAACGCTTTTTGGCAGGCTATAAGTCAAGCCAGAAAAAATGGCGAGATTGAATTTGATGTTGACAAGTGGTACGAACAATTATTGAAGGATAAGGAATCAAATGGAAAACATTAAGACAACTATTGTGAGGGAAAAATATGATGGATGTGTTTAGCGCTGTCAAGGACAGGCTATCAATACGAACGGTAACGGAATTCTACGGACTGACGTTTAATCGGGCAAAGCAAGCGCTTTGCCCTTTTCATACCGAAAAGACACCATCGTTTTCTATAAAAGAAGACGAGAACTATTTTCAATGCTTTGGCTGTGGAGCAAGCGGAGACGTCATCGCTTTTGTGGAAAAGCTGTTCAACCTGTCGCCACTAGAATCGGCGCAAAAGTTGGCGGAAGACTTTAACATAAGCATTGAAACAACTACAAAGCCAAAGCAGACCAGCTCAAAAAGCAAGCAGATTGCAGACTACGTCAAGGCTTGCGCAAAAGACATAGGCTTGACCGACTACTTTACTAAGCGAGGACTAAATAGTGACACCATCGAGCGGTTTTGTTTGGGCTATGACAAAGAAAAACAAGCTGTCGTAATGCCATACAACAAGCAGTTCACCTACTACCAAACTAGGAGCGTACTCAAAAAAGCCTTTTTTAAGCCACCAACCGAGCTTGCGGGGGCAGAACCCTTGTTCAACGAGTCGGCGCTGTGTGATAGCCAACCCACCTTTGTTGTGGAGAGTCCTATATGCGCTATCACTCTGTCTCAATACGGTGTGAGTTGTGTAGCTGTGTGCGGGACTAACGGCATCAATAAAGTTGTGTCTTTAGTCAAAAATAAGCGGATAGAAAAACCGCTTATACTGTGTTTGGACAATGACGCGCCCGGCAAGGAAGCTACGGAAAAGCTAGCCACGCAACTGCTAAAAGAAGAAATCCCCTACATTGTGGTAAACATAGCCGACAAGTGCAAGGACATCAACGAGTTGCATCTCAAAAACAGCGAAATGTTAAAAGTCAACATAGAGACCGCCCTCTTGCAAGCGAAGAACTACAAGCAACGCAAAAAGAAAGGCGTTTTGTCCTTGAGCGAGCTACTTAGTATGGACTTGCCCGACACATCGTGGTTTGTTGACGGCTTACTGCCCGAGGGGCTTAGTATTATCGCGGCGCCCAGCAAGGCGGGCAAATCGTGGATGGCGTTACAGCTTGCAATAGACATAGCTAGCGGTGGCAAGTTTTTGGAGCAACAAGCCCACAAAAACGGAGTGCTTTACTATGCGCTGGAAGACGGCGAAAAGCGTATCAAGGACAGAGCCTTGAAGGTGCTAAACGGAGCTAGTCCGCCAGAGAATGTGTTCTTTTCCACCACCGCCTCACCGCTTGACCAAGGGCTGATGGACGAGATTACAAAGCACATCACCGAAAAGCCAAACATCAAGCTAATCATTATCGACACCCTGCAAAAGGTGCGCGGAAACTGTTTGCGTAACGAGAGTATTTACGCCTATGACTACCGAGAAATGGCTGTGTTCAAAAACTATGGAATGAAGCATAACGTATCGTTTTTGCTCATTCACCACCTACGCAAAATGAATGACAGCGACAGCTTTAACCGAATATCGGGCAGTAACGGACTTATGGGCGCGGCGGACAGCATATTTGTTATGACTAAGGAAAAGCGAGACGACGAAATCACCAATTTTGATATGACGGGTCGAGACATTTCCACCGAGACAAAGCAAATAACGTTTAATCAACAAAACTATCATTGGGAGCTTGTAGGAGATGCCGAAGCGCAAGTAGAAAGGCGACAACGCCTTTCGTATGAAAGCGACTACATAACCAAGACGATAAAACACCTGGTATCCAAATCACCCTACTTTTGGCAAGGCGATATGACTAGCTTTATGCAAGTTTGCGGAGAGGTTTTCAAGTATTCTCTACCTTACTCGCCCAACAAGCTAGCCAGTAAAATAAACGAGTATGAAGTGCTACTTGCGATAGATGGAATTATCCACACAAAGCCAAACAAAAACGGCGGAAGAAACGGCAGAAAGCACACGTTTGAAAATCGCAACAGAATACCTATTCAGCAGAGCCTGATAGAAGAATAGTATCGTTACCGCCTACTATGTAAGTAAAAGTATCGTTACCATCGTTTCTATCGTTACGCAAGAGTTTGTATACAGCACAATTTTAATAGTTAATAGTTAATAAACGCTAATAATGAGAGAGAAAAACATTGCGGTAACGATGTAACGATAAGTTTGGATATATTAGAAGTCGCTTGCCCTATCGGGGGTATAGGGGGGTCAAATCTCTAGGCAAAAACACTCAAAGAGCGGGGCGCAAGTCTCACGCAAGTTTTCGTGAAATCAAGAAGGGTATTAGCCCTTTTTCAAGTTTGAGAAAAAATAGTGATTTTAGGCAAAAAAGGCACTTAAAACCTACGAATTCAATGGTTAAAGTGAGGATTGTCAACTTGTGACAGCCTAATAAATCAAACTTGTTTTCAAGATAAATCAAGAAAAAATCAAGTCTATACGGCTTTATGATACAAGAATTCAAAGAGTAAAAAAGACTTAAAAACAGCCCAAAACCAAGCTGGGCAAACTATAAAATAAACGGGAGGAAAACAACAATGGCAGTACCAAGAATGAGAACGGTAACCCAAGCCTTAAATCTTATAAAGGAACAAGACAACAGCACGGCGGTTACTATGAACTGTATAAGAAGCCTTTGCAAAAGAGGCATAGTAAAACACACTACAATAGGCAAAAAGCTACTGGTTGACTTTGACGATTTGTTAGAAAAATTGTCAATTAGCGGGCTTTCTGCTTGACTTATTTAGGTTTTAGCGACCTAATTTTGTTAGCAAAAATATATACGGGAGGAACAAATGGCAACCATATCAAAAAAGCAAAATAAAAACGGATTAGTATTTAAAATCCAAGTAAAAATCAAGGACAAAGGCTCGGGCAAAATCATCACCAAAACAACCACCTTCAAGCCACCCGAGGGGCTTAATTCAACTCAAATGCTACGGCAAGCAACAGTCTATGCCGACGAGTACGAAATGCAAATTAAGGGGCTTTCTAACGGCTTAAACAGACAGCTGGAAATATCGCCCGAAACAACCTTCAAGGAGTATGCGGAAAAGTGGATAGAAAGCGGAATGCAGGACAAGTCGCTGTCCTACTACGCCAACAACATATACGCCAAAAGGCTCTTTGACGAGTACATAGGCGGATATAAACTAAAGGAGCTTAACCCCGTCGTTATCCAAAACTTCTATAATATTCTCGACCGCAGAGAAAAGATTACTCACAAAATAACGGCGAAGGCGACGCTAGCTTCAACAATGAAAGCCAAAGGCGTGCGCTACACCGACCTCAGATACACGCACAAAATAGCCACCACTTCGCTCAACTTAATGTTAAGGGGCGGTAGCATCGGCATAGACAACGCAGAGAGAATAGCCAAAGCGCTGGGCGTGCAAGTAAAAAGCATATTCAACATAGAAACAACTGTGGAAAAGTATGCCTTTGAGACGATAAACAAAGTCAAGCGCACGGTCAGGGCTATCCTTGCTCAAGCCAAAAAGCAACGGCTAATCGTAGATAATTGGGCATCGGCGGACTACATCAACTTCCCCAAAAGACCGACAAAAACAATAGAGTTTCTCAACGACGAGCAGTCAAAACAGTTCTATGCAACGGTGTCAAAGCTGGACGATATAAGGATAAGAACCGCCCTCACCCTGCTCCTATTCACGGGAGTAAGGCGGGGCGAACTCTGCGGGCTGGAATGGCAAGACGTAGATTTAGAAAACAAAACGCTCAAAATAAGGCAATCGGTAGTGGCGGTAACGGGCTTTGGGGCGGTAACCAAAGAGCCAAAAACCGCAACATCAAAAAGGACATTGTCCATCTCAAATCTGCTTGTCGAATGCCTAGCCGAATACAAGGCTTGGTATGATAAAATGAGCGTTGACCTAGGCGATGCGTGGGTACATAGCGATAGGCTACTCGTGCAATGGAACGGCTCCCCGCTAAACCCTGGCACAGTCGGGCATTGGTTGGACAAAGCGCTTGAGCAAGCGGGCTTACAGCACGTCAAAGTCCACTCACTGCGCCACACTTGCATAACGCTCCAAATCGCCGCAGGAGTCCCACTCGTGACAGTCGCAAACCGCGCAGGACACGCCAGGACAAGCACCACCACCGACATCTACTCCCACCTACTCAAGTCCTCCGACCGCCAAGCCGCCGACGCCCTAGACGACATGTTCGGGGAGTAAAAATTAAATCACGGCTATATTCTACACCTGTTTTTTGTTTATCTGAGATTTAGCCTTTGTAGATGTTGAAATTTTTAGGAAAATATGTTAAACTAGCTATATCTCTTAAATTTCGTTTAAGGAGGGTTTATGACAAAAGAAAAACTGTTTTTAGAACTTGCATCGCCAGATGCAAATGGTTGTAGTAGATGGGTTAATGTTAGTGAATTTACAGGCAAGTATTATGATTTAAAATTTGGCAATGGAGCATCTTGGGCAAGAAAAGAATCTTCACTTGCAAAAAAGTACATTATTGAATTTGATAAATCAACAACAACAGGAAATGGTATTGATAGAATTCGTTTAGTTGGACTAAATAATGGGACTCATTCTCAACATATCCGCGCGGATATTAAAAAGGCAATTAAAGGACAAAGATGTGTTGTTTTAGGCACATCGAATCCCGAGGTTGACCATAAGAATGGAATGAAAAATGAAGACAGAGTAATGCAAAATCAGGAACAAAGGCTTGAGGATTTTCAACCTTTGAGCAAGGCGGCTAACGATGCAAAAAGGCAATTCTGCAAGGAATGCAAACGTACAGGGCTAAGGTATGATGCAAAGCTTCTTGGATATCCTATTTCTTTTTATAGCGGAGTACAAGTTCATAACAATGAGGAGAATGCTTGCGTTGGTTGTTTTTGGTATGACCCTATAGAATTTCGTAAACATCTAAAAAAGGGAAATTAACAAGGAAGTAATTTGCACAACAATCAAATCATTTTCTTTTAGTATGTCGGTTATATATTAGCCTTATGCTGATAAAAATGGTATAATACAAATATAAAAGGAGGTTGACTAATGAATTATATCGGTTCAAAATTATCATTAATGGATTTCATAAGTAATAGCATTATGTCAACCATTATTTCACGCAACGAGAAGCAAAGTGATTTAACATTCGCGGATTTATTTGCAGGCACTGGGACAGTTGGAATGGATTTCAAAAAGAAAGGCTATAATGTTGTATCCAATGATATTCAGTACTACAGCTTCGTAACAAACAAACATTATATTGAAAATACAGGGTTAATTCTTCCTAATAAAGAGAGTTCAGAATTGTTCGGATATTTGCAATCTTTAAAGGGACAAGAAGGTTATATATTTGCAAACTACTCTCTCGGTGGCACGAGTGGCACAAGCGAAGAGAGAATGTATTTCTCTGATGAAAATGCAATGAAATGTGACGCAATAAGAATTGAACTTGAAAAATTGTTGCGCAATAAAGATATTTCGGAAGGTATGTATTACTATGCCTTGGCTAGCCTTTTGAATTCAATTGATAAAGTAGCTAATACTGCATCTGTCTATGGCGCTTTTCTAAAGAAATTAAAGAAATCAGCTCAAAAACTTATGGAGCTTAAGCCTTTGGAAATTATCAACGGAGACAAAGAATACAAGGTGTTCAATGATGACATTAACTCGCTAATTAAAAAAATCAGCGGAGATGTATTATACCTCGACCCACCTTATAACGAAAGGCAGTATTGCGCTAATTATCATATGTTGGAAACAATAGCAAGATATGATAACCCTTCAATTAAAGGAAAAACCGGGTTAAGAGATTACTCCAGCCAAAAAAGCGCTTTCTGTTCTTCAAAAACTGTGGCCACCGCTTTTGAAGACTTGATTAAAAACGCAAACTTTAGATATATATTCTTAAGTTATAATAATGAAGGCTTAATGCCACTAGACACGATACAAGACATAATGAGCGGCTATGGAGAATATCGAGCATACACTCAAGATTACAAACGATTCAAGGCAGACAAGGACGAAAATCGGACGCACGTCGCATCAAGCACAACCGAATACTTGCATTGTCTTGTTAAAAGATAGATTGCGTATGAGTATAAACGATTTAGATATGACAAACTGGAAAGAGCTTACAGATATTTGGACTGATAGCTTGTGGGTCATAAAAAACAGAGATAACTCAGGCGCTCATACTGCAAAATACCACGGAAATTTTATACCACAAATAGCAAATCAACTATTAAGAAGATATACCAAAGAAGGCGATTTTGTAATTGACCCTTTCACTGGGAGTGGAACTACGTTGATTGAAGCCCAAAGACTGGGCAGAAATTCGATTGGAATAGAGCTTAATGAAGAAGTTGCAAGAGAATCGGCAGAAAGAGTGCGCACAGAACAAAGGGATAATACTATTGCGGACATCTATGGGGGCGACAGCTCAGAGATAAATCTTTCAAGAATATTAGAAAGATACGGCAAACAAAAAGCGCAGTTTATTATTTATCATCCACCTTATTGGGATATATTAAAGTTTAGCGAAAATGAAAAAGATTTATGTAACGCAACATCATTAGAAAAATTTCTTGATATGATGCGAAAAGTTTTGCAAAATACACTTCCCTCTTTAGAAAAAGGAAGATATTGCGCAATGGTAATTGGCGACAAATATACTAAAGGAGAATTAATTCCTTTAGGATTTTATTGTATGCAGCTGTTTCAGCAGGAGGGCTTAAAGCTTAAAGCAACGATAGTAAAAAACTTTGAAGAAACTAAAGGCAAAGCAAATCAACAAGCGATATGGCGTTATCGTGCTCTGGCTGGAAACTTTTATCTCTTCAAACACGAATACATCTTCGTATTTAAAAAATAGGAGGAGAAAATGGATTACGAAAGAATAGAGAAAGCTGCTCAAAGAGTTAGGTTATTAGGAGAAATCTATTTAGATGAGTCAGACGGACAAGAACTAATTGAATATGCAAAAAATAGGATACCTAGACTTAATAGTTATTCGTGGTCTACTGTAGATCTAAAACTATCGCTTGCCTTGATTCATATATGTGCAAAAAACTACAAGAGCGGAAACTTTTGGGATAATTTTTGGGAAAGCATTGGAATTAAAGATTGCAGAAGCAAACAATCGTTAATTTGTGGAGTTTTTTTTAATACATTAAAACAATACAAACTATACACCTATTCAATGCCTGGACAAAGGGAGCAGTATGTTCAGAATATTTTAATACACAGCATGGTAACAGATGCATATTTTGGACAATTTTGTGACTTCATCTTTGCATTTTATGAATTAAACTTACGCCGCAATTATGATGAATCTAGT
>CAZSAC010000016.1:0-31995 GCA_964604875.1 uncultured Bacteroidaceae bacterium | reverse complement strand
ATCTAATAAAACGACAAAGCCCTCCAAAATTGGAGGGCTTTTTTTTATATAATTACTTTCAATTACAAAGGTTCTATGTTAGAATTGATATATGAGCAAAATTGATATACTAAAAGATAATTCCTGCGTGGTAATTCAAGGCGGAAAAGAATATAGGTATTTTGAAAACGGAGTTGCCCCGCTGTTGGAACACTTGCATAATCAAACGGGTTTTATAGACGCGCAAGTTTATGACAAGGTTATTGGAAAAGCCGCCGCGCTTTTGATTGTATACGGCAAAGGTAAAAAAGTACATACCAAGGTTATTTCAAAATATGCTAAGGAAGTATTTTTGAAAAACGGTGTCGAATACGATGCCGAAAAAGAGGTAGAGTATATTATAAACCGAAAAGGCGACGGAATGTGTCCTTTGGAAAAGTTGTGTTTAGACATTACAAGCCCACAAGAAGGATACAATCAAATTATTGATTTTATCCACTCAAAATAGTGGTTAAACTGTTATATTTGAAGATAACGGATAAGAGGTGAAAAAATGAGAAAACTTTTTAAAAATGCTAAAATATATGACGGCAGCGGAGATGAGGCATATATCGGCGACGTTTTAATAGACCAAGACAGGATTTTGGCTGTTGAAAAAAGCATTGACTGCGAGATGGCTGAAGTGATAGATTGCCAAAATTTGAGTATATCCGCAGGCTTTTTTGACGCGCACAGTCATAACGACTGGTTTGCCATAAAAGAAAAACCCATCAAATATTTCGAGCCTTTTGTTCGTCAAGGTATCACGTCTTTTATTGCGGGAAACTGTGGTTTGTCGGCAACGGGGTTTGCTGAAGACAGCCCTAATATTGACAAAGTAGGCGCAGGCTTATTCTTCTTTAAGGATACAATCGGACGGTTCGGAACGGTTGCTGAATTTTTTAAGGCTATCGACGGAAACACGCCCTTAAACATCGCCACGCTTATTGGACATTGTTCGGCAAGGACTAGCGTTGCGGGATACGAAAATCGTCAGTTGAGCGCCGAAGAGAGTGAAAAGATGAACGCTATTTTGGAGCAAGGGCTTAAGGACGGCGCTTGCGGAATTTCCTTGGGATTGATGTATGAGCCGGGTATTTACGCATCGACGGAGGAATTGAGAGAGGTTGCTAAACTGTGCGAGAAGTATGACCGTCCTTTGACGGCGCACCCTAGGGCTTGTTCGGCGGTTTCTATGTCGTATAGCCTAGGCGGTAGACCGCACTTATTGAGGGCGCTGGACGAATTGGTTGAGGTCACAAAAGGGCTTAAGGTTAAGTTTCAATACAGTCACGCAATTTTTGTAGGGGCAAAATCCTTTGAATGCTGTGACGAGTTGGTGTCTATCATTGAAAAGATGCGCGCTGACGGCGTGGACGCAATGTTTGATATATATTCCGAGGAATGCGGGGTATCGGTTATCACGGTGATTATGCCTGCGTGGTATCAGGCTATGACAGCGCAAGAGAAGAAAAAGAAATGGAACAAAATCAAATTTAAGGTTTTAGCGGCGGTAACCAAAAAACTTTTGGGCTTTGGCTTTGAGGATATTCAAGTTGCCTTTATTGGCGAGGGCTTTGAAAAGTACGAGGGTAAAAGGGTGTCGGAGATTGCCGAGGAAATCAAGAAAAGCGACTATGAAACGTACATTCAGCTTTGTGACGAAAGCGGATATAAGGGGCGCGTCAATATGTATAAATATTCTACCCCCGAAATTATCTCTAAGCTTTCAAAACATCCCAACGTACTGTATATGACAGACGCTTGGGTTGAGGATTTCGGCACGCAAAACACCGCCATATACGATTGTTTTCCTAAATTTTTGCACTTAGCTTTAAACGGCAAAGGCGATACGATGGAAAACACGGTTAGGAAAATGACGGGCGCCGTTGCGGATAGATTTTCCATTCCCGAAAGAGGATATTTAAAGGCGGGCTATTTTGCCGATATAACTATTTTTGACGAAATGGAATTGAAAACCGCCGAGGTAGACAAGCAACATTCATATGGTATAAAATCTGTGTTTGTAAACGGGAAACAAGTCTTAGCCGACGGCAAGCTAAACCAAAAGGTTTTTGCCAAGGCAGGCAGGGCAATGCCTTCAAAAAAATAAATAAAGATATTTTAAAAGCCTTCTGTTTTTGCAGAAGGCTTTTTTTAAACTATCGAATAGGCGATGTATTGCCCGATATTTATTGGATTAAACCTAATTTTTTGTCTAAGGAAGAAGTCGTGCGCAGGCGAGAAAGTGTTTTCAATTTCCGCTAAGCTTCTGACAGATAGCTTTTCGGCAAATTCCCGCGCGCTCATCCCGTCGGGGATTTCAACAATAACCGTCTTAACCTCGTTAGGCAATAAATCAAAATAATTGTCCGAAAAGGGTTTTACGCTGTCTTGCAGTTGAAGCTGGACAAAACGTTTGTACGCCGTCGAGGATACGCTGACAAAAGCCAATCCGTTTTTAAACTCGGTTTCCAGTTTGATTTTGTCTTTAGGTAAATCTAGGTTTTTTTCGGGCGAAAAGAGGGCGGTTTTTTCTGACAGCAAATTATCGTTGTCCAAAAGCTTTGCCACTAAAACGCAATTACCCTTACATTGTTTAAGGTGTTTTTTAACATCTAACAGCACAATACTTTGTGACGACGTAGGGGCAACCGTAACATCTACAGCTTTAGCGAGCAACTCTTTGCCGTCAAAAGAAATTAGCTTATAGTCTAGGGTTGCATATAAAATTGTGGTTTTGTCGTTTATAACAAAAATTTCGGCGCTAGTCTTCTCGTTTTTAATGGAAATTGATTGCGGATTGTTAAAGTGCCTTGCGCGATATTGCAAGGCTTTATAACGCCCGAAATAATCTATGCTTGACCAACTTGTAACAGGCCAACAATCGTTTAACTGCCAGTACATAGAGCCGTTGCATCTTCCGCGATTACGCCTCCAGTGCTCGGTGGCGTCAGAAACGCACTCGGACTGAATAAGCTGTGAAAAATATACTACATCGGCAAACGACTTGGGAATAGAAAAACGAGTGCTAATATAAAAAAGCATTTTATCATTGCCGCTTAAACACTTTTGGTGCGCTTTGAAGACAGGTGATTTAAGGGATAACTCCGCCTTTTGCGCAAAGGTGTTTACTGTTTGCATATCGCAAAGCGACTCCAGCCCGAACTCGCTACAAAAGCGTGTATAGCGTGTACGGTAATATGTCAATGGACGCAAGCCGTGCCAAACGTGCCATAAGTGGGTATCGCCACAATCGTCGCTGCCGACTTTCTCCATAAAGCCTAAGCCTGTTGGCGACCCTGGAATGTATGGCGTCGAATCATCTAAAGTTTTCAAATACTCGGGTAAAGTCTTATAGAAGAAATCCCTTGTTCCGTAGTGCAGTTTTTTATTTGCCGCCCAAACCAGACTCATGGCTTCAATCTCATTATTTCCGCACCATAGCGCCAATGACGGATGATGTTTTAAGCGTAAAACGTTATATTTTATTTCTGCCAATACCGATTTTTTAAAGGCGTCGTCATAGAAAGGATAGGGCGCGCAGGCAAAACAAAAATCTTGCCAAATCAAAATGCCGGCATTATCGCAAGCCTCGTAAAATGCGTCGCTTTCATAATAGCCTCCGCCCCAAACACGAAGCATATTCATATTTGCATACTTTGCAGAGTTGATATAATACGCCAGTTTTTCGGCGTTAAATCTATCCGGAAGGCTGTCGGGAGGAATCCAGTTTGCGCCCTTAATAAACAGAGGAACGCCGTTTAGTTTAAACTGAAATTGTCTGCCGAATTCGTCCTCGTCTCGACAGAGTTCGATTGTCCTAAGCCCTATTTTTTTGAAAAGTTTATATTCAACTTTTTCGTTTTTTACAATATACGCCCGAATTTCATAAAGCGGTTGTTGCTCTTTTGGAAACAAGTCGTTTGTCCACCAAAGCTCGGGATTTTTTATGTCAAAAACAAATGAATTTTTGTTCTTTAACGCTTGCGCTTTGTTTTTAATCACTTTCCCGTCGGGCGCAGCCAAGTCAACAAAAAGCATTGTCGCAGTTTCAAATAGGTTAGATCCGAAAACGTCAACGTTTAGCGTGACTATGCCGTCGTGATGTTTTTGCGTAATGGAAATATCATCGATAATAAAATCATAGCCTTCAAGCCAAATATCTCTTGTGATGCCGACAACGGGAAGAATCGGACCCCAATCCCAGCCAAAGTGGCATTGAGCTTTTCTAATATGAGGCACGCCCGAAAGCCCGTTCATATTTTTGGGCATTTTATCGTCGGCTTGTTTTTTTTCAATATATTCGACAGGATTTGCAAACTCGATTAAAATTTCGTTTTCGCCAACGCGCAAAAAATCCTTAATCTCTTTTCGTCCGCCGAGGTGCATATTCGATGACGAGAAAACTAGCTCTCCGTTGGCAAACACCTTGCAAAGTGTGTCTAACTGCTCATAGACTAAATCAATTCGAAAATGATTTAAAAAATCTTCCGTTACAAAAAAAACTTTTTTATATTGCCAAGAACAGTTTCCCGCCCAAAAACAATCCTTTTCGTTTGTGCCTAAAAAAGGGTCGACAATTTTATTGATGTTCAATAAATCGCTGTACTGACAAGAGGGCACGTTCGCCGCGCGCCACACGTTTTCATTATCCGACTTGAAAAGCCATTCACCACATAAGTTTAAAGTTTGCATAGTTAATTTGAAAAAATAGTAAGTTTTATGTTTGTTTTTTTGAGTTGAGCTTCAAATATTTTTTTGGGATTAAGCCATTTTCTGGAAAAATGCTCTGCCGACGTACATAGAATAATTTCATCTGCGCCTAAGCTTTTTGCAATAGGAACCGAAAACTTTGCGTTTTGTTTTGTCGATTTTGAAGCGGACTCCTTAATTATTGCTTCAAAAGGAATGCCTTTATTGATAAGCCACTCGTGCATTTTTTCAGCCTCGGCAATGCCTGCTTTTTTATTGGCAATTCCCCCCGACACAATAATTCTATCGGGGGAAAGTTGCTTGTAAAGTTTTAGCGTTAGGTTAAGGCGAACCAACATTTTTTCACTCAAGGAACCGTCATCGTTCATTCGGTTGCCCAACACAATGGCTACTTTCATCAAATACCTTCTTTTTCTCCCTCGGTTGCAACCTCAAATAAGTTAGTTTCCTCGTTTTCGCATTTGCGAGCTTCGTTTTCTAAGACAATTTTTGTATAGAAATCCTCATCGATATTATATTTTTTATACCAAATTACCAAAGATACTATAACAAACAACATCGGAATAATTGTCAATCCGAAAAGCATTCCGACTTTAGTGTTGGTGGGGATTTGCTCCAATATTGGAACGATGCTGTCTTTTTTAAACTGCGCTACGGCTTCTTTTGTTGCTCCGCCGGCGCTCATAAGGTTCGCTTGATTTTCGATGTCGGAAATTTGTTTGGTGTAATCGCCGACGCCTAATAGCGCATAAGTGATTGCCTGCGCGATAACAACAAGCGCGCTACCCATTTTTGCCATAAAAGGTCTAACGGAGAAGATGATGCCTTCATCACGCTTGCCGGACTTCCATTCGTTATATTCGATGGTGTTGGCGATGGAAATGGTTTGCACCATATAAAACATTGTTTGTCCCATAGTAATCAAAGCAGCGGTCAATATAAGGAGAATAAATATCAGCGCGCTGTTTGTCATATCTTTTGTAAAAGCGCCCACAAGGAACATACAAACATATCCAACGCAAGCCACAATAATAGAAATAATCGAAATCTTTTTTCTAGTAAAGCGTTTTGCTAAGGCAGGATACAAAATTGAAACGCCGCCTAACAAACCGCCCAGCGTGCCAAACAATGCTATGTTTGCGCCTTCATAGCCAAAACGGAACAAAATATAGTTTGCCGTAGAGGCAAAATAAAGTGAACTGCCAAGGTTATAAAAAATCATAACAAGCGCAATCCAAAGAAGCTGGTCGTTTTTGAAGATAACCTTAAACATTTCTTTGACGCCGATTTTGTCATCATCCGTAATAGGCGGGAGAGGTTTTTCTTTTACGCAAAGCGTTGTCATGGTTTGACAGCCGATAAACACAACGCCGATGATTGCCGCAATAATAAGGTATCCGGCAACGGCGTTCCCTTTTATTGCAAGCGCGCCGGTTGTGAAGATTGGAATAATAATACCCGCGATACCTGCGCCGATGCCCGCCAAAATATTAGCTAGCATTGAAAGTTTATTTCTGTCTTCGTCATTCGAGGTAAGCGAGGGGAGCATTGCCCAATAGCCAATATCGTTCATTGTAAAGGAAATATCCCACAAAAGATACGCAAAGGGGAAGAAAATAACAAATTGTTGCCCGCGCAACGGAACGGCAAAAATCGTAAAAGTGATAATTGCGTTTGAAACTGCGCCAATAAAAATCCAAGGCTTAAATTTACCCCACTTAGTGCGCGTGCGCTCAATAATGCCACCCATAATCGGGTCGTTTACGGCGTCCCAAATTCGGCAAACCGCCATAATCACCAAAATTGTTGTGAGCTGAGCCGAATTGACGCCTTTTGTATACATAATACAAAGCAAAAGATAGCCGTTCCAAAGCGAATACGCCATATCACGACCAACTCCTCCTCCGGTGAACGCCCATAGATTGCGGTTTGAAAGTCTTTCGCCCGTCTTTACGTGAGAAACATTTTCCATACTTTACCCCTTAAACATATTTTTATATAAATATTCTATTAGCTAATACAAAATTAGTCAATATCATTTAAAAATCTAAAAAAGCCATTTTTTTGAAATGCTAATTCTAAATTAATGCTATCTTAGTGTGCTTGTTTTGACGGCAAACATTCTACCATCACACAATCATTAGATTGAACGTCAAACTTGTTTTCGGCAGAATAAGGCAAAAACCAATAATCGCCTTGCTTTACCTCCCGAGCATAGTGTTTTCCGACAATCTTTGCCGAACCGGATAAAACAATCCAAACAGAAGGCGCGTAATCCATTGTAAGCGAGCCTCCTTTTAGCGTGTGACGGTTGAGAGCAAAGCAAGGAGTGTCGTCATAGGAAATAAGTTGCTCCTTTTTATAATTCGATGTATCGATAGCAACTAGAGGCGCAACCTTTGCCGAATTAGCGGCTTTTTCTCCATATAACTCAAAATTAAAACAATCTAAGGCGGTAGATTTATCCAAGCCGATGTACTTTTCGTTTTCGGAAATTTTATAATCGCCACACCAATTTTCAGGTTGAATTGTAAAATCGGTAGGTTCTTGAATCTCTATAATTGTACACCCGGCTCCAATTGCGTGGACAAGCCCTGCCCGAATAAGGTAAACGTCTCCGACTTTAGCGTCGACGGACGCTAAAACACTTTCCATAACGTTGCGGTCTGTCAGGGATTGCTCCTCAAGCTGAGAAAGTTTTTCCTTTGAAAGCTTATCAGAAAAGCCAAAAAATATTTTTGCGTTGGGGCGGGTGGCAATGACCAACCACGCCTCGGTTTTACCATAGTTGCTGTAAAAATATTTTTGAGAAAACTCAGGCGTGGGATGCACTTGCACGGGCAAACGAATGGCGCTGTCTAAAAATTTGACAAGGCAGTCGTATTTTCTGCCGCCTAAAAGTTGGTCTGGGTAGTTGCTAAGTAAATCGTCAAAAAAATAATCGGTGTCTTTGATAACAGAAACCCCGTCTCGTTTGCCGAAATACTTGGGATTTATCGCTTTGACTTTACTACAAACCCATTCTTCAGGGAAAAGGGTATCTTCTTTTTTGTCGGTTTTGAAGATATCGTGATAGGTCATTCCGCCTAAATAAACGCGAAATACGCGATTGCGTTCAAAGAAAATAGGCTCCATAACCAAATTATTTAGTTTCATAAAAATTCCTTATTAATCTCTAATAATTTAATTATAAGCTTAATGTAAGGTTGTGTCAATATAACTTTTAAACAAAACTTTTAAATGTAGCTATTGACTTTGTGGATTATCTATGGTATTGTACTAAAGGCTAAAAGGAGTTTTGCATTAGTAGGAGGTATTGTATATGAAAAAGCTTGACGTTTTGATTATTGGCGCAGGTCCTGCGGGCATTTTTGCCGCGCTAGAGCTTGTCCGTTCGGGAAAAAACAAAACCATAGCGATAGTCGAACAAGGGCGTTCAATTGAGTCGAGAGTGTGCCCAAAGTCCAAAACGCATAAATGTGTTCAATGCAAGCCCTACTGCAATATTACAACGGGTTTTTCGGGCGCAGGCGCATTTTCTGACGGGAAACTGTCTTTGAGCTATGAAGTAGGCGGTGATTTGCCCGAATTAATCGGCGCAGACGTTGCTGAAGAAACCATAGGCTATACGGATAATATTTATTTAGAGTTTGGCGCAGACACCAAAATCGAAGGCGTAAACGTTGACGACAAGGTAAAAGAAATCCGCAAAAAAGCAATTTCAGCAGGGCTAAAACTGATAGACTGTCCGATACGCCATTTAGGCACGGAAAAGGCGCACGAAATTTATAGCAAACTGGAAACCTATCTTTTGGATAACGGAGTAGATATTCGCTTCCTGCACACCTGTGAAAATTTGATTATTGAAAACAGTAAATGTGTTGGAGCAAACGTTTATGATATCAAAAACGATACGCTAACTGCCGTTTATGCCGATAAAACTGTTGTCGCCGTAGGAAGAAAGGGCGCAGATTGGTTGGAAAATATTTGTCGTGACAACAACATCGCAAGACGCGCAGGCGCGGTAGACATAGGCGTCCGTGTTGAATGCAGAAATGAAATAATGGAAGAAGTCAACAATGCCTTATATGAGTCTAAGCTCATAGGTTATGTTGAACCATTCAATGATAAAGTCAGAACTTTTTGTCAAAACCCCGGGGGTTTTGTCAGCCAAGAAAACTATGATAACAACTTGGCGATTGTAAACGGACACTCCTATAAGGATAAAAAATCAAATAACACAAATTTGGCAATTCTATCCTCGCATAGGTTTTCTGTGCCGTTTGACCGCCCGATTGATTATGCAAAAAAAGTTGGCGAACTTACCAATATGCTAGGCAACGGACAAATATTAGTTCAACGTTTTGGCGATATTTTGGAGGGCAAACGCACGTGGCAGAAAGAACTTTGCAGAAGCAATGTTCGTCCTACCCTTACCGATGCGGTAGCGGGCGACATTACCAGCGCGATGCCTTATCGTCCAATGCTAAACATCATAAACTTTATTAAGGCTATGGACGTGGTTGTCCCCGGCTTTGCCAGCAAAGAGACTTTGTTATATAGCCCCGAAATTAAATTTTACAGCAATAAAATTATGCTAGATGAAAACTTTATGACCAGCATTGACAACCTATACGCCTTAGGTGACAGCTCCGGCTGGACGCACGGGCTTATGATGGCGTCGGTTATGGGCGTCCTTGCGGCAAGAAAACTATAAAAGAAAAACGCCTTAAACAAGGCGTTTTTCTTATAGGAATTATTGTTCCTTTGTTTTTCCGATTTTGGAAAACTTGTCATATTTTAAGTTTGCGCTTAGAGTTTCCGTTACGTCGCTGATTACAACAAAGGCGGATTGGTCTATATCTTCCACCAGTTGTTTTAGTTTTGCAACTTCAAAACGGTTTATTACGCAATAAATCATTTTTTTATCATTTTGAGAATAATGCCCCATGGCGTTCATAATAGTGACGCCTCTGCCAAACTTTTGTGAGAGAACATCGGCAATCGATTCAAAATTCTCCGAAATGATAAACACGGATTTTGCCTTATCGAAACCGTCAACGACAAAGTCCACGGCTTTTAGTCCGCAAGCATAGGCGATGATGGAATACAAGGGCAACGTCCAGCTTTGGAAAATCAATCCTGCGGTGATAAACAAAATGGAGTTATATATCATAACAAACGTGCCGATGCTGATATTTAAAAGCTTGGCGTATAATACCCCCAAAACCTCTATGCCGTCCAACGCTCCGCCGAACCGAATGGTTAAACCGCTTCCGCAGCCTGAGATGATACCGCCGAATACCGCGCAAAGAATGAAATCGGAATTGCCGATAGGCGAACCGTTGTCAAAATTTATTTTAAAGCAATGCTGATATAGATAAGTCATCGCCGAATAAATTGCCACGGTAAAAATTGAATAGATGATAAAATTCAGCCCGAGCTTTTTATAGCCGATAAAAAATATAGGGATATTTAGAATGAGCAAATATGCGCTCATAGGCAGAGGAGTATGTTGACTTAGCAAAAATGAAGTACCTGAAAAACCCCCGTCATACAACCCAACGGGAATTAAAAGCAAGGCAACGCCCGTGGCGTTTACAATACCTGCAAGAAATAAAAACAAAAAATTTCCAAGCCTAAGATTACGCAATTTCATAACTCTCCTCCGTAAATTATAAAAGGTAAGACGACAAAATATTACCAAGAACAGTATTTGTTTTAGAAATCAGAAATTTTGAACGTTGTCGTTATGGTATACGCAAAAGTTTATGCGATAACCATTGCTGGTTTGAGTTTCGGAAACGCTGGAAAGCTTCCAATTTAAAAGGGCGTCAAGGTTTTCAAAAAAAACTTGAGCTTCGCCGTCGGCGTCAACTTTTGTTATGTATGCGGTATCGCAGTAAGGCAACATAGTCTTATAAAACATTGCGCCTCCAACAATAAAAACATCTTTAGTAGGATAAATCTTAAGCGCAGATGACAACTCCTTTAGGTTGCGCACAATGATACAATCCTCTCGGGGCTCGCCGTCAGGCCAAAGTACAATGTTTACACGGCGTTTTAAAGGTTTGCTGTGGGGGAAAGAAAGCAACGTATTGCTGCCCATAACAACAACCTTATCCAAAGTTTTTTCTTTAAAATAACTCATATCTTCGGGGAGATGAAAAAGCAAATCGTTGTTTTTGCCAATGCCCCAGTTTTTATCAACCGCTACGATAACGTTCATTTAAATTGCCACCTCAATTTTATCGGTAATTTTATTATATTCATATCCTATAAGCTTAAAATCGTCCAAGGTAAAATCATAGAAATTTTTAATTTCGGGATTTATCCAAAGCGCGGGCGCGTCGTATTGCGGGTTTTTAATGATTTTTTCTACAATAGGTATATGACGGTCGTAAATGTGCGCGTCGGAAATTACGTGCACCAATTCTCCCACTTCCAAATTTGAAACCTGAGCCAGCATATGAACGAGTACGGCGTATTGCACAACGTTCCAGTTGTTGGCGGTGAGGGTATCTTGACTGCGTTGGTTTAGTATGGCGTTAAGTTTATTATCAACGACGTTAAAAGTCATTGAATAGGCGCAAGGATATAAATTCATTTCGTGCAGGTCGGCAAAATTATAAATATTTGTCATAATCCTGCGACTGTAAGGATTGTTTTTTAAATCAAACAAAACGCGGTCTACTTGGTCAAATTCACCCTCGGGATATATGTGTTTTTGCGCAAGCTGATAGCCGTACGCCTTCCCGATAGAACCGTTTTCATCCGCCCAGCTATCCCAGATTTTGCTGTTTAAATCGTTGACGTTGTTGGACTTTTTTTGCCAAATCCATAAAAGCTCGTCCACAGCCTTTTTAAAATAAGTTTGACGTACGGTGATTATCGGAAATTCCCTTGAAAGGTCATAACGGTTGACGATACAAAACTTTTTTACCGTGTGCGCAGGCGCGCCGTCACTCCAGCGAGGGCGTACGTTTTGATTTGTATCCCAAAAACCGTTTTGAATAATATCCGTAACATTTTCCACAAAAATCTTATCCGCTAAACTCATTTGTCACCTCTGAAACTAATTCTAGTTTAGCATATCGTCGATTTATAGTCAACGACATAGACCGCCAATCCCGCATATTTTGGCGCAAGAAAAGAAAGATTGGAACAAATATATCTTGACAAATTATATTCAAAATTGGTATGATAAATTTATTATATTTGGGAAGGAGAATTTATGAAAGATTTATCAAAAAAAGAGAAGATTCAATACTCTCTTTTGGCGTTGTCGGTCGTCATTATGGTATTCGGCATAATGTTTTTATTGACAGCGGCTCAGCTTGCTCCGATTTTTTCGGGATTATACAACATTAAAAATATTTTAGGGCAATACATAATCGTTATTTTGACAATGTCATGCGGTATTATGTTGTTTTCGAATGTTGCTGTTACGTTTGAAAATCAAAAGCTCCGCAACGGCTTGACTATCGGAATTACGACTTTTGCATTTATCTTGACATTGCCCCTCGTATATGTGTTTATTGCAATTTTCCCTGCAAACAAAGGCGTCGTAGGCCCCGTTGGCGAGATTATGATGATAGGCAATATCGCGGCTGGGTTCCAAGCCTGGTTCGGAACGGGCGGATTTTTGTATGTCGTTTACGTTTTTATGCTTATATTATCCATAATCTTTTTGGCAGTACCGTTGGTTACGGGCGCGCTTGCCGTCAAAGGGAAAGCTTTGAAAATCGGCAAACAGCCTGACGGAAAGAGCGGTATTTTGGGGATTATTGAGCTTCCCGCTATAACCAAACTCAAAGAGAAGGACGCAGCTTAAATGACAGACGAAGAAAAAAAAGAAGCGTTAAAAAAGCTTAAGCGCGCAGATAGCGGCGATTGCGCAACGGTTGACGACGATTTGGAAAAGAGCGTTCAATATAAGCCTGAAAATCAGGCGTTTAAGGACAAATATAAGGAGTATTACGACGACGTAAAACTCCATATAAAAGAAGATTGGTAAATGTCCAACAAGATTGGCAATATCCAACAAGATTGATAAAAGAAACGGAGGATTTTCCTCCGTTTCTTTTTGCGTTATATAAGAGCTATTTAGTTTTTGCTACTTTGACGATAAGGTCGGTGGCAAGCTCCCACCCGAGCGAGCTATCGATGCACAGGGTATAGTTGTCTGCGATACCCCATTTTCTGCCTGCGTAATAGTTATAGTATTTTTGGCGTTGCTCATCGGTTTTTTGAACAAGTTTTCGAGCGTTGGAAGGGTTTAGGTTGTAGAACTTAATGGCTTGCTCCACACGATAGTCAAAATTTGCGTGGATAAATACATTGATGACGTGCGGATTATCCCTCAATACGTAATCGGCGCACCTTCCGACTATAACGGCGCTTCCATTGTCGGCAATATTTTTAATTGCCTTAGATTGCGCTAAAAACAGCCTATCATTCATCGTCAGGTCAAAAGTTGACGCCACCGTCGACGGCATAAAGCTTGAGGTAGGCAACGCGTAAAAGAACCTATTGGACGTTGTTTCGTCAAGTTCCTCAATCATATTTTCGCTGATGTTTCCGTCACGGGCGGCAAGCGCGATAAGCTCCTTATCATAAAAAGGAATACCAAGCTTTTCGGCAACCATTCTACCGATAAAACGACCGCCGCTGCCGTATTCACGGCCGATAGTAATAATGACTTTCCCCATAATTCACCTCCGTATAACCTTATACCTATATTATATCAACCAAAATGTGGAAATACAATAGTTTTTAAAATTATTTAAAATTGACTTTTATGGACGATTAAGATATAATCACATTATGAGTTTTTTCGATGGAAAATTGAAGCTGTCTGCAACGACGGCAAGCGGTATAGAAGCGGTGACCAAAAGAGAGCTGCTTTCATTGGGTTATGCGCCTGACGGCGCGATAAACGGGCGTATAGGATTTGAGGGAAGTTTTTTGGATATGGCGAGGGCGAATATGTTTTTGCGCACCGCCAACAGAGTATATATCAATATTGCGGAGTTCTCTGCCGAAACCTTTGACGAACTGTTTGATAATACCACGCAAATAGAGTGGGAACATATACTTCCGCAAACAGCAAAAATCATTGTTGACGCAAAAAGCGTAAAAAGCAAATTATTTGCGCTGACAGCCATACAAAAAATATGCAAAAAGGCGATTGTTGAAAGACTAAAATCCAAATTTCATATTCAAAGCTTAGCGGAAACAGGCGAGCCGTATCATATAGAGATAAGCTTGTTTTCAGACAATGTCATAGTGGCTTTAGATACCTCGGGAGAGGGCTTGCATAAGCGTGGCTATCGTCCTGCAATAGGTTTAGCGCCGATGAAGGAAACTTTGGCGGCGGCGATAATTATGCTGTCGGTTTGGAAACCTGACCGCCCTTTAATAGATTGCTTTTGCGGAAGTGGGACAATCCCCTTGGAGGCTGCCTTGATTGGCACTAATACTGCGCCCGGACTTATGAGAAATTTTTCCTATGAAAACTTTATAAATGCGCCCACAGTTATGGAAGAAGCGCGCAAAGAAGCTCTTGATATGCAAAATTTAGACGTTAAACTGCGTATATCGGGTTTTGACATCGATGACAACAGCATTAAAATGGCAAACTACCACGCCAATAAATCGGGTATGTCACCCTTTATACATTTTCAAAATATGGATATGAGAAAAGTGTCAAGCAGGTTTAGCCACGGGGTAATTATTTCTAACCTTCCTTTTGGCGAAAGACTATTGAAGGAACGGCAACTTCAGCCGTTATATAAAGACTTTGGCAAAATGGTAAGCAGCTTGGACGAATGGTGTTGTTACGCCTTTACAAGCTATCCCGATTTTGAAAAATACTATGGCAGACGCGCCGATAAAAAAAGAAAACTTTACAGCAGTCAGTTAGAATGCACATTATATCAATTTTTAGCATTGCCACCAAGCAAAGCTCTTAAGGAAAATTTATGAGAAAAGCCAACAATATTTGTCCTATTTGCCGACTAAAAAGGATTTTTTCCAAGCCGTCTAAAGTTACCGATATTTATAATAAGGCGCAATATTCAAACAACGTTGCGCTGACTCCGCCTATGGGTTGGTCAAGCTGGAACACGTTCAAAAACAGGATCGACCAAGAGCTTATATATGAATCGGCGGTTGCCTTAAAAGAAAAGGGATTGCTTGACGCCGGCTATAAATATATCAATATTGACGATAACTGGGTTTCTCCGCTAAGAGATGAAAAGGGTAATCTGCAAGGGGATTTAGTCACTTTTTCAGAGGGCATACCCGCATTGGTCAAAAAAGTCAACGACTTAGGCGTAAAGCTGGGTATTTACAGTTCCAATGGGACTGAAACTTGTGAGGATTTACCCGCAAGTTTATTTCACGAAAGAGAAGATGCGCTGACGTTTGCCCGTTGGGGTATCGAATACTTCAAATACGACTTTTGCCACAACGTGCCTATATCAAACTATGCGCCGTTGGTTTACGCAATAGAAATTGTCAAAAAGGGCGAAAGGCAAGGGCAGTTTATTCTTTGCAAAGAGGCTCGGCTTGAAGGGTTTGCTAAGTTTATGCCGTGCAAAGATTTGCCAAACGGTCAGTTTGTTTCGGGGCTGGATAGAAACGAGGGCGCAATGGTTTTTGATAACATTGATATAAGCGCCGAAGGCGAATATATTTTGACTGTGCATATCCATAAAAAGGGCGAATATAGAAAGGCGTTGATGGCGCAAGTGAATAACGCAGAAAACTATATGATAGATTTTCCGTCGCAAAAACATTATAACGTAACGGCAAAATTTCAAATATTTGTTAAGCTAAAGAAAGGGATAAATAAAATCCGCCTATTTAATCCGATAGGTTCTTTGGCAGACAGCGCGATGCTTCAATATCAAAATATGGGCAAGCAGTTACAGCTTGCGTCAAAGCAAGTCGCCCAAGAAAACAAGACAGAAGAAAAACCGATTGTTTTTTCAATCTGCGAGTGGGGCTTGAGGCAACCTTATAAGTGGGGCGCTACAGCGGGAAACTTGTGGAGAACTACGCCCGACATAAGACCTGTTTGGTCGTGGATTATGGTAATTTATCTTAGAAACGTGCGTTTGAATAAATATGCCAAGGTCGGCGCCTGGAATGACCCTGATATGTTAGAGGTCGGGAACGGAAACTTGACTTACGATGAAAACGTATCGCACTTTTCATTATGGTGTATGATGGCGTCTCCATTAATTTTGGGCAACGACATAAGAAAGATTACGCAAAACGTTTTGGATATTGTCACCAATAAAAACCTTATCGCAATAAACCAAGACGTCTTAGGCATACAAGCAAAAAGGATAATCGCAGGGAGCGTAGACGTTTTAGTGAAGCCGTTATCTGACGGTTCCACGTCGGTATGCGTTTTAAACCGTTCTAACCGAAAAAAGAAATATCAACTTAAGTTATCAGACGTATATCAAGAGGCGTACTCTCAGTTGGGGAAGGCGACCAGTTATGAAATTGTTGACCAATGGAGTGACGAAAGGACGGAAAGCGCAGAAAAAATTGAAATGCAGCTTAATCCGCACGGCAGTAAAGTTTATAAAATAATCCCTAAAAAATAAAACAAAAAACGGTCGAATATCGGCCGTTTTTTATGTCTATAAATAAATTTTTGAAAAGGTTTTAGGGCTTTAAATCGTTAAATGTGTATGTTTTTGAAGCCTTCTCCGACGACTTCTTTTATGGCGAGCGAATAAGCAAAACTGTCGGGGGCGATGCGGTGTATAATCATTCTCGCTTCCGCTTCTTGACGCTTGCTCACGATGCACATAATAACGTCCTTTTCGTTTTGAGAATAACACCCTACCGCTTTAAATACTGTTGAACCTCGTTCCAATTCCAGCATAAGAGCTTGAATAAGCGTGTCTTTAGTGTCGGCGTTATCGGTGACAATTTCGCATAGTACGGCGTTTGAAATACCGTTGAGCAACAGCTCCAAAGTAATTTGGTGGATTGCGATTGTTGCTATAGAATAAAATATGGTAGTTGGTTGTTTTATGCAAAAAGCATAGATAAGCGAGACAATAATGTCAAATAAAACAATGATTCGGGAAATATGCGATATATTATATTTCTTTTGAATCATAAGCCCAACAATATCCATTCCGCCGTTTGCGCTGTTGACGTATAACGTGGCAACTGCGCTTACCGCAATCAAAAAACCTCCGCATACGGCGATAAGCGTCAAGTTTTCCCGACTCACTAAGCCAAGAGTTTCTGCCAGATTAATCCGATAAAACACGTCCATAATCGCGCCCGAGAAAATCACTTCAAAAAAGGTTTTTCGTACAAAACGCCGACTAAAAATTATCCCGGAAAAGGCAATAAGAGGAATGTTAAGCAAAATAAAAACTATCCCCGTTGAAAGATATTTTATAGGCAAAAGCATAATAAGCTGGGCAATCCCCAAAAACCCGCCGATGTTTAAGAAATTAGGAAGTATAAAAAGTTGCGCGCCCGTTGCAAACAGTATGCTTGCGCTAAGCAATATCAAGGTATCCCGTATAGGATTAAACCATTTTGTAGTTGTCGCTTTTTTTAATAGGCTTTTCATTTTTCTCCCTTGGACAATTCTGTCGCAGATGCGGAATAGCTAAAGGCTTGAGGGTCGGTTTTGTTTACGATAGTTTTAAGTTTATTGATATTTCCGGTAGGTAAATATACTCGCAATAGGGCTTTTTTGTTGCCCGTAAATCCTCCGATGACATCGTTTTGCAGAGTGTTGTTAACATTGAAAACGGCAAACAGCGCATCGTGAACTTTTTTTGGTTGCTCGGTTATTATAAAATAGACGCCTTTGCGTAAATCCTTATTGAGATAAAACGCCAAAGCACGTTCATAGCAGAACGAGCAAATCACCGCATATGCAACAGACCATATGTCAAATACCGTAAGACCGAATAAAATGATAACAACGTCCATAATAAAAATGGCGGCAGACAGCTTTGTTGCCGGACGTTTTATCGCCACCAATTTTGCAATAATTTCCGTGCCTCCCGTTGAACCGCCTGCTTCAAAAAGCAGACCCGTTGCAGTCCCGTACATCAGTCCGGAGTAAATTGCCGCCAATAGCCTGTCTTCTGTGAAAACAAAAAAGTTATATTTGTCCATTACCGCCAAAATAAAAGAAGTTAAAAAAGTCACGCTGATGGTTTTTATGGCAAAATCTTTTTTAAGCCAAATAACCGACGCAATTAAAAGCGGTATATTGCAAATCAAAATTACCCAATAGCTTTTTAAGATGCCTGCAACCTCAATAATCGTGGCGATACCGCCGACGCCACCGCCGACGAAACCGTTGGGAATGATAAAGCTGTTCAACGCAAGCGAGCTTAAAAATGCGCCCGCAAAGATTGAAATGCTATCTTTTATAAGTTTTATAAAAAAAGCCTTTTTTGAGGTTGTCATATCTAAATTCTACCATTTTAAAGTTTGATGTCAAGTGGGGTTAAGGATAATATATGCGAAATATAAGTTTTTTTCCTTTATAAAGCGCGACATATAAAATAGATTGACAAAAAGGAGTATTTTATATATAATTTAACTGCCAGTTAAGTAAAATTAGCGCAAGTAAAAAATCGGAGAGAGCTAATGACAGATTTAAAACCACTATCTAAAGGCAAGGTTACACAGTATTTTGTGGCAGACATTGCAAAAGGGCTTTTTAACGGCATGATAGGAAACTATTTGTTATATTTCTATCAGCCCACCTTATTGTCGGGATTACCGTCATTGTTGACCGAAAAGAAGTTTTTGGGATATTTAACCATAATGGGCTTATTGGCGGCAATAAGCAAGATAGTTGACGCCGTAACCGACCCCTTAGTTGCGCAGTTTTCAGACAAATGCCAAAGCAAATACGGCAGACGTATGCCTTTTATGCGTATCGCCGCAATACCTTACGCCGTATGCGTTTTAATGGTTTTCTTTGCGCCGTTCTCGGCAGGTTCTGTTGGAAATTCCATTTGGGTTGGATTTTTTCTTATAGCATATTATGTGTTTTACACTTTGTATTTTATTCCGCACAGGGCGCTTGTCCCCGAAATTATTCCCGACCCAAAGAAAAGAGTGGGATATTACGGCATAAGCACAGTTTTCTTTATGGGTTCCAGCGCAGTTATGTACGCGGCGACGTTGTTTGTGAAATGGTTTAAAGACGCAGGTCTTTCCGCGCTTTGGGCGTGGAGAAGTGTGTTTTCGATTTTTGCGGTTGTCGGGGGCGCTTGCCTTTTGATTTCTGCGTTTGCTTTCCGAGAGAAGGAGCACGTCGCTTGTCCCAATCCCCCGACTGAATCCTTGTTAAAAGTTTTCAAAACCGTGTTCAAAAACAAAAACTTTGTTATTTTCACTATGGGCGACTTGGCAAATTATATATCTATGGCGTTCTTCCAGACCGCTATGCTGTATTACATAACCGTTTTGATAAACGTTGAGGAATCCAAATCGTTTGTCATTATGCTTGCGGCTATCGTCACGGCGATAATTTGTTTTCCGCTTATCATTCATTTCAGCAAAAAATACAACAAAAAAATACCGCTTATTATTGCAAGCGTGCTGTTTACCGTATTATTCACGCTTATATATTATGGAGATAAAATTGCCGCGCTTGCCCCGGGAAAGGAGCTTTTGCTTGGTATTGGAATGGGCATTTGCGTTGCCTTCCCCTTTGCCTCGGTAAACATTCTTCCGCAGGCTGTTATATCCGATATTATTCAGGCGGACAGCATAGCCTCGGGGGTTAACCGTGAGGGCATTTACTCGGCGATAAAAACCTTTGTGGAAAAAATTGCCTACGCCATTGCAATGGCGATTGTATCAAGCGTTTTGGCTATCGGCGCAGGAGTCGGGGAAAAAGCAGGCTTGCAGGGCATTAAGCTGACAGGGCTTATCGCAGGAGTATTCAGCTTGATTTCAATTGTTTTCTTTGTGCTATACAACGACAAGGCGGTTATGGATATTATAAAATCTAAAAAAGCGGACGAGCTTGCCGATTCTCCAAGCAACGTCGACATTCAATAAAGGAAAGAAAAATGTTAATTACCAAAGCTATTCGCGCAAAAAAAAGACGGGAAACTAAAGCTTTACCAAACTTAAACGTTGATAAGGGATTGCAAGACATCTACGTCCAAAAATTGCAAAAGCTTTTGCAATGCAAAACCGTGTTTACCGAAAGCGGTAAATATCAAGCGGAATATGATAAATTTTACGACGCGCTAAAAGCGGAGTTCCCAAATGTTTATACAAAGGCTGAGGCAATGAATATCGACGGATGTTTGGTATATTTTGTCAAGGGGAGCGAGGAGAAAAATATTTTGCTTATGAGTCATCACGACGTGGTGGAAACCGGCGCAAACTGGAAATATCCTCCCTTTGAAGCCAAAATAGTTGACGGCAAAATTTACGCAAGAGGTTCAATAGACACTAAAACGCCATTCTTTGCCGAATTGCAAGCAGTTGAGGAGTTGTTGGCGGAAGGACATAGCTTTAAATATAACGTATATATTGCATCGTCGAATAACGAGGAAATTTGCGGCTGCGGTATTTTTAACGCGCTAGAATATTTCCAAAAAAACGATATTCATTTTGAGTTTATACTCGATGAGGGAGGCGCAATAGTAGACAAAATGGTGCCCGGCGTCGTGGAAAAATGCGCTATGGTTGCAATCCACGAAAAGGGTAGGCACAGCTTTAAATGCGTTGCAAAAAAGGACGCTTCCGCCGATAAGGGACACTCGGGTTTGACTTGCAAATCGGACAATCCCGTCACAAGAATGAGCAAATTTGTTGCAGAGGTCTCGCAAATTAAGTTGAATACAAAGCTATATCCCGAGGTTAAAGCCACCTTTTCGGCTTGCGCGCCGTATATGAGCTTTGGCTATAGGCTGATATTTGCAAATATCAACTTTTTTGAAAAGCTATTGCTTAAAGTGATGCCTAAAATCTCTGCGCAGGTTAAGGATATGCTGGGTACGTCGGTTTATTTTACAAAATTCAACACGCTTGACGCCACAGAAAATATTCAGGCAAAAACTGTTGAAGCGACGGCATTTTTCAGGTGTGTAAGATTGGAAGACTTGAATGAGGACGTTAAAAAAGTTAAGGCAGTGGCAGAAAAATACGGCGTGGAAATTTCACCCGAAACAGAAGATTTTTGTCCCCCGACCAACCCTGAAAATAAAGAATTTAAATACGTTAAAGGCATAATAAATCAAAGCTTTCCAGGCGTTGTTGTCGCCCCGTTTTTGCTGACCGCGGGGACTGACGCCAGAAGACTGTTTTCTGTAAGCGACAACATTCTTCGCTTTGCGCCGATAAATCTTTCGCAGGAGCAGTTCTCAACCGTCCACAGCGATAATGAAAATATCGATGTTACCTCGGTGGGGGAAGCCGTGTGTTTTTATAAAAGCGTAATTTCCAAGCTATAAAAATAATATTTAAACAAAGCATCGCAACATTGCGATGTTTTTTGTTGTATCCAAAAATACAAAAAAACCTTCCAAAATGTTAATGTTATTGACCTTAGAAAATCTATGGTATAATGTGTATACAATGGTATAGTGTTTATTGTTATTTTGGGAGAGAGAGATGACAAAAAGAAAAAAGAAAATTATCTTAAGCGTTGTAATTGCAATTCTAATTTCGCCGTTATTAGTGTATTTGTTTTGGCTTAGCGTTTTTTATATTGGCATCGGAACCTTTGACGGGTCTACTACCAGCAACGATATAAAGGAGGCAAAGTATTATGAGGAAAGTTGGACAATAAATTTGCCTGATAACATAGAAAACATTTACACTCAGAAATATCTTGGCTTTATGGGAGACGGGGAAAGGTATTCTATGTGCAAAATGGAAGCGTATCCGACAGAATTTATTAAAAGCCTAAATTGGTATAAAAACGATAGCGAAGAAGCAAAAGCAGTTGTTGAGAAAATTCAAACCACATTTCAAGCGGTAGATTTAACACAGTTAAACGACGCAACATTAAATGAAGAATATATTGTTACCTCAATTCAAGAGGACCTTAAGAAGATATTCATCGTATATTTTGAAAAGTCGGCCACTCTCCATATTCTTCATCTGGAAATATAAAAAATAACTGATAAATTGACAATAAAATTGATTAAACAGCATTGCAATTAAATCGTAATGCTGTTTTTATTTTGCAATATATTGCAAAATATGGAAAAATATGTAAATAGTTGACAAAATATAAGCCTTTATGTAAACTTTATAATAGTGTATTATAAGATACCAATTTTTGTGGGTGGGAAAAATGAGAAAAAAAGTTTTTTGTGTAATTTGTGTTATTTTGGCGGCACTTTTAATTGGTGGTTGCGCCATGATTTCTGTTCAAGATAATAAGCTGATTTCTGTTTCCGACGATTATGTTAAAGAGTATATCGAGGGCGCTTCCTTTGACGCAGAGCATATTACCGTAAGTTGTAACGGCAACGTCGTAAGCAAAGATGAGTATACGCTTGTCGAAAATTCGTCTGAACTGATTGCCAATCCAAATTGCCTTATTTATACCCAAAAAACATACTCTGTAAAATATAAAGACAAGCTTTACAATAAGGATATAAAGGTCAAATTTTTTAAACCTTTGACAAAAGCAAGCATTGTATCAAGTGGCAACGCATCGGCAAAATACGGCGTAGGTGATTCTTTCAACAATGATGACTGGCGCATTAAAGCGTGGTATTCAGAGGAACAATCTGTGCTTATTCCGCTGTCGGAGGAGTATGTGTCGGGGCTCCCCGAGGTTGCGCTTGAGGCAAAAGATTATATGATTGGGCTTTCAATCCTAAACATTTCTGTTGAAAAAGCGCTTGTATTTTCTGTTGAAAAAACCAACCAAAACGTCCCTTCGCTTGAGGTAAGTTATACAAACAATTCCGCCACAGCAATTTCTGTGGAGGGGGCAGAGTTTAAACTGAATGAAAACGGCGTTTGGCAGGAAGGCAATACTTTTTCAAACTTATCCCCAAATACGCAATACACCATTTACGCGCGGATGAAGGAGACGGATAAAAAGTATGCTTCCGAGGTAGCATCATATCGTTTTACCACACAAAAAAAAGAAATAGAAAATATCGAAGCGCAAGTTTTTGACATCACAGACACCAGCTTTAAGGTAAAGTATGTTGACGGCTTGGTGGTCAGCGCAGGCACTTTGCAAATTACCAAAATTGAAGATTATTTCTATTTTTCAAACGCCTCTCCAAACACGGATTATCAGTTGGGATATTATATATCGGCAGACGAAACGCACTATGAAAGCGATACAAAAACAAAAACCGTTCGCACTAAAAAAACTGCCGCTTCATTTGACGTAAAAAATCAAGTATTTGAATACAATGGTGGCGAGAAGAGGATTCTTTTTGGTATTAAACTGGCTGACGGACAAGAAATAAGCGTAACGGACAGCAGTGTTTTTAGCGTTGTCTATAAGCAAAACGGCAAGGTTGTAACGCCTATACACGCAGGTGAATATCAAGCTACGTTGTCATATACGGGCAAGATATATGATATTCAAAATTTGGAAAGCACGCTGACAATCACAAAGAAAGATTTGACGGTTACCGCAGACAGTAAAGAAGTATTCTACGGCGACAAAGAGGTTGCGCTTACATATTTTGATAGCGGATTAATATACGGGGATAAGCTCACGGGAGAATTAGTCAGAGAGAATGGCAACGACAGCGGAACTTACCAAATTCTTCAAGGCTCGCTAAATAACGACGATTATAATATTGTTTTTGTGGGGGCAGATTATAAAATAAACAAAAAATCGGCAACGGTTTCCGTAGACGATTGCGCGCGTTTTTACGGCGATGATAACCCCGCTTTTTCGGTGACGACCGAAGACGTACTAGACGGAGACAGCCTTGGAAACTATGCGTTCAGTTGCAGTGCAACAAAAAACTCGAACGTAGGAACATATGATATAACCCTAAACGGCGTATCGAACGACAATTATGTTTTCAACATAATCAACGGGCTTCTGACTGTCAACAAAAGACATTTAACGGTTACGGCGGAAAATAAACAATCCGTATACGGGGACAGCGTCGACCTTACCTATACGGTAAATAATTTGGCAAACAGCGATAGTTTGTCAGGTTCGCTTGCTTGCGAAAACATAACTCCGGGAGAGTGGGATATCACGGTTGGCACGTTATCTGCAAGTGAAAACTATACGCTTAAATTTATAGGCGCAACCCACAAGATAGCAAAAGGGAACTTGACGGTAGCGGTAAAATCCAATTATGAAAAAACCTATGGCGATATTAATCCCGCGTTTGAATATTTGGTCAGCGGATATGTTTACGGTGAGAATGCAAGCGTATTAAATGGCGATATTTCCGTCACTTGTTCAGCCACGCAATATTCAAAAGTCGGCGTATACGATATAATCATCGGCGGTGTTACGGCAGAAAACTATGAAATTAAATATATGCCCAAACTTCTGACAATCAAGCAAAAAACCGTCATCATAAAAGCAGATGCAAAATCTCAAGAATATGGAGAGGCGGAGGTCGCTTTAACATATACGGCAGAGGGTTTGGTAAACGGAGACGCTTTATATGGCGCGCTTGCTAGAAAGGCGGGAGAAGACGTAGGCGCATATGCGATAGAAAAAGGCAAACTTTTCAACGAAAATTATATTATAGAATATGTTTCGGCAGAATATATTATCACGCCCGCAACGCTTATTGTGACTGTTCGTTCCGTCAGCAAACGCTTTGGCGAGGATAACCCTGAAAATAAATACGGTTATTCAGCCACGGGCTTCAAAAAAGGCGAAGGAGTCAGCGTTATTGATGAAACAAGTATCGCCTATATTACCCCAGTAACAAAAGAAACCGCCATTGGCGAATACGCTATTACCGTAACGGGCTTGACTGCAAAAAACTATACAATATCGGTCATAGACGGAATGCTTCAAGTCACAAAAAATTCCATCAATATATTAGTTGACGATAGCCTTTTAAACGCTACCTATGACGGAAATGCAAAACAGGTCACCGCAACGGCAGAGGAAGCGGGCGAGTTCACTTTCATCTATAAATATAATAATTCTGACGTTGCGCCGATTGACGTAGGCACTTATACAGTCAAAGTAATTTTTGGCGGAGACGGAAACTATGAAGAAACTTCTAAACTGTTTACCTTGAATATAATTCCCCGTAATATTACGGTTACGGCAGACAAAAAAGAGGTAGTATACGGAGACTCCGCCGAGCTTACGTATACTTACAATTTGACAAACTTATTGGGAAATTCGTTTAGTGGCGCGCTTACAAGGGTAGTGGGAGACAGTGTTGGCTCGTACAGCATAACGCGCGGAAATTTATCCCTTAAAAATCATAATATTATCTTTGTTGCAAGTGACTATATTATCACTCCTAAAACTGTTAAATTTACGGTTACCGCCTCCGAAAAACAGTATGGAAACGGCAATCCTAATTTTTCTTACAACGTCGAAGGGTTGATTAATGGCGACGGTTATGTAGGGGTTGCCAGTTATGAAACATTGGCGGATTATAATAGTGTTCCCGCAGAATATGACGTAACGATGAGCGGGTTGTCTGCCGGTGATAATTATAAAGTTGAGTTTGTAAAGGGCGTTTTAACAGTCAAAAAACGCAACATAACACTTCAATATGGCATTAATGACTTTACCTACACGGGCAAAGCTCATAAAGTTGACGCCGTACTTTCGGGGATTGTTAACGGGGATATTTTGAACGTATCGTTTGATAAAGAGTTGGTTAACGCGGGCAGTTATACTGTGACTGCGTCAATTAGTTCCACAAAATATATTCTAACAGGCGCCGTTACAAAAGATATCACCGTGAAAAAAGCCGAACAAGTTTTTGGTGAGGCAAAAACTGCTTTTGAATATACCTCAGCCGCGCAATATTTTGTGGCGTCATTATCCTTTGGAGACGGCGTTTTATCATATGTTGGCAACGGCTTTACGACAGTCGGCGCATATTCGGTAAAAGCTATCGCAGGAGAAACCGCTAATTTTAAAGCCGCCGAAAAAACTTTTGATATTGAAGTTACAAAAGGAAATGCAGTTATTGAAAGCGTAGAAACTATAACCATAGATTTTGGCACAATACTTGCAGACGGGCTGATTTCGGGAGTGGGAAAAACGAAAAACGGCGCGTTACTCGAAGGGTCGTTTAGGTTTAAAACTCAAGGACTTATGCCTAGTGCTGCGCAGTCGGGTAGTTTTGAGATTGAGTTTATCCCCTTGGATACAAATTATTTATCAGCAACAGGCTTTGTGTCGGTTGTCGTAAACAAAATCACCGTTAACGTTACGCCGACGGACGGCGGGAAAATTGTTGGGATGAACGACCCTAAGCTTAATTTTACAGTTACGGGTGAAATTGAAGGGAGTCCTGCCGACGTCAAGTTGATAAGAGAAAGTGGCGAAACCGTAGGCGAATACGCATACTTGCTTTCGACGGTTTCCGACGAAAACTATGATATAGCGTTAACAGGCGCGGCTAAATTTTATATTTTCAATCAGTTGGTTTCCTTTAATTACAGCGACGCCTTTAAATACAGATTGGGCACCGTCGGCGGTGTTGCGCTTAATATATCCCTAAGCGACGGCATTACCGCAGACGAGATAATATATGAAAAAACCGTCGTGGAAGGCAATCCGGATATAAGTTTCAATGGATTAAATGCAACTGCCATAAGCGGTTCGGGTTTAATTAAAGTTTCGCTAAAACTTGTGGGGAAATTCAATATTGTTTTTGATGAATACATTTTTGAGGTTGTTATAGGCGCAAAAAATATAAATACCTTAAGCGGGCTTCAAGGCAGTGGCAACAGAATTCTTCACTCAGACATTTTGGTGACGCAAACAGGCTTTTCTGTTGCTGAAAACTATTGGGTATATGGAAACGGCTATACTGTTGACGCAAGGGGAATAAACCCTTCATCAAATTATCAATCCGTTGTCACCGTGCAGGGACTGCTTGAAAACATAACAATTAAGGGTAGATACGCCGATACGGGTTACAATAGTGATGAAGTTGCCGAAAACAACTATAAAACGGTGCAAACAGTATATCTTTATAAAAATGGCATACTTCGCAACTGCCATATTTCAGGAGGACGATACGCAATTCGTACGGGAGGTTTAAACAACGCTTTGATTGAAAACTCTACGATTGCTAACGCCATTTACAATATTGCGGTATTCGCCACTGGAGGTAACGAGAAACTTACCCTTAGAAATGTTGATATTGTGGAAAAACCAACCGGCAACAGCGGAGAGGGCGTGGGCGCAGGGATTGTGTTTATGGAAAATAAATATCCTAAAAACTTTACCCTAAGGCTTGAGGGAGAGGTGAACTTCCACTGTTTTTTAAGCAAAAACGATATTTCTAAAATGGCGGGCGATTATCAAACTATTTTAAACACCCTGTGGTCGAGCGCAAACGATTTTATCTATAACATCGACGGCACCGACTATTTGAACGTTGCAATCGCGCATATTATGTCGGACAGCGATGATTTTATTTTAAGCTATGCCGACGACTGCAATATCAAAACGCAACTGTCAACGATGGAAAAGTCAGTTACCGTTATGAGTGTGTCCTATACAGGCAAGCTATATTCGTTTAACAAAAGCGTCTTGCCGACAGCCGAGGTTAACAAGCTTTTTGCCGAGCCAAGCAGTCGGGCGGGCAGATATTCTGCATTAATGCCTGAAAAAGGCGTTTCGTATAAAACTGACCTTAGTGCGACAATCGACTATAATACAACCTATTGCTTTGACAGAAACGCCGCAGAATTCATTAAGTATAACACTAAGCTAAACTATACAACCTCAATATCTCAAGTGTCGGTATCGGTGGGCGGTTACACAGAAAATGCCGTTTCCTTTATTCTTGAAATGGGCATTTATAGGGTTACATATAAAGTATATGACCACTTTGACGACTGTTATTTTTATTATGACACCTTGGTGTCGGTGACAGATAATACTCCCGCCCCTGTCATAGTGTTTGCGTACTGTGAAGGAAAGGGAAGCGGTACTATCGACGATCCTTTGCAATGGCAGGGAAAGACAGTCGGAACGGTTATTGACAACGATTTCGATTGCTTTATCGACGTATATTTTGGGGTGCAGGCATATGACGGACGAGGCAATAGATTGCCGTTGACATCGTTTACAATAAAATGTGGTTCCACAGAATGGAGCAATATGACGTCCGGCGTATACAACAATAAATCAAATTATGAAAGCGGGAACACGGACGTAAAATGTTTTATCTATTCCGTCACCGACGCGTATGGTAAAACAACTACGACGAAGCGATATGTAAAGGTTACAAGCTGGAGTAGCCTCAACGGCACTCCCGATAACGGCGTAACTCCCGTTGTTGAGCGAATTACAAAAAACTATACCATAGAACAAAAGAATGTTGGAGAAATTATAATCAAGGGCGCAGGCAGGATAGTTGTATGCGACGGGGTAAACACATATTCGTTTGATTCTACCAGCGCTGCTTCAACGCTGAGTAATGTCAGCTATACTCCAAATTATTCTTATGAAAAATCAACTGTCGGGCTAACTCATTCTGTTACGGCAAAAATTGAATTTGATTATTTCTATACCTTTAAATGTGGAAATTATGAAATTACAACCTCGGTAAAAATAGTGGATACCTATAAATTTAGCGTAACATGCTCAAACTCCAATTTGCCAAGCAAAGTTGAAGAAAAAGTCTCCGCCCGTATTAGTCAACTGGTCTCGGAGAAAGAGGCTGAATTAAAGGCATTAAAAATAACCGCCGTTAAGTTTGACGCCGAGGGCGTCCCGCAATTACAATAGACGACTGACAAGAATTTAGAGGCATATATGTTAAAAGTAAAAAACTTATCAAAGACTTATAAAGGTTGCTCTTGCAAAGCGGTGGATAATCTTTCTTTTGAAATCGGAGAGGGTGAAATATACGGCTTTTTAGGGTTAAACGGCGCAGGAAAATCCACTACATTTAAATGTATTACGGGGATTATCCCGTATGACGAAGGAAGTGTGGAAATCTGTGGCAACGACTTATCGTCCAACGAACTAGAGGCAAAAAAATCCTTTGGATTTATCCCTGATAATCACGCGGTCTTTGATGGTCTGACGGGCAGAGAATACATCGACTTTATGGCAAATTCGTATAAAGTGTCAAAAGAGGATAGGGAACAACGCGCCGCATACTTTTGCGATATGTTTGATTTTAGTTTTTATTTGGATAATCAAATTAAGTCATATTCCCACGGAATGAAACAAAAAATCGCCATTATGGGCGGGATAATACATTTTCCAAAGCTGTGGATTTTGGACGAGCCTTTGTTGGGATTAGACCCTAAATCCATAAAACAAATTCAAGATTTTATGACGCAATACGTAAAAGAGGGCAACAGTATTTTATTTTCTTCTCACATTTTAGAGACTGTTGACAAACTTTGCTCGAAAGCGCTTATCATCGATAAAGGCGTAAAGCGTGGCGAGTATAATTTGAATGAGCTTAAAAAGCAATCGGATTACGATATTGCAAAGCTATTTTTTGAGCAGGCAGGAGACTAATTGATGTTTTGCAATTTATTAAAACTACATATAAGACAGCAAAAAAACAATACTGTTGGGGAAAAAAACCGCGCAGTTTGGCTTTTTTCGTGCCTGTTTTTATTGGTTTTTTTAGCGGTTGTCGTAGGTAGTATGTATATGGCGGCTCGCGCTTTTTATAAGTTGCGTTTCGGAGGCGAGTTTTTAACGGCTGTATTTTTTATCCTTCAAATAATTTTAGTCGTATCCTCGCTTTCTGCAATCTTAAAAAACTTATATATGTCCGATGACGATATGCTTTTATTTAAGTTGCCCGTAAAAAAAGATATGATTTTTTTATCAAAAATCACATTTATTTTTTTGGAACAGTTCTTTTTGTCGCTGTGCTATGTTATGCTTACCGCCGGCGTCTATGGAATTGTATCCGGGCAAAATCTAGCTTATTTTTTGTTGTTGCCGGTTGTATCCTTGTTGGCTACATTGTTTGCATTGGGAGTGTCGGGTATGTTATCGGTGCCGACGGTTTATGTGGTAAATTATATTAAACCTCGATTTTGGGCAAAGATGCTTGTTCTGACCATTGTGACTTTCGTATTTTTTTCTTTGTATATGGTGTTTATGAACAAGGTAGTCGATATTGTAAATATCACAAAAACCGGGGGATATATCCCCGTGGAAACAGTTGAAAATATAAAAGCCTCAACAAAGTGGATGTATATTTCGGCATTTTTAATGAAAATTACCGTAGGGCTTAGCGCAGGCTTGTCCTTTACGATATACCTTTTTATATCAGCGGCGTTATGCGTAGGCGCTTTCTTTTTGACAAAGCTGTTCTATTTTAAGGCGCAGGCGGAGCGCAATGAATACGCCGTGCATAAGAAAACAGGAAAATTTGTTTGCAATACGCCGTTTAGCTCTTTTTTTAAAAAAGAACTTTTGACAATATTTAGGATTGACGCCACAAGCGCGCAAATATTTTTTATGGGCTTATCAATGCCGATTATGGTATTTTTTACAATAAAAATGACGGCGGCGGCTGGTAGCTCGCAGATTGGGGAGCAAATAGTATTTGGAGTTTGCGTGCTGACGGTCTTTTCATTTTTGACAATGTGCGACAGCTTGTCTGCCTCGGCTTATAGCCGTGACGGGGCAGCAAATTATTTAGCAAACGTTTTGCCTTACGACAAGAAAAAACAACTTTTTGTAAAAATCCTGATAGGTTTTATTATATCAGGCGCGCCCTTTATGGCGTCTATTGTTACTCTTGCGGTTGCGAAGTATGTCAGTATTGCCGAATTTTTTGCGCTGATGACAACGGGTTTGATATTTATTTTCGCGCATATATCAGACTCAGTTATGCGAGACAGAAAAAATCCATCGTATTCGGAATATTCCAATAATATAGACAACAAAAAAAACGTGGCTTTATCCATCGCATCAGGGCTGGCTTTTGTTGCGGTGATAGGTACTGCGACGTTGATTTTATCTTATACGTCAACATTTGCCGCTGTATGCGGCGTTTGTATCGGTAGCTCACTTTTGTATGCACTTTTTGTGTTTTTATATCGCCTTTTTGACGAAAGGAGAATATGCGTATGAAAAAGGCTACCTATATGTTTTTATTGATACTACCTTTAATAATTTTGGGTGTAATAAGCGCATATTCAAGCGTAATAGCGCGTTTTATACCTATCGCGGTGGAATCCATAAGCTTTACAGAAACAGAAATATACGCCCAACCGGGTGAGTCTGCGCAACTGACCGTTAATTTTATGCCAGAACGCGCAAGCAATAAAAAAGTGACGTATTTTTCTTCGGATAACGAAGTGGTTACCGTGTCTGAAAGCGGAACACTATCCTTTGTAAACTATGGTTTTGCGGAAATAACCGCAATTAGCGACGATGGAAAATATGAAACAACGTGCGATATTTTGTTATCCGATGAAAACGACGACCCGTCGGTGGTCAAAACCGTAGTTTTTACATATAAGAACGAGTTGCATTCAGATTATCGTTTTGGCAATGGAAACGCAATCAAGGTAGGTTATAAATTTTATCCTAAAACCGCAGTCTCAAACATTGATTTTACTGTTGACGGAGGTAGTGTTGTAAAAAATAACGATAATTCCATAATCCTCAGTTTTGAGGGAACCGGCAAGAAAACTTTGTCTGCATCGGTAAACGGATTAAAACTAGATAATAGCTATGACTTTAATGTATATAACGGCGAGAACCTTACATCACGAATAGATTTTGCAACTTTTACAGGGTGGTTGAACGCTAAAAAAGACGTTTTTATTTTGGAAGATTATTTTATCAATTCTCCAATATTTTTTGAAGGTTGCGCAATTTTCGGAAACAATAAAAAAATCGACCACAGCGGTCTGCCTCATTATGACGACACAAGCTTAAATGCAAGCGTCCGCGCAATATCCCTTTCAAGCGGAGGCGTTTTGGATAGCGTTAGAGTTGTCGGAAAGGTAAAAGATAATCGGTTATTGTATGAACGAGTTGTCAATGTCGGCATGACAGGGGATAACGTCACTATCAAAAATTGCATCATTCAAAACGGGAAATATAATATCTGCACTTACGGCTCTAAT
>CAZSAC010000015.1:0-33417 GCA_964604875.1 uncultured Bacteroidaceae bacterium | reverse complement strand
ATCGCAGACGGCGGTATTAAATTCAGCGGTGACGTTGTAAAGGCAATCGGCGCAGGCGCGTCGGCGGTTATGATAGGCAGTCTGTTTGCAGGCACAAAGGAAAGCCCCGGTGAAATTGAAATGTTCCAAGGCAGAAGCTTCAAGGTTTACCGCGGTATGGGTTCAATCAGCGCAATGGCGGCGGGCAGTAAAGATAGATATTTCCAAGAAGACAACAAAAAACTTGTTCCCGAAGGCGTTGAGGGCAGAGTTCCTTATAGGGGAGTGCTTGCCGAGGTTGTTTATCAGCTTATGGGCGGTTTGCGTTCAGGTATGGGCTACTGCGGTATGAGTACGGTTGAGAACTTGCGGACGAAGGCGGAATTTATTAAAATCACCAATGCGTCCTTGATTGAAAGTCATCCTCACGATATTACAATCACAAAGGAAAGCCCAAACTATTCCACCAAAGCCTAATAAATTTAATAAAGCACCTGTGAAATTTCAGGTGTTTTTCTTTGGAAAATTTGATATAATATAACTATGCTATACGGAAACACTAACGGAATTAAAAGAATAGTATTAGACTCTCTTGAGGAGCTTTGCGGAAATTATGACAAAAACCTTTATATTGACAGAGAGGTTTTAGATTCACTTTGCGCAATAACAGCCAAAACCAATAGAGAGCTTTGCGTATTTATTTCAAGAGCGGGCAATTTGCTTGCTGTGGGAATTGGCGATGCAGGCACGGTATCTTTACAAAACTTCAGCTTAAAGCGCAGTGAACACGGCTTTACCGGCGTGCGTTGCGTGCATACGCATCCAAATGGTTGCGGAAAGCTCTCCGAAATGGATATTTCTGCGTTGAAAAATATGAGGTTGGATTCAATAGCTGCGGTGGGCGTCGATAGAGGTTGCCCCGTAGATATTGAGCTTGCATATATAAACAAAGACAAAGCCGACCGTTTTTATGTTAAAGATTTTGAAAAACTCAACGATAAAGACTTCTTAGACAAAATAATTGAATACGAGCAGATATCTTCTCAAAAGATTTCAAATCAAAATACAGGGGTAAAGCCAAAAAGCGCAATTTTGGTTAACGTAGCGCAAGAGAACGGAGAAATTGAGCTTGCCGAATTAAAACGGCTTGCCGACACAATGCAAATTGACGTGTTGGATTCCGTTTTACAAAAGCAAAACGTTGACCGCGCATTTTGCACGGGGCGTGGAAAGCTGGATGAAATTAAGCAACTTGTTCAAATTTTGCATGCGGAATACGTCATATTCAACAACCAATTAACGGGCAGTCAGCTCAACAACATTGAAGAAGTTTTGGGGTGTAAAGTCATTGACCGCGCGATGTTGATTTTGGAAATATTTGCTCATCACGCAACCACCAACGAAGGAAAACTTCAGGTTGAACTTGCAATGTTAAAATATACTCTGCCGAAGATTTTGGGGCAGGGCAAAGCATTATCGAGAATCGGCGGTGGTGGCGCAAACGGTTCGGCGACAAGAGGCGCGGGCGAAACGAAGCTTGAAACCGATAGAAGAAGGATTCGTCGGGCAATTTTTGAGTTGAATCAAAAGGTTGAAGAATTAAAAAAAGAAAGAGATTTGCGTCGTGAACGTCGCAATAAGTCGGGTATCAAAACCGTCGCTATTGTAGGTTATACCAATGCTGGAAAATCTACGTTGATGAACAGCTTGACAAAGGCGGGCGTTTTAGAGGCAGACAAGCTTTTTGCCACGCTTGACCCCGTGACACGTAAAATATTTGTAGATTATAAGCATCAATATCTTTTGACAGATACAGTAGGCTTTATCGACAACTTACCGCACGAATTTATTGACGCTTTCAAAAGCACTTTGGAGGAGGCGACTTACGCCGATTTGCTGCTTCACGTTGCAGATTGCAGCAGCCCCGATTTGGCAAGGCAGGAAGAAGTCGTATTAGGCGTATTAGAATCTCTAGGGATAAAAGAAACGCCTATTATAACGGTGTATAATAAGGCGGATTTGGCGGTCAATTTTGTTTCTGAAAATCCTAATTCAATAGTTATAAGCGCAAAACAGAACGATAATCTAGAGAATTTGCGCAAAATGATAGTATTACAATTATTCAAAGAGGACTTATAAAATCACTTCTTCATTCGTATTAGAGAAGGGTTATGGATATGAGAAAACGCCTCTGCCCAACGCTGAAAATCTTCAACGGTGGTTTCATAAAACTTTGCCAAATAGTCTAGCGTTTCCATGTCCATAGGGATTAAGTCGGTTTCGTATCGGCTATATTTTATACGTGATAATAAAATGCCGTCAGCAACTTCTTGTTGAGTATAGTTTTTCATCTTGCGAATTGTTCGCAAAAGGCTTCCATAAAGCATATTCTCCCCCCAGAAAATATTGATTTACTATTGTTGTTTTAATATTGCAGTTCTTTTTCTAAATAGCTTTCCAAACTTTCAATCGGCAGACGGATTTGTGCCATACTGTCCCTTTCTCTAACGGTGACGGTGTTGTCTTCCAACGTGTCAAAATCAATCGTAATGCAAAACGGAGTCCCGATTTCGTCTTGACGGCGATAACGTTTTCCGATACTTGCGCTTTCGTCGTAGGTTGCCGAAAACTTTTTGCTGAGGTTGAAATATATTTCGTTGGCTTTGTCGCCCAGCTTCTTTTGCAAGGGCAGAATGGCAACCTTATAGGGCGCGAGGGCGTGATGCAGTCTTAAAACTACACGGGTGTCTCCGCCTTCAAGCTCTTCCTCGTCGTAGGCGTTGCATAAAAACGCCAAAACCGAACGCTCTACACCAAGTGACGGCTCAATAACGTAGGGCACGTATTTTTCGTTGGTGATAGGGTCGGTATATTCCATATTCTCCCCGCTTTTTTTAGCGTGGCAGTTTAAATCATAATCAGTTCTGTCGGCGACGCCCCAAAGCTCTCCCCAACCAAACGGGAATAGATATTCAAAGTCGGTGGTAGCTCTGCTGTAAAAACAAAGCTCGTCTTTGTCGTGGTCGCGAAGCTTTAAGCATTCGGGCTTGATTCCCAAATCTAGCAGCCAATCTTTGCAGAAGTTTTTCCAATAATCAAACCATTCTAAATCGGTGCCCGGTTTACAGAAAAACTCTAGCTCCATCTGCTCAAACTCACGCACGCGGAAAATGAAATTGCCGGGCGTAATTTCGTTTCTAAAGGACTTTCCTATTTGCCCGATTCCAAACGGAACCTTTGCGCGGGAGGTGCGTTGTACGTTTTTAAAGTTGACAAAAATACCTTGCGCGGTTTCAGGGCGGAGATAGATTGTGTTTGTACTGTCTTCTGTTACGCCTTGAAAAGTTTTAAACATCAAATTAAATTTTCTGATTGAGGTAAAATTGCTGTTCCCGCAAACAGGACATTTTATGCCGTTGTCGGCGATATACTTTTCCATTTGCTCATTGGACCAGCCGGCAATGTTTTCCGTCAGTCCTTTTTTGGACATATAGTCTTCAATAAGGTTGTCGGCGCGATGGCGTGATTTACAGCTTTTGCAGTCCATCAAAGGGTCGGAAAAACCGCCCAAGTGCCCGGAAGCCTCCCAAACTTGCGGATTCATCAAAATTGCGCAGTCCACGCCCGTATTGTATGGATTTTCTTGAATAAATTTCTTCCACCAAGCGCGTTTAACGTTATTTTTAAATTCCACCCCTAAAGGACCGTAATCCCAAGTGTTCGCAAGACCGCCGTATATTTCGCTTCCTGCATAAATAAAACCACGACCTTTGCAGAGTGCGACAAGTTTTTCCATTGTGAGTTTAGCCATGTTAATGAGTCCTTAAAAAACTATAATGATTAAATTCTATTTTGTAATTATTTAAAAGTCAAGTAAAATCCCAAGACTTTTGGGAAAGCTGTAACAAAAAAAATAATATCTGCGTATTGTGAAGTGTAGTGTGTTTAAACACAATATTAAAAGGAGGTGCGTTATGGGCGGATTATTCGGTGGGAACAGTAGCTTTTGTGATTGCTTACCGTGGTTACTTATCTTATTCTGCTGTGGCGGTTGCTGTGGCGGCGACAGCTCGGCTCGAAGTGGAAGTGGCTGTGGAAGTAGCTTCTGCGATTGCTTACCCTGGTTGCTAATCTTATCTTGCTGTGGCTGCGGCTGTGGCGGTAGATAATCGAGGGACGCAGTACTTATTTTGAAAGAGGCAGCTAATGCCTCTTTTCTTTTTGCGAAATTTCGATTTACAATAATCTATGCAAAATTTTAAGCCTATATGCAAAAAATGCAAATAAAACGGTTGTTTTGATTAAATCTGTTGCCAATTTAAAACAGTTTATTCTATTGACATAAGTCGTTTTAATATGCTAATATATATTATGTATAGTTATTTACTTCCCTTTGGGAGGAGGAATTTATGAAAAATAAGAGAATAGTTTTTCTAACCGTTGTATTAATTTGCTTGGCTTTTTTATTTGTTGCGTGTGATTCAACGGCAAAGGAAATTCGATCGGCAGAGGAACAGCTTGACAATCAATTAGCAAACGATATTTATGACACCGCTCCCGATGAGGAAGACACGGGCGTTGCAGTTGCGTCGGCTGATTTCGGCGAAGGCTGGGAGCTTGTTAATAAAGACGTAGAGTTTGAATCGGAAGTTGACGGGCTTTTGCCTACTGAAGATAAATATTTTTATTTTGAGCCATATTCGACAATCGGTTATAAGGTAAGAGGGTTTAACCCCAACATTACCACAGGCAGACCCACAGAAATTGTGATTCCAAATACATACAAAGGGTTGCCGGTCGTAATGATTGATACCGGTTCTTTCCGTGGGGACGAAACGCTTAAGAGTGTAAAAATGGGTTCAAATATGCGTTATGTTTACGCAAACGCTTTCCGTGATTGCGCCAATTTAGAGACGATAGAATTAGGCGTAAACGTGAAGAAAATCCACCACGCTGCGTTTAGAAATTGCTATAAACTTAAATCCGTTGCCATTCCCGCAAAGGTTACGAGATTGGAAGCTGCGGTTTTTGCAAACTGCAAAAGCTTGGAATCGGTCACGATGAGCCAGTATTATTATTCTTATACAGATGCGAAAGGCAAAACTCAAACGGCAGTTTATGCGGTTTGCGACATCGCTGTTAATGTGTTTACGGGGTGTGAATCCTTAAAAACGATTACCTTACCTAAAACCTTAACGGGTATTGGTTCGGGAGCGTTTAGAAACAGCGGGCTTGAAGGAACGCTAACGCTGACTGCGATTCAGTCTATAGGGACGCTTGCTTTCAGCAACTGTTCAAATCTTGAAATTACCTATAACAAACGCTATAAATCGGGTTCAAGCTACTCCGACACCGTTTTGGGCACCAACCCCTTTAACGGATGTAAAAAAGTTACGGCGAGATAAGAAATAAAGCATATTAACCCGACTGCGGTCGGGTTTTTATTTTATAGCAGATTAGTTGTAATAAAAAAATATATTTGTTATAATAATTAAAATTGTTTTTTATGGTGATATATGTTACTTGTTATGGACGTTGGAAATACAAACGTAAAAATTGGTGTTTACAAAGGCGATACGCTTTTAAAAAGCTGGAGAGTTTCAACTTTGGCTTCTAGGACGGCGGACGAATTTGGTATGGTATTATACGATTTATTTGAAACTAGGAATATTACTTTTGCCGATATAGAAGGCATTATTGTTTCATCTGTGGCCCCTATGTTGAATTATACTATCGAACATACCTGCACCTATTATATGAAGAAAAAGCCGATATTTATTGACGCTACAAGCAATACGGGGTTAAAATTCAACTATTACAATCCAACTGAGCTTGGCTCCGACAGAGTTGTTTCCGCTGTTGCCACTCACAATTTGTATAAGGGCCCCGCAATAGTCGTTGACTTTGGAAGCGCAACTACATTCAACGCTTTAACGGCGGACGGCACTTTTCTTGGAGGCGTAATAGCCCCGGGCATAAAAACCGCTGCGGAATCTTTGGTGAATACCGCCGCAAAGCTGCCCAGATTTGAGTTGGTCGCCCCGAAAGAAGTTTTAGGGAAAAGCACAATCGAAAATATGCAGTCCGGTATGGCGTTTGGTTATTCGGGCTTGGTGAAATATATTATTGATAAAATCAAAAAAGAAGAAGGCATGGCTGACGCAAAGGTTGTGGCGACCGGCGGATTGAGTGAAGTTATTGTTAAAACTGACCCGACAATCATTGATATAGTAGACAGAGCTTTGGCTTTAAAAGGCTTGAAAATTTTATACGATATGAACAAATAGGAGAAACATTATGAAAAAAGTTGGCGTAGCATTATTGGGCATAGGTACTGTTGGCGGAGGCACATATCGTATTTTACAAAAAAATAAGGAAATGTTCAAAAAAGTGCAGGGCTTGGATATATCGGTTTTGCACATTTTGGAAAGGAATATGACTAGAGTAGTCGAACTGGGGATAGACCCGTCCATAGTATCGACTGATATAAATGACGTAATAAACAATCCCGATATCAGCATAGTTGCCGAATTTTTCGGTGGGATTGAACCTGCAAGGACTTTTTTGATTAAAGCATTAGAAGCGGGAAAATCCATTGTGACGGCAAATAAAGAGCTATTTTCAAAGCATTGGCACGAGCTTGAGGCTGCGGCGAGAAAAGGCAAAGCGGGTTTATATTTCGAAGCAAGCTGTGTTGGAGGCGTTCCGATTATCCGCGCAATTACAGAGGGTATGCAGGCAAATACAATAAAATCGATAAAGGGCATAATAAACGGCACAACCAACTATATTCTGTCCGAGATGACCAACAACGGCGCAGATTATTCTGTTGCTTTAAAGTCTGCTCAAGACCTTGGTTATGCGGAATTAGACCCGACAGCCGACGTGGAAGGCTTTGACGCAAGCTATAAACTCAGCATATTGTCTACATTGGCGTATCATAAAAAAGTGCCTGTAGCAAGGATTTTCAGAGAAGGCATATCTAACGTGTCGGTTGCAGATATAAACTATGGAAAGGAGCTTGGCATGACCATCAAGCTTTTGGCTATAAGCAAAAATCACGATGGAAAAATCGAAGCTCACGTACACCCTGTTTTTGTGAAAAATAGCAATCCGCTTGCAAGTGTTTCGGGGAGTTTTAACGCCGTCCTTTTAGATGGTGACAGCGTTGGAAATATTATGCTATACGGTCGAGGCGCAGGGGATTTACCCACGGGCAGCGCAATCGTGTCGGACATTATTTTTGCTTCTCAACAATCCAAACCACGGTATTTACCATTTAAAAATGACGGGACAAGCAAGGATTCTGACTTTATAACCGATTTCAAAAGCAAATATTATATTCGCTTGACAGCCTTGGATAAGTGCGGAACGTTGGGTAGAATATCAAGCGTATTTGGCAAAAATAACGTGAGCATTACTACAGTTTTGCAAAAACAGATTTTGGATTCCGTGTCGGGGATTCCGATTATTTTTGTAACTCATATTACAAGTGAAAAATGTATAAATAAAGCGTTGGAGCAAATTAAAGACTTGGAAGGAGTTGTCTCTGTTGACGCCCTAATACGAGTCGAAGACTAAAATGGACGATATCGAAAAAAAAGCAGGGGAAGTCGCTGAAAACTATTTGATGCAAAAAATTCAGCCGTATATTAATCTTGTCTTGGAATTTTGGGCGGAGCATAAAACGGTTATTCTTGTTTGCGCGGTAAGTTTTGTTGCGGTGGTGTTTTTTTTCGGTATTTTGAGGGAGAAGGTCAACCGAGACGAGCGCAAGCGCAATCGGCGAAATAGGTATTGATGTATTATGATAATCGCGTTTTGTTTAACAATTATATGCGCCTATTTATTGGGCGGCGTAAACTTTGGAATTATTGTTTCAAAAATTGTTGCTCATACGGATATCCGCACGCAGGGAAGCGGAAATGCAGGAGCAACCAATGTGCTTAGAGTTTTGGGCGCAAAGCCTGCCATATACACGCTTTTGGGCGACTATTTAAAAGCAGTTGCCGCCGTGGGACTGGCTATGCTATGGTTTTGGCTTTTCACAGGCGACGCTCAATACGGTATCGGAAAAATTACAGCGGCGCTGTTTGCGGTTTTAGGGCATATGTATCCGTTATATTTTAAGTTTAAGGGCGGGAAGGGCGTTATAACCTGTTTAGGCGGAGTTACCCTCATACATCCGTTGTTTGCGGCGATAAGCTTAAGCATATTTATCATCATCGTCTTAATAAGCAGATATGTTTCCTTGGGCAGTATATTAGGCTGTTTCTCGTATTTTGTTGCGACTGTTGTGTTCAACGCAATAAACTTTGGGATAACTATTGACGCGATTATTGACACCGCGCTAACGGGTTTGGTGGTGTTTTGGGTGATTATAAAGCACCGTACGAATATGAAGCGTCTGCTGTCAAAAACGGAAAGCAAAATCAGCTTCAAAAAGAAAGCGCCCGTATCGGTGGGCGAAACAAAAGATAACGAGGAAAAATAAAGTTTGCTTACTGTATAAAAAATAACCCCGAATAATTCGGGGATTTTTTTATTTCTTTTGGTCGCTACTGCGTATTTCCACTCGGCGGATTTTTCCGCTTATGGTTTTGGGAAGTTCGGAAACAAACTCAATAATTCGAGGATATTTATAAGGGGCGGTAACACGTTTGACGTGGTCTTGAAGCTCCTTTTTAAGCTCCTCCGAGGGGGCGTAGGCTTTTGTTAATACGATGGTCGCCTTAACAATTTGTCCGCGGATATCGTCGGGGACGGCGGTAATCGCGCATTCCAACACGGACGGATGCTCTAAAAGCGCGCTTTCGACTTCAAATGGCCCGATGCGGTAGCCTGATGATTTTATAATATCGTCTTTCCTTCCAACAAACCAAAACCAACCGTCGGAGTCTTTATAGGCAAGGTCGCCCGTATGGTAAAATTTATCCGACGTCAACGCTTCTGTGCGCGCTTTGTCAAGATAGTACCCCGTGACTAATCCGCATTGATTTTCAGATTTTAGTATCGCAATTTCGCCCTCACACCCGACGGGAACTTCATTTTCGTCGTCGTCAATGATTTTTACGTCGTAAATAGGGCTGGGCTTGCCCAAACTTCCCGAAATCGGCTCAAGATATGAAAAAGTACCCAAAATAACCGTGCTTTCCGTTTGTCCAAAGCCTTCATATATTTTCAAGCCGGTGGCGGTTTTGAACTGCTTAAAAATTTCCGCGTTGAGGCTTTCGCCGGCGGTTGAGCAATGTCTTAAGGTCGAAAAGTCATATTTGGATAAATCCTCTTTGACCAAAAACCTGTATATGGTTGGCGGAGCGCAAAAGGTCGTAACATTGTATTTTGCCAGCAGCGGAAGAATATCCGTCGGGGTAAAACGCCCATGGTAGTCGTATACAAAAACTGCGCTGCCTGCAATCCATTGTCCGTAAAGCTTGCCCCAGCTACACTTTGCCCAGCCTGTTTCAGCCATAGTAAAGTGAAGCCCGTCATCAACAACGTCTTGCCAAAATTTTGCCGTTATCAAGTGACCCAGCGGATAGGTGAAATCGTGCATAACCATCTTTGGCATACCCGTTGTGCCCGAGGTAAAATAAACCAGCATCAAATCCTTATTGCGTGGGCGGTATGAAAAATTGTAGGTGTCGGGAGCGTCCTCAATCGCCTTTGCTAAGCTGGAATATTTGGAGCCGTCGACGGAAAATACGGCTTGTAAGGTGTTACAATATGGAAGCGCTAAATCGATATGCTCGTAAACGTCGATTTCGTTTGTGGTGAAAAGAACCTTAACCTGCGCTTCATTACAGCGGTAGGCAATGTCTTTTGGCGTCAATAAGTGCGTTGCGGGAATTAATACCACGCCAAGCTTACAGCACGCGGTAACCAAAACCCAATATTCATAACGGCGGTTGAGCATACTCATAACAAAATCGCCTCTTTTTATGCCGTTTGACGTTAAAACGTGACAAAGCTTATCGGAAAGCAATTTAAGCTCCCCAAAAGTGATGGTTTTATTTTGACCTTTATCGTTGCACCAAACAATAGCTTTTTTATCGGGAGACAGCTTTGCATATTCGTCAACTACATCGAAAGCAAAGTTAAAAGACGCGGGTACAGTAACTTTCGCATTTTTATAAAAGTCGTCGTAATTTTGAAAATCGACCGTATTAAGATATTTAGAAATTAAATTCATAATTCCTCGTTAGTGAATATTAATTTGATATATTTTACCACAAAAGTAGGATTATTCCTAGTAAATGAAACAGGAAATTTTATTTTAATTGAGTTTTGCTTCCAAGTTATGGTAAATAGTTATAAGAAAGTCGGATGCTATTCAAATTCTTGATTTGGATATTTGAATGTGTTATAATAGGAACGAAAATATTATAGGCGGTATAGAAAATGTTGGATAGAAACGGTTCCGTTGTGTTAAACATTATAAACGGGATAAGCGACGGCGCATATAAAATAATTGACGCCGACGATATTATATCGGCGATGCCTACAGACATCAAGTTGACTCGGCTTGAGCTGTCGGGGATTATAAGAAGCCTTGTCGACCATGAGCTTATCGCCGTAAAATATTCAAACCTAGAAGAATACTGTCTTGCCGCTTTGCCCAAAGCAAGGATTATCGCCGAAAAGGAAAGGGAGAAGGCGATTGTTGCTCCGCAGGCAAAGCTCGCTTATAAACCAACGGATATTTCCTCTGATGAAACCGATGATGAGGACAGTTTTGAGGAAACTAAGGTTGGGTATGAAATCAAACCTTATATCGACTATGGAAGGATAAAACGCAGTTCTCTGATAAGCTCGTTTTGCGGAGCGTTTTTTGGCAGTATGCTGGCAGGACTAATCTGTATCGGCATTTTATTATTACTTTATAACTGAGGGTATTTATGGCGGTAGAAAAGCACATTCTAACAAAGAAAGAAAAAGCATTATTGCTTGTCATCATTTCGCTTACCGAAAAAAACGACGAGGCAATTTGTCTTGTTAAGCCCTTAGATTTATTTAAGGCGTTGCCATATGACTTAGACTTTGCGTCAGATGAGCTGGAAGTTTTGATGAAGGGGCTGGAGTTAGACGATTATTTTGAGTTTATTTCCACCGATAAAAAGGGCGAGCCCGTGTTTTGTATAACAATGCACCAAAAGGGGCTTTCCTACGCAAGAATGGAGCGCGCTTGGAGGAAAAGTATTTGGAATAAGGTTATGATTACGGCGGCTATGGCGGTCGTGTCAGGCACGGTTGTTTGGATTGTCCGCGCGATACTGAATTCTATTGCAAATAAAGGAGGCTAATGCAAAATAGCTTCGTTTTAAAATCTAAATTTTCACCTTGCGGTGATCAAAAGGAAGCCATTGAAAAGCTTGTGGAAGGGCTGAACGATGGCTTTCGAACGCAAGTCCTTTTAGGCGTTACCGGAAGCGGTAAAACCTTTACGATGGCAAACGTAATCGAAAAAACGCAACGGCCTGCTTTGGTTATCGCTCACAATAAAACTCTAGCCGCTCAGCTCTGCAACGAGTTTCGAGAATTTTTTCCGGATAACCGCGTGGAATTTTTTGTGTCATATTACGACTACTATCAGCCTGAGGCATATATTCCTCAAAACGATACCTATATTGAAAAAGAAATGGAAATCAACGAGGAAATCGACAAGCTGCGTCATTCTGCGACAAGCTCGCTGTGCGAAAGGTCGGACGTTATTGTCGTTGCGTCGGTTTCCTGCATATACGGCTTAGGCGCGCCGGTGGAATACTATAGCTTGGCAATCTCGTTGCGTCCGCAAATGACGATGGACAGGGACGAATTGGCAAGGAAACTTGTTGATATTCAATATAAGCGCGCGGATTTGGATTTTCAACGTTCAACCTTTAGAATAAGGGGCGACGTTTTGGATATTTTCCCTGCGGCTAACAGCGAAATTGCCATTCGAGTGGAGTTTTTCGGTGACGAAATTGACAAGCTGTATGAGATTGACAGCCTGACGGGCAAGCCGTTGACAACCTTGGAACACGCAGTCATTTTTCCCGCTAGTCACTATGTTGTAGGAATGCCCAAAATGGAAAACGCCTTAAAGGTTATCGCAAAGGACAGAGAAGACAGGGTTGAATATTTTACCGAAAACAGCAAGCTGATTGAGGCTCAACGTATCGGCGAGAGGGTTGCGTATGATTTGGAGCTTATGCAAGAGATGGGCTATTGCAGCGGTATAGAAAACTATAGCCGATATTTTGACGGAAGAGAGCCCGGACAACCTCCATACACGCTTATGGACTTTTTCCCTAAGGATTTTATAACGTTTATTGATGAAAGCCATATGACGCTTCCGCAGATAAGAGGTATGTATAACGGCGACAGAAGCCGAAAAGATAACTTAGTCAATTTTGGTTTTAGGCTACCAGCCGCTTATGATAACCGTCCGCTTAGGTTTAACGAATTTGACGAAAGGATTGGGCAGTTGATTTGTGTTTCCGCCACGCCCGCGCCGTATGAGCTGGGACAAGCCGACCAAATTGTTGAGCAGTTAATTCGTCCAACGGGTATAATTGACCCTGAAATCTTTGTGCGGAAAATTGAAGGTCAAATTGACGATTTAATATCCGAAATAAACGCTACAGTCAAAAACAACGGCCGTGTTTTAGTGACGACCTTGACAAAAAAGATGTCTGAAAATTTGACGTCATATTTGAAAGAAAACGGTATCCGTGTGAGATATATGCACAGCGAGATTGACACGTTAGAACGCATTAAAATTATACGGGATTTACGAAAAGGCGATTTTGACGTGTTGGTTGGGATAAACCTATTGCGTGAAGGGCTTGACCTACCCGAGGTAAAATTAGTTGCCATTTTGGACGCCGATAAGGAAGGCTTTCTAAGAAGTGAGACGGCGCTGATTCAAACTGTAGGCAGGGCGGCAAGAAACACCGAAAGCCGAGTTATAATGTACGCGGATAATATTACGGGCAGTATGGAGCGCGCAATTTCAGAAACCGAGCGCAGAAGACGGATACAAAACGACTATAACGTCCAAAATAATATTACGCCGCAGACAATCATAAAAGATATAGTAAATACTATTGAAATTACCAAAAAGATAGATAATCTTGAAACTCGCAACGTTAAAGATGTTATTAGTGAGCTTGAACGCTTGAAAGGGCTTATGCAGGTTGCGGCAGAAGGCTTAGATTTTGAAAAAGCCATCAAGCTAAGAGACAGGATTACGGAGCTTAAACAGCAATTACGAAAACCGAAGAAGAATTAATATGAACGAAATTATAATTAAAGGCGCAAAAGAAAACAATTTAAAAAACATAAATCTTACCATTCCACGTGACAAATTGGTTGTGTTTACAGGCGTATCGGGAAGCGGTAAATCCTCGCTTGCTTTCGATACTATTTTTGCCGAGGGGCAAAGACGTTATATCGAAAGCTTGTCGAGCTATGCGAGAATGTTTTTGGGACAAATGGAAAAGCCAAACGTTGAAAGCATCGAAGGGCTTTCGCCCGCAGTATCCATCGACCAAAAAACTACTTCAAAAAATCCACGCTCCACCGTTGGCACCGTCACCGAAATTTACGACTATTTGCGCTTGCTTTACGCGCGTGTCGGGAAACCGCATTGCCCAAACTGCGGAAAGCCCATTGAGCGTCAAACCGTTGACCAAATCAGCGATAAAATTTTTGAAATGGTAGAGGAAAGCAAAGATAATAAGGTTTTTATTCTGGCGCCAGTTGTCAGAGGCAGAAAGGGAGAATATACTAAGCTTTTAAACGATTTCAAAAAGGCAGGCTATATTAGGGTTAGAGTGGACGGAGCCGATTATTCCTTAGATGAGGAAATTCCGCTCGAAAAAAATATAAAACATACAATATACGTCACGGTAGACAGGCTTGTTGCCAAAGACGGTATTTCGCAACGATTGACAGACAGCTTGGAAACCGCCCTCAAGCTTGGCGAGGGACTGGTTATTATTGACAACGCAGGCAAGGAAACGCTTTTTAGCACAAAATACAGTTGCCCCGATTGCGACATCAGCATTGAAGAAATTGAGCCCAGATTGTTTAGTTTCAACAGCCCGTTTGGCGCTTGTCCGGAGTGTACGGGCTTAGGGTATAACAACCAAATTGATATAAATAAAATTATAAAAGATAAAACCCTAAGTATACGTCAAGGAGGGTTTAGCACCCCGTCGGGCTGGAATATGGAAAGCAGTAAAATGACTTTGGCGCAATATAAGGGGATTTCTAAGCTATACAATTTTTCGTTAGATACACCGATAAAGGATTTACCAAAAGAGATTGTTGATATAATTTTATATGGCAACGGGAACCAAAGAATTGAAGTCGATTATACGTCGGCAAGCTTTAACGGCAGTTATTTTGCGCATTTTGAAGGGATAATTCCCAACCTTTTGCGCAGATACAGGGATACGTCCTCGGATATGGTCAAGCGTGAAATAGAAAAATATATGATAAGCGTGCCGTGTCCGACTTGTAACGGACGACGCCTTAAAAAAGAGGCTTTAGCCGTCACGATTTCAGACAAAAATATATCAGAAATATCGGATATGAGTATTTCCGGCTTAGACGTTTTTTTCCAAAAGCTTAAGCTGAACAAGACAGAAACGCTTATCGCTGCCCCGATTGTCAAAGAAATCCGCGCTAGATTGCAATTTCTTATCAACGTCGGCTTGGATTATTTAACGCTGTCGAGGGCGTCGGCAACCCTGTCGGGCGGTGAAAGTCAGCGTATTCGCCTTGCCACTCAAATCGGAAGCGGACTCACGGGAGTATTATATATTTTGGACGAGCCAAGCATAGGCTTGCACCAAAAAGACAATTCTAAGCTGTTGGAAAGCCTTAAGGGCTTGCGTGATTTAGGAAATACCCTAATTGTTGTTGAACACGACGAGGAAACAATACGGGCAGCCGATTATATCGTCGATATAGGTGTTGGCGCAGGCGTTCACGGAGGCGAGTTGGTTGCGACAGGCTCTGTTGAAGATATTGAAGCGTGCGAAAAATCCCTCACGGGGAAATATCTTAGCGGAAAGCTGAAAATTGACGTTCCCAAAGAGAGAAGGCAGCCCGACGGACGCTATCTAAAGGTGTTCGGCGCAAGGCAAAATAACTTGAAAAACATTAACGTTCAGTTTCCCGTGGGGCTTTTGACGGTGGTTACGGGCGTTTCGGGGAGTGGGAAAAGCAGTCTTATAAATGAAACAGTCTATCCGCAACTATATAATAAGATATACAAAAGCAATCTTCCGCAGGGGAAAATCGACAATATAGAGGGCTTAGACTTTTTCGATAAGATTATCGACATCGACCAATCGCCAATCGGAAGAACGCCAAGAAGCAATCCCGCCACCTATACGGGTGTTTTTACGCCGATAAGAGAGTTGTTTGCAAAGACTCCCGATGCTAAAGCGAGAGGCTATACCGCAGGACGCTTCAGCTTCAATATCCCCGGAGGTCGCTGTGAAAACTGTACGGGTGATGGCATAATAAAAATTGAAATGCACTTTTTGCCCGACATCTATGTGCCTTGCGAGGTCTGCCACGGAAAACGCTATAACCGAGAAACCTTAGAGGTAAAATATAAAGGGAAAAGTATCAACGACGTTTTGGAAATGACGGTGGAAGCGGCGTGCGAATTTTTCAAAAACATTCCGCAGATTTACAACAAAATCCGTACGCTAAACGAAGTCGGCTTATCTTATATAAAACTGGGGCAACCCTCTACAACACTATCGGGAGGCGAGGCGCAGAGGGTTAAGCTTGCAACCGAGCTTTCTAAACGCAGTACGGGAAAAACGTTGTATATTCTTGACGAGCCGACCACGGGGCTTCACGTGGACGACGTTAAAAAGCTGATAAGCATATTACAAAAGCTAGTGGACGGCGGAAATACCGTGCTTGTTATTGAGCATAATTTAGACGTCATCAAGGTGGCGGATTATATCATCGACCTCGGACCAGACGGCGGAAATAAGGGCGGACAAATCGTGACAGAGGGTACGCCTGAGGAAGTGGCGAAATGCGCCGATTCTTATACTGGGCAATATCTAAAGCCGATTTTAGGGCAGTAATCGATATAACTAAAAAATGTCTTTAAAGTGAAAATCCAAAATATCCCGTACGTTGTGTAAAAGCTCATACAAAGAGTCTATCTTCGATTCTGCGTTTTTGTTGTCGTCAGTGTCGAGAGAGCCTTCAATTTCCCCCAGCACCGCGTCAATTTGGCGCATATCCGGGCTATAGGCAATATTTTCAAGCAGAGCGTGTTTTTCGTCCCACCAATTTTGAAGCTCGTGAGTTTTTTCTAAGGCGGTTTCATAATCTTCTGAGTCCAAATAGTTGTCAATTTCCTCAAGTTTTTCCACAAAGGTGTCAAAGGTATTGAGAATATAATAATGCTCGGCAATACCGCACGAAAGGATAAGCGCAAGACTTAAGCAGACTATCCAAATACGTTTCATATTTTCTCCCTTGTTGTGTTTACTATTTTGCCGTCATACGTTTGGAGAAATATATCCGAACCCGCTATTGTCAACAAAAAGATATTTTTTTTAGTTATTTTTAGTTTTTTAAGCAGTTCTTCAATTTTGTTTCGCTCCATAGCGGGCGTAAGCTTTGTTAAATTTTCGCCCATAAATTTACCTTCTTGAATTATATTATATGGCAATAAAGGCTCATCTCCCTCAATACTCAGCGATTGATTGACGACAGGAGCCTGCAAAAATTTTGGCAATATGCTGAGTTGTCCGTTGGTTTCAAATATGGCGTATTGAATATCCCCGATATTAAAATAGCCTTGCGAACGCATACTTTCCAAAATATCGTTGATTGTCAACCCGCATTTATAAAGCATTTTGCAGTCTATGACGCCTTCCGAGATTATTATGACGGGCTTTCCGTTTAAAAGCTTTCTGGCGCGATGACTTTTCCCCTCGATAATCGTAAATAGATTATGCAAAAACACCAAGGTTAAAATCGGCACCATACCGTATATAATCGGAATGGTATTGTCAGCCATAGGTATACAAGCCAATTCTGCAGCCACAAGTGTGATTGCAAATTCAAAGGGCTGAAGCTCGGATAACTGTCGCTTGCCCATAAGCCTCATCGCTATTAAAAGAAATAGATAGAGTATTATAGCCCGAATAAAAATTATTAGCATAATGCTAGTATATATTTGCCCAAAAAATTTATACAAAAGCATACCGACTTTAGAATTTGTGTGTTATAATAAACAAAAAAGCAGAGTAGACAATTTGCGTTAAGTGTTACGGGATGGGATGTCGCCCGTAAACGAAAACTGCCTCGCAGTTGCGGTGGATTGTCGCGTTCGCTGCATTTATTTTCCGCAAAGCTTGCGGAAAGTTGCACCGAACCTCTTATTGGAGGTTTTTTATGTTTAATTCCCAAAGTGTTGAGCAAGCCGCGCTTGACCAAAAAATCAAAGTGGCGCTCCCCAAAAAAACACCTTATTTTACCACGACGAAAATTGCTTATTTGGCAATGATGATTGCCATAAACGTTGCAATCGGCGCAATTTCTCCACGGATAGGAACAATAAAGGTTACGCTAACGTATACGATATGTTTCTTTGCGGGCTATTTTTTTGGCGGAGTTTCGGGCATATTGGTAGGCGGATTGGGCGACCTTATCGGCTGTCTTTTGGCAACAGGCGCTCCAAATCCGATTATTTTGGTCAGCTCTTGCTTAATAGGACTTTTCCCTGCGGTGGCAAAGCTTGCTCTTTCAAAGCTTGATTTCAAGGGCTTGCCTTATGTCCAAATTATTTTAAGCTATATCTTATGCTATTGCGTTTGCACTTTGCTTTTAAACACCTATGCTTTGTATCTTTTGGGTTTATCCAAAGGCGCGTCGTTTTGGGTGTATCTTGGCACACGAGCCACGTTGCAAACCCCTATAGTTTTGATGAATTTGGCATTGACTATTGCGATGTTCCCTTTGTTTTCCAAAATCTTTAAGCTTTTCTCCAAAAATGCGTAGCTTTTTTTAGCCAAACCTTTATAAACCGAAAACGCGCAAAACTGATTATGTCGTATGCGACGGCAAAAGCGACGTATAGTGACATCGGAATACCGCCTGCCAAAATTACTGCAAGCAATTCAGGCATAATTGGCATCAAAAGCCATTTAAGCAGATAGGCGATTGCGCAACAGACAGGCATTAATGCAACGGCAAGGAAGGGTTTTTTAAGGTCGTCTGTTAACTTGACGTGGCGTTTTAATAGACGTAAATTTAAAATGGTTGACAGCGTAAAGCACAAGCCAGTGCCGATTGCAACCGAATATACGCCGACGTATTTTGGAAGCAGGAAAAGCGACGCAAGCAAAAGAATAGTGCCTACAATATAGTTTTTAAAGGTCTCTTTTTCCAAGCCTAGAGAATTTAGCATAGAAAGCGTAACTTGATTTAAGCCTATCGGGAAAAGCAGGACTGCCGCATAGGATAGGTATTCTCCTGCAAAACGGTCAGAAAAAACGATTTCCGTAACTTCTTTTCCTAACGGAATGTATAGGATACAGAAGAAAGCCGATACGACAACAGAAAACATTATACTGTTATTTACTCGGCGGTTGAGTTCGCTTTTGTCCTCTTTGGCGTTGGATGCGGCGATTTCGGGTATTAAAACAATGCTAAGCGCGCTTGTGAGCGTGGTTGGAGCCATCAAAAGTGGCATCGCCATACCCGTAACACGCCCGAAGGTGGCTGTCGCCTCTGACATCGTCAAACCGCCCACGGCAACCAACATAAGGGGCAATATTAGGGCGGTTAAGGTGGTAATCAGTCCGCCACAAGTTCGCATCGCAGTTATAGGGACGCTGGATTTAAGCAAGGTTTTATATCCTGTTGGTTTTTCCAGTTTCCCTTTCTTTTTAAAAAAGATGAAAATCAACGTAGCCGCGCAAGCAAAGTCAGAGATAGCAAACGACAAGGCGACTGCTTCATTATCCGTCAGCCACGCCGTGCAACCGGCGATAAGCAAAACCCCAAAAAATATTCTAAAAACTTCCTCGGTAAGCTCAGCAAGACTGAATGAATTAAAATCTCGCATACCCCAAAACCAACCCCGCACCGAATTGTATATACAGGTGGTGAATAAAGCAGGCAACATCAATAAAAACATCGGCATTGCGCGCGGGTCGGCAAAGATTTTGGTTAAAGGCTTATTGAACACATAAAAAACGACGGCGATAATGGTGGCGATAATCGCGCTGATTATCATTGCAGAAGAAAGATATTTATTGGATTTATTTGAACCTATTGCCGTATCTTCGGCTATTTTTCTTGAAAGAACCACAGGTATGCCCGAGGCGGCAAAGGATACCAACAGAAAGAACATAGAGAGGCACATCTGATATAAACCTACAACCTCTGCGCCAAGACTTCTTGATAGATAGATTTTAAAGAAGAAAGCCAACAGTCGGGTTGAAACAGCGTATGCCGAAACCAAAACAACTGCGTTACTTAATGTTTTTTTAGTGTTATCTTTTCCAAACATAGTATAAGTTATGACTTGCAGTTTAAAAATATGAGGATAAAACAAAAACCCCTTCGGATATTGCCGAAGGGGTTTTGGATTAGATTTTTAATCGTTCAGATTTTTGTATTTTTCTTCTTGTTCTTTTTCGTCGGAAGGTTTGCGATTTGTCTTCTTTCTCTTAGGAGCGTAGCGTTTAATATAGTAAACAATTAAAACAACAATTAGTACCGCGCCAAAGAATAGTGAGCTAAAGAGTATCCAGTCGAAATCAATGGTCTTGTTGGTATCGGTATCTTCATCTTTCGGCGGAGTTTCGGGCGTGACAGAGGAGTCGGGAGTATCGGTGTACTTTTTAACTGTATCTCCTGCGGTTGCCGCCTTGAAATCGTCTTCAGAGATGGTTGCAAACTCAACGTCGTCAAAGATTGCGTAGCCGGTGGTGTAATGAGAAGTTTCTCCTTCAACATAACCCAAGCCCAATTCAATCACTGCGCTGGAAATTGCCGTACTCGCTTCAGTGGCAATATAATAATCATAACGGACGTATTCAGTACCATTTACGGTGAATCTGTTTTCATTGTCCACATTGAACTTGTTGGGGATATTCAATTTAATATAAGCTGAAGCCCCTTCGGGAAGTCCGTAAGTTTTTGCCCAAACGCTTATGCGGTGGAAAGTGCCCTTCGCCAAGGTTTTCCCTGTGGATTTAAAGCTATATGCGCCCGCCGTTTTATTGTTGATGACCAACAAGTTTGTGCCGGTATGAGGAGCTAGGGCAGCCTTAATGGCGTCTCTGTCGGCCGGGTCGAGCAAATTGAAGTTATATGAGTCAATGCTCAAGATACCTGTGTTGTATTCAGCGGTATCGTCTTTCAAAACATTATCGGAACCCGTCCAACTGCTTGTAGGGGTGAGATAGCTTGTGTCTTCGTGTGAGCTGGATAAGCCAAAGCTGTCAACTGCCAATTCAACCTTTAGAACGTTGTTATCGGTGTTTTCCGCATCAAAAGCTTTTTTGTCAATGGTTTTTTGTGTTACGCTGTCAAAGAATACTACGCCGCCTGTTGCAATATCAGCCTCGTCTGCGTCAGCGGGCTTGTTGTTTTGTCCTAAATAGAGCCCAAGTTGAACGCTGACGTTTGAAACGCCGACTTTAATGCGGAAGGTATATTTTTGCCAGCCGTTTGTTTGAGTAACGGCAGTTGTGTTGATATTGGTAAAAGACGTATTAGTATCGTATGCGCTGTCCGCGATGAGGTAAACGCTGGCTTTGGTTTCTCCGATAGTCTTAACCATAACGCTGATTTCATAATAGGAATCGGCGGTTAGTGTGACGGTGCTGGAGTTTTTATAGCCATAGGATACAAACTCTTTTCCTGTTTCGTCGGGACAAGCGAGCATTAGGGCATAGGGAGAACCGCAAAGCTCATATAAGTCTTTGTCGCCGTCGGGATTTGTGAAGAAAAGATTATTCAACGCGTTAACGCTCATCAAGCCCGTCTGAGATGCGATGCTTGATTTTAGCGCCTCGTTATTGATATTAACAATACCGCCAACGCCCTTGGAAGGTGTGATAATAGATGTCCAACCGGAAGGAACGCCAAAGTTTTTGCTGAAAGAACCGTTAACCATACCACCCGTTGCAAGACCTTCGGTTTTGTTGTAATCGTAGTTTGCGAAAGAACCGTTGGTAAAGGAATTTGAAACAGTATCGTTAAAGTTGTATTTCTTTGCATAGGAACCGCTGGTAGACGCGCTACTGAAAGCGGAATAAGTGTTTTCGGTTAAAGACACGTTAGACACATAAGCCGCGCCTTGGAACAAGGTTGTGCTTGTCCATTTGGTACCGCTTCCGAAAGAAATTGAGAAGGTGATATCATGAGATTTACTGTCGGTATAGAAGAAGCAAACAACCTCTTTATAGCCGTTTAAGTCGTCGGTAGCGTCGGTGGTATTCAAGTTTGCAAACGACGCCAATACGTCATCGCCGGACTTGATTTCAATGCCAACGCCAGCCGTGCTTTGAACGTCGGTGGTTTTAACCCAAGCGCTAAATCTATACGCAGTATACGGTTGAAGAGTTAAAGTGTTTTTGTTATAGTTCAGTTTATATTGAGTTGCGCTAGGCGCGTATACCATCATAACTTCGTCGGAAAATACGCGATAAGGAATACCCGACGCATCTAAGGTTTTATCTCCGATTGTAATTTTATCGTCACAGTCAACAATCTGTAAGGAAACTTTGGAGGTATCAAAACCGTTGTATCTGTTTGCAACGGGCGCGCCGTTTCCATCGGTGTCGGTTGCAATTTCCCAACCGGTCAAACCGGTGGTAGAATCAAAATAACCGTTTTGAATCATATTGTCGGATTTGCTTGTAGTTAAATCCTTAACTGATTTGCCTGCGTCAAGATTGTCTGCAGCGTCAACTGCGTCGGCAAAATCGGTGACGATATCCAACTTGTTTACGGAAAGCTTATCAAAAAATGCCGTACCGCTTGTATAAGAGGAGTTATCTTCCTTCTTGTTGGTGCCAAGCCAGAATTGGAAATAGAATTGAGAAGCGACGTTTTGGTTGGAATAGACATAGAAACTATAAAGTTTCCATTCGCCATTGGTGTTTATGCCTGTAATTTCTATATCGTCGGAAGAATCGTCTGACGCCATACTCAAAACGAGAGTAGCGCCCGAACTGGAGACGTCAACAGTTTTCACCCACATTGAAATTTGATACGCCGTACCTCTTTCAAACACCATCATATTTGAGGTGGAAAAGCCGATATACGAGGCTGTAGAGTTGGAAATCATATAAACGTTTCCGTCAGAGCCGTTAGGGGTGGAGGGGTTTTCTGTCAGTCCCAAACCTTCTTTTGTAGCTTCAAAATATTGCGCGTTTGTGTTAACTTGGTTATAAACGGCAACGGTCGAAGTGCCTTTTAAAGAGTAAAGGTTGGGCTTTTTATTGGTTACGAAATCGAATTCGGCGTTAGGAACCTGTGTCGAAACCTTTTTAACAGTAGAAGATTCCACAGCGTTTTCATAAGTGTCTTGACTAGACGAGGGGATAGCTGTGAGGGTAACGTTATCAAAGAAAGCGTAACCGCTTGTCAAATATTCGCTGGTGTTGGCGGAGGTGGTATCGCCTTTGCCTAAGCCTAATAACAAATATGCCGTCTTGCTTGCATTAACAGCGCCTTGAATATAGAAGGTATAGGTTGTCCATTCTCCATTTGTATCAATGCCGACGTATTCGGAGTAGAGAGAGCTGGAACCGAAAAGATATACGCGCGCGCCTGCTGTTTTGGGTAAATCGGCAGAGGCCTTGCTGTTGCCTGCGATATCTTGTGTTTTTACGTCAACAGTTAAAACATAATCGGTATTTTGGGCAATCGAAAAGCTGGAGGAAGTATAGTGATAATAGGACGCTTCCTTGCTGTAAATCATCAAAACGTTGTCGTCTTTGTTATAGCCCTCGCTAGTATTGGGGTTTTTGGAAAACAACGGAAGATTGTTCCATTTACTTTTTGCGCTGTTATAAATCTCGTCTGTCAAGGTGATAACTCCGCTCACGGTATTGCCTGCTGCGGGGAAAGCCTTGCTTGTATCAGAAGGGCTTATTTGCGCGGTTGTGGGACCAACTCCGTTCCATTTAACGGGGACATAAGGCTGTAATTTATCCTCTGCATCGGAAGCTGGCGTGTTTACAGAGCCAAAGTTTCCGTTAGAAAAACTTGGCTCGGCAGTTTCAGTTTTATCCGAATCCGAATCGCCCGGGTCTGTAGTCTCATCTTTACAAGCGACCATAAGAACCATGGACGACACAAGCATAAGAATCAATAAAAGAGTAAGAAATTTTCTTAAAGCGTTTTTGTTCATTTTAACTCCTGTCTATTCTAGCATCTAAGTTGCTTTATATATAAAATTATATACCTCTGCATTATAATACATAAAAAAACATTTGGCAATTATTTTTAAGCTTTCCAACAAATTTGAGGAATTTTTTTCTAAGCTTAGCGAATAATAGCCGTATGGAGAAATATGCCGAGAAAAGTCGACTACAAAAAACGACAAAAAATTTAACGCTGATAACCTGCGGTTGCGCCACGGGATTTATTTGCGGATTCTTGGGTGGCGGAGGCGGAATGGTGCTTATTCCTATACTCACCTCGGTGTTGAAACTATCTGAAAAACAAAGCCACGCCACCGCTATTGCGATAATACTTCCGCTGACCGTAATCAGCGCGGTTGTTTACGTTATAAACGGAGTAAGCGGAGAGCAATGGATGTCACCGGTAACCATAGGTGTGATTTTAGGCGGAATAGCGGGCGCATTTTTGTTGTCTAAGCTTTCGGCAAAGTGGATTTCGACAATTTTTTACATTATTATGATTATTGCGGGAGTAAGAATGTTATTGCCATAAAACTTAGTTAAATGCTAATTTATGGCAGTTAAAGTGACTTATATGTATTTTGTTTATATTTTAGTTGGTATTATCGGAGGGCTTTTAGGCGGTATGGGAATGGGCGGAGGGACGCTTCTTATTCCGATGCTTTCCATTTGTTTGGACGTGCCTCAAAGGACTGCTCAGCTTATAAATTTAGTGTCGTTTATCCCGATGAGCGTTATTGCGCTTATCATTCATATCAAGAACAAATTTGTGGTTTGGAACGGGGTTCCGTTTTTGATTGTTCCCGCTGTTATTACTGCGGCAATTTCTGCAATTTTTGCAACAAAAGTGGAAACCGAAGTGCTAAGACAAGCTTTTGGTATTTTTTTGATTGTTTTGGGAGCCGCTTATCTTTTTATTCCTCCGCTTGTGAAAAAATTTAAAGCTAAAAAATAAAAGTATTCGACATATTCCCTTAAATTCTTTGTTATTTTTTTAACTTTTAAACAAAGTGTTTGAAAATATTTACAATGATTTTATGTTATGCTATTATGGTATAAGAATTTAAATAAGGGGGTATATTTTCCTTGAAGTATACTTTTAAACGAGGAGTACATCCGTCTGCGTGTAAATTGACCAATGACTTTCCTTTGGCCGAAATGCCCACGCCTGATATTGTGTGTATTCCGCTATCGCAGCACATAGGCGCGCCGTCCCAGCCCGTGGTAAACGTCGGGGACTCGGTTAAGGCGGGTACTATGGTAGGTAAGGCAGGCGGATTTGTATCTGCCAACATTTTTTCTTCTGTTTCGGGGACGGTAAAAGGTTTCAAAATGTTGCCTACTCCCGCAGGCGGAGCTTGCAACCACGTCGTGATAGAAAACGACGGCAAGTATGAGACGGAACATCTGTCGGTTCTTGACAATCCTTCGAAAGAGGAAATCATTGCCAGAATTACAGAAGCAGGCATCGTTGGTATGGGCGGAGCAACTTTCCCGACTCATGTAAAACTTATGCCCAAAAACAAGGTGGACTATTTGATTATCAACGCCGCCGAGTGTGAGCCTTATATCACGTGCGACTATCGCCTAATGATGGAAGAAACGGAAGATTTTCTTTTAGGCGTCAAATTTTTGAAAAAGGCTTTAGGCGTTGAAAAGGCTTATATCGGGGTGGAGCTTAATAAACCCGCCGCCATAGAAAAATTGTCGAAAGCCGCAACCGACGGTATTGAAGTTATTCCTCTAAAAGTGAAGTATCCGCAAGGCGCGGAAAAACAACTTATATACGCAATCACCAGACGTCGTGTTCCCTGCGGCGGATTGCCTGCCGATATCGGCGTTGTAGTGGATAACGTACATACGGCTTATTCCACTTGCCGAGCCATCAAATACGGCGAGCCTTTATATCGCCGCGCGATGACAGTATCCGGCGGTGGTATAAACAATAAGGGCAATTTCTGGGTTAGAAACGGCGTATCCTACGATTTCATTCACAAATATACGCAGGGCGGAGAACCGTATGTGCCTTATGTTAAGGTCATAAGCGGCGGACCTATGATGGGCTTTGCTCAACCGACGCTAAACGCCGTTACTGCAAAGGGCGGTTCCAGCCTATTGTTTTTAACTGCTGAAGAAGTGAATGTGCTTGAACAAACTCCATGTATTAACTGCGCAGGGTGCGCAAAAGTTTGTCCTATGCACTTAATGCCTATGAAAATCGAGGCGGCGGTGCTTGCAGATAATCCGCAAGCGGCAAAAGACGCCGGGATTTTAAATTGTATCGAATGTGGAAGTTGCGCCTATAATTGTCCTGCAAAACGTCCGTTGACACAGGCTATTAGATTAGGTAAACGAATGATAAGAGAAAGGGGGATTAAATAATGCACGGGAATTTTGTTGTTTCAACCTCTCCCCACATAACATCTGCCAGAACTACGAAAAAAATTATGAGCGATGTTATTATCGCTTTAATGCCGGCTCTGCTTGCGGCTATATTGCTTTACGGATTTTATCCGTTGGTAGTATGTCTGCTTTCTGTCGGAGGCGCGTTATTGGGAGAGTTTTTATATAATAAGATGCGCAAGCGTCCGTCCACGTTGGGGGATTTATCCGCAGTCGTGACGGGCTTAATTCTTGGCTTGAATTTGCCTCCGGTTGTTGTTTTATACATACCTATAATCGGCGGTGTTTTTGCCACGATGGTTGTTAAAATGCTTTTTGGCGGTCTAGGGAAAAACTTTGCAAACCCCGCTATAGCGGCGCGTATATTCGTTATGCTTGCTTGGACGATTCCTATGACTAAATACGTCGCTCCTATAGATTTGACAAACGGCTTTTCGGAAATGTTTAAATATTTTTCCGCAGGCTTCAATTCGGCGGAGCTTGAAGCAATTTCGACAGCGACGCCTTTAGCTTCATTAAAAACGGGCGTTACAAACTTTTCCTTCAGCAAATTATTCTTAGGCAACATCGGCGGTTGCGCAGGCGAGGTCTCTGCGTTGGCGTTGTTGATTGGCGGAGCGTATTTGCTGTTTAAAAAAGTTATCGATTGGAAAATTCCGACCTTGTTTATTGCAACCTATTTTTTGATGACCTTGATTTTTTATCAAAGTGTCGACGTTGCTTTTTTGGGTATCTTCAGCGGTGGTTTATTGTTGGGTTCGATTTTTATGGCAACCGACTATTCGTCGTCGCCAAACACAGCGATTGGCGTTTGCATATACGCCGTAGCTTGCGGATTTTTGACGGCTATATTCAGAAAATACGGCACAATGCCGGAGGGCGTATCTTTTGCAATTTTAATTATGAATATCGTTACGCCTTTGCTGGATAAATATCTGAAACCGCGCGCTTTTGGGTATGTAAAACCTATTAAGCCCAAAAAAGAAGATAAAAAGGAGGCGCAGGCATAATGAAAGATATTATTAAGACTGCCATCGTACTAAGCTTGATTGCGATTATTGCAGGCGTCCTTTTAGGGACGGTAAATAACTTCACCTATTTATCGGACGAACAGAAGCTGGAAAGAAACCTCAAAAAGGTTTATGAAAACGGAGCTAATTTTGAAGAGGTTGACGTAAGTGGTATTGACGTACCCTCGGACACTTCTGCGCGTATTAAGCGCGTTGATACGTGCGACGTTCAGGGCAAAAAGATTTATATTTATAGCACCAACGTTAAGGGTTATAAAAAGAATCTGGAGCTTATGATTGCCATTGAAGACAATAAAATTGTAAATATTTTGAAAACTGCCTCCGGCGAAACTATCGCCAAACCCTTGGCAAGCGATAATTTAAGCAAATATTACGGCATTGACGTTACGACTATTAAAGGTTTTTATACAACTAAACAACCGGCAGTCGACGGAAAGGAAAAAATTGACGCTATCGGCGGAGCAACTCTTTCCTCTAACGGAATTTGTAATAGCGTGGACCTTGTCGTATATTACCACAATAAGCTTGTAGGAGGTGGAAAATGAAAACTAATAAAGGACAAATTATTACAAACGGTATATTTAAAAACAATCCTATTTTCCGATTGGTTTTAGGTACGTGTCCCGTTTTGGCGTTGACCACCGCTATGATGAACGGCATTTATATGGGCTTGGCGACGACCTTCGTTTTGGTTTGCAGCAACGCTTTGATTTCCTTGCTGAGAAAGGTTATCCCGGATAAGGTTCGTATTCCCGCTTACGTTTTGATTATCGCAACATTTGTTACGGTTGTCGATATGGTTTTGGCAAGATATTTGGAAGACGTATATGAAATTTTGGGCTTATATATTCCGTTGATTGTTGTTAACTGTATTATTCTTGCCCGCGCAGAGGCGTTTGCAAGCTCGAATAAAGTTTTGGACAGCGCATTAGACGGTTTGGGTATGGGCGTCGGCTTTATGCTTGCATTAATGCTTATCGGCACTATTAGAGAGATTCTCGGCACAGGAAGCTTGGTGTTCTTTAATTGGACGCTTACTCCACTATTCCCGATTCCGATGGGCATTTTGACAATGGCTCCCGGCGGTTTCCTTGTGTTTGGTTCGGTTATGGCGTTTTTTAACTGGCTTCAAATCCGCAAAAAGAATAAAGCCGTCGCGCCTATTGCAAAGGAGGACAAATAATGAATATTTTTATGATTATTATTGCCGCTGTTTTTGTTAATAACTTTGTTTTAAGTCAGTTTTTAGGAATTTGCCCGTTTTTGGGTGTTTCCAAAAAAACCGACAGCGCTCTCGGTATGGGTATGGCGGTTATCTTTGTTATGAGCGTTGCTTCTGCAATTACATATGCGGTCAACCTGCTTTTGGTTAAGTGGGGCGTGGAATATATTAGGACTATAGCCTTTATTTTGATTATCGCCGCCTTGGTGCAATGCGTTGAAATCGTTATAAAGAAATTCAGCCCGTCCTTATACAACGCCTTAGGCGTATACTTGCCTTTGATTACAACAAACTGCGCAGTTTTGGGTGTCGCTATCCTTAACGTTGGCAAAACCGACGGCGTTTATGACTATAATATGTTTGAAGCGCTCATAAACGGCGCGTTCAGCGGTGTCGGCTTTACGCTTGCGCTTGTGCTTATGGCGGGCGTCCGTGAGAAGCTGGCGTATAGCGATATTCCCGATAACTTTAAGGGCTTTCCAATTACGCTTATTGCGGCATCCATAATCAGTATGTCGTTCGTGGCGTTCAGCGGAATTATATAGGAGGCGCGATATGAAAATAATTTTACCGGCTTTGATTTTATTTAGTTTGGCTTTGGTTTTTGCTGTCGCTCTTGCCTACTTAGGAAAAAAACTTGCAGTTGTGCGTGACGAGCGTATTGATAAGGTTTTGGAAAAACTAGCAGGCGCAAACTGCGGTGCGTGCGGTCATCCCGGCTGCGACGGCTTTGCAACCGCGCTTGTAGAAGGACGCGCAAAGGTCTGTGATTGCAGCGTTACAAGCAAAGCAAATAAAGATGAAATTGCCCAAATTCTAGGGGTTGCGAATACAAGCGAGGCAACAAAGGTTGTTGTCTGTTGTCGTGGTGGCAATAACGCCAAAGACAAATACGAGTATATGGGTTATGGCGATTGCCGTTCTATGGAACTGCTTTCCGGTGGAAGAAAACAATGCGATTGGGGTTGCCTTGGTATGGGTAGTTGCGTTGACGCTTGTAATAATCACGCGGTAGAAGTAAATATGAAAGGCTATGGCGAGGTTTATCAGGATAAATGTATCGGCTGTGGGCTTTGTGTCGCCGCGTGCCCGAAAAAAATTATTAAAAGGATTCCCGCTTCGGCAAAAGTTTTTGTGGCTTGCTCCAACCATAAAAAGGGCAAGGAAGTCAGAGAAGTTTGCTCAAAGGGCTGTATCGCTTGCGGATTATGCGCCAAGGTTTGTGAATTCGGCGCAATAACCATTGTGGATAATTTAGCCGTTATTGATTATTCCAAATGCACGGGGTGCGGTAAGTGCGCAAATAAATGTCCGCAGCATTGTATATTGATGGCTGACGAAAGACAGTAAATTTAAAACAAATCCTCCTTAATCGGAGGATTTTTATTTTTTCTGTTTCCGCTGTTTTTCCATTATAAACTGAGGTTTGCCAAAATATTTATGGAAAAACCCGAAAAAAGTTAAAAAAAGGCACAAGAAAATTCAAAACCCCCCTATACAAACCATTTTTTATATGCTATAATAGCTATACTCACGTATAAATTTATATTACAATACGAAAATTGCACATATTAAGGAAGAGAGAATGGAAAAAATCGCTATCATCGATTTAGGGTCGAATTCGGCTCGGTTAGTTTTAGTCAATATCTTAGAGGGTGGATACTTTGTCGTCTTTGACGAACTTAAAGAATCCGTACGTTTGGCTCAAGATATGGATTGGGACGGCTTTTTAAAACCCCAGCGCATCGCGCAAACAATTAAAACTTTAAAAATGTTCCGTCGCCTTTGCGACGCCAACAAAATTGAAAAAATCTACGCCTATGCTACAGCCGCTGTTAGGCGCGCTAAAAACCAGAAAAGCTTCTTAGATGAAGTTGCCGTATCTTGCGGTATAAAACTTACGGTATTATCTAAGGATGAGCAGGCAAGCTTGGTTTATCAGGGCGTTATAAATTCTTTGGAAGTTCCAAAAGGGCTTATTATGGATATCGGCGGTGGCAGCACTCAGTTTATCTATTACAGCCGTAAAAATATTTTGGCATCTGAAACCTTGCAATTCGGCTCGGTAACACTTACGGATTTATTTAAAAACGACAATATCTCCCCCGAAGAAAAATCCAAAAAAATTGAAAGCTTTATCAAAGAGCATTTGGATAAAATCGAATGGTTTAAATCGATTGACCCCGACGCGCAATTCGTAGGGGTTGGCGGAAGCTTTAGAAACCTTGGTCGTATCAGCCGAAACATCAAAAAATATCCCTTGGATATGATGCACAACTATCACGTTTCCATTGGTGAATTTAACCAGATATATGATACTGTTCGCAGTTTGGACCTTGACCGCACGCAAAAAATCAAGGGCTTATCCAGTGGGCGCGCGGATATCTTCCCGTCGGCTTTGGCGGTTATCAAATCGGTTGCCGATTACGTCGGGTTCAATAATATCATCGTCAGCGGTTGCGGTTTAAGAGAAGGCGCGATGTTTAGATACGCCGTTCCAAGCACAAATGAAAAACCGTTATCGGATATTTTGGGACACAGCATTCAAACATTGATGAACTATTTCGATGCGAATATTCCTCACGCCGAACACGTCTATAACTTGACCCTTCAGCTTTTCAAACAGCTTAAAGTTTTACATAAGCTTCCAAGAATGTACGTCAAGGTTCTGCGTGTTGCCGCGCTACTGCACGACAGCGGTATGAGAATCAAATATTACGACCACCAAAAACACAGCAGTTATATCATTTTAAACAGCAACCTTTACGGCATATCGCACAAGGATTTGGTTTTGGCTTCATTTGTCGCTTGCGGGCACCGTAAGAGTGATTTTTCGGAGCAGGATTTACAAAAGTACCGTTCTATGCTGTCAGCCGAGGATGTGGACGCCATCCGCAAACTTTCGGTGATATTGCGTATTGCGGAAAGCTTTGACCGCAGTCAAAGCGGATTAATCACCGGTATAAACTGCGACGTTTTAGGCGATAGCGTCATTATGAAAACCGAAACTGAGGGCGATTGTTCGCTCGAAATAAAAGACGCGTTGACTTGCGCAAGCGAGTTTAAGCGGGCATATATGAAAAACCTTGAAATCCTCTAAAATTATTTTAGCGTCGGCGTCTCCCAGAAGACGGGAATTGCTGAGTGAAATAGTAAAAGATTTTGTTGTTTGCCCCACTAATGCGCCGGAAATAGAGGACGGTTTTAAGCCCTCCGCCGTAGTAATGAAAAACGCCAAAGCCAAAGCGACGCAATGTCGCCAAGAGGGCATTGTTATTGGGGCAGACACCGTAGTATATATGGATGGAAGGTTTTTTTTAAAGCCGAAATCCCGTGACGATGCGTTTCAAATGCTTAAGCGATTAAGCGGGAGAACGCATTTTGTTTATACGGGAGTTTGCGTCAAGGCAAACGGACTGGAAGAAACTTTTTATGTCAAATCCGGCGTTAAACTCAAAAGGCTTTCAGATGAGCAAATTCTTGCCTACATTCAAAACAATAATCCTTTGGATAAGGCGGGCGCATACGGCATACAGGACGAGGTAGTTGTGCAAAGCTTTTCGGGGAGCTATACAAATATAGTTGGTTTACCTATGGAAAAGCTGGCTTTTGTTCTCAAAAAGTTTGTATATTGACAGTAACGGAGGAAAAATGGCAACTTTAGAATTGGCAATAGATTTAGGGTCTAGCAATATTACGATATATCAACGGGGAGTGGGAATTGTGCTAAATGAAGCCTCCGTTGCGATTGTCGATTATCATAAACGAAAGAAAGAAGCCGTTGAAGTTGGCAACGCCGCAAACAGAAGCGTTAAAGCAAGTTTAGGGACTTCTCAGGTTGTATTTCCAATTCAAGACGGCGTAATTGTCAATATGGATGAGGCAACCTTGCTGGTATCGGCGCTTATTAAAAGGGTTTTGCCTGAAACCTTCATTAAACCGCAAGTGCGCGCGATTGTGCTTATTTCGTGCGGGTTGACGGTAATTGAGAGACGGGATATTGAAACCGTTATGTTAAACTGTGGCATAAAAGACGTTCTTTTGGTGGAAACACCTCTCGCTTTGCTTGCTTATACCAACAGCGTGGGAGGCTTGTTTGTAGATATAGGCGGTGGCACTACAGAGGTTGCCAGCGTATCTAGGACGGGGATTGCGTACGCTTGCTCGGTAAATATCGGCGGAAATCTTTTAAACGGCAAGATTATTGATTATTTTGTTGAACATTACGGCATAAAAATAGGTGAGTATACCGCAGAAAAAATGAAGCTCGACATTGGAAGCTTATATGATAACGACTTATCCGCCACAGAAACGAACGGGCGGGATATATTGGACAGCACTCCAAGAAGTATGGAAGCGTCGGCAAAGGATATAAAAAATGCAATTTCCAAGCCTATTGACAGTATTATAGAGGTGATAGAAAACGTGCTTAGTATGACTCCGCCCGAGCTTGCTAACGATATTGTCAAGAAGGGGATTTTTTTGTCGGGAGGCACTTCGGAATTGCCTGGTATAGCGGAGTATATTAGCAGAGGATTGGGCATTCCCGTCATACCTTTAAGAGATTACGATAATGCCGTAGTATTAGGAGGAGGCAGGTTGATGGAAGATAGCAAACTGCTTTCAAGCCTTTTGAATATGAAATTGGATTAATAGGGGTAAATTATGAAAATTACGTGTTTGGGAGTTGGTTCCAGAGGATATGGTTATTTAAGATGGATGAAGTCGGTTTGTAAGGATATGGAGCTTATTGCAGTCAGCGACCTCAATAAACTTCGCGCGGATAACACAGCCAGACGGTTTAAGGCTCAAAAGGTGTTTTATTCGGCTGACGAGCTTTTTTCGTTTGAAAAATTTTCCGACGCAATTATCATCGCGACGCAGGATAATGACCACTATGGACATTGTATGCAGGCTATCGACGCGGGATATAAATATATACTTGTTGAAAAGCCTGTTTCCAAAGATATTTCCGAGTGCGAAAAACTGCTTAAATATTCCGAGGAAAAGGGCGTGATTATCGTTGTTTGCCACGTTTTGCGGTATCACCCTTATTATAAAAAACTTAAGGAACTTATAGACGGCGGTTCTATCGGGGATTTGGTCAACATAAACCATAGTGAAAACATCGGTTATTTCCACTTTGCGCACAGTTATGTTCGTGGAAATTGGCGCAGAGAAGACCAAACTAGCCCTATGATTTTTGCAAAATGCTGTCACGATTTCGATTTGTTTTATTGGATGGTAGGAAAAAAGTTTGAAAGCGTCAGCTCATACGGAAGTTTAAAATTTTTTACGCCCGAGAATGCGCCAAAGGACTCCGCCGAGCGGTGTATTGACTGCAAAGTAAAAAACTGCCCCT
>CAZSAC010000014.1:21345-36065 GCA_964604875.1 uncultured Bacteroidaceae bacterium | reverse complement strand
AACGACAGAGGAAAAGCGAAAGAACAATTCTTGTTTGCCGAGAGCGAGAGGAAAAAGGCAAATCGCCAAGCGGGTTAGCGGCGAACGCCTTTCCGCTCGGCTCAAGATGTTTTCGCGCTCCTGCGTTTTTGCCGTCCGTTTTAATTTGTGTTTTTGGCGCAACAAAAAAGACCGATTTGTGCAATCAGTCTTCCAGTTTGGTTTATTCAGTTTGGTTGTGGCGTGTGCTTGTCTGCGGAGTCGCGAAGCGACGACGCACTTGTTCATGACAAGCACATGCCACAGTGCCAACTCATAATTTTATGCGATACAGTAGTTCTTTGAATTTGTTAATTTAAGAGGAGAGCCGCCCTATGTTTTGGACGGCTCTATAGATTAGTAAACTAATTAGTTATTATTTCTTTTTAAATATTGCAAGCAGGTCTGCGAATTTCTTTTTCTTGATAACAAACCAAAAAATTGCAAATCCGCCAAATCCAATAACCGCAGTGCCACCTACTGCTATTCCTGCAATAACGCCGACTGACAAACCATCTCTAGGTGCATCTTTATAAATCGCTGTAAGCGTAATGTTTTCAATAGCGGTAAAAGTGTAGCTCTGGTTGTTGCTAACGATTTCATCGCCTAACTTCCAACCAACAAACACCTTACCATCGGCAGGCGCTTCTGCAATTACAGTTACACTGCCGTCTTTGTTTACGATAGCGCTATTACCGCTTTGTCCTTGTATAGTACCACCCAAAACGGAGACTGTTACTTTTGGTATCAGTGTTTCCCATTCAACTAGATTGCGCTGTTCGATATGGGTCGCATCGTGCGAGCAAGTATAAAGGTCGTAGCCATCAGTTTGATTTTCCAAATTCGGTGCAACAGTGTGCGCAAACACATAATTATGTCCAAGAGCGTCAATTGGTGTTGTTGCGGTTATAATCGTTCCGCAAACGGAGCACTTGCTTCCTGACGTATGTCCAGCCGCTGTGCAAGTTGCAACTTGCGCAGGGATTATTTCAGAAGTGTGAGCCATTAATTCGCCATATTCAAAGGTTTCTGTGCCACGCTCACCGCATATACAACTCTTATAATACACTGCGCGAGAAGTGCAGGTGGCTGCGGATTTCAAATATGCCGCCGTTGCAACCTCTTGGTTATACACATGTTCTGCCAACGCAAGTATTGATTCTGTTCTCGTTGCACCGCAATCTGCGCAAGTAAAGGTTCTTTCGCCCTCAGTTGAATGAGTGGGAGCCGTAGTCACTGCGCCGCTATTCCAAGCGTGGTTTGCATACTCATATTCGTGGCAAACGGAGCATTCGCGCTTATGTTGTGCGCCGTCGTGAGACGTCCATGCACCATAATTGTGATTGCCGAGGTCGCTGTATTGTTCGCCGCACACCTCGCACACTGCCACATTTTGACAGGTTGCAGTGCCGCCACTATGTGCGGTGACATCCATTTTTTCCTCACAGCCTACGCATGTGTGCCAATGACTTGTTCCATTGGACAACCATTTAGAAGTATCCGCTGTATGCACAATATGTCCCGTCGCAGGAGTTATTACAAATTGACATTCCGTACATTTTACCGCTTCCGTTTCTGTCGGGGCGTGCCTGTCGGGAGAATGCTCTGTTACCTCGCCTTTCTCTCCGCCAACTGAGCAAATATGCCAATGTCCGTTTATGTCGCTATGCCATATCGTATCGTAACTATGTGACAGTGCTGCGCCGTATTCAAAGGTTTCGTCGCTTGCCACTCCGCATTCACAACTCTTATAATAAACAGCGGGAGAGGTGCAGGTTGCTCCCGTTTTTAGGTATATTGCATCGGCAACTTCACTAAAAGTGTGCGCAGTCAGTTTTGCAATATCTTCGGTTTTCATTTCTCCGCATACGGTGCAAGTAAAGGTTTTTTCGCCAAATTCAGTATGCGTAGGCTCCGTGGTAATCAAGCCGTTGTTCCAAGTGTGATTTGCGTAATCTATATGAGTATTGTCCCTAGCGCAAATTCGCTTGTGCTGATTTGCGTCGTGCTTTTGCCATTCGCCATAATCGTGTCCCAACGCATTGATACTGCCACCGCACAAGGAGCAAGTCGCGCCTTGCGTACAGGTGGGCAAATTTTCATTTTCACCGTGGTCGCATTCACTCCACTTTGCATACACAACAATATTGCTTTTTGGCACGATATTGTCAAACGCATTGCCTAAGGTGTCGCCATCGTCCTCGCTCTTGAACCAACCACCAAACAAATAGCCTGTTTTTGTAGGCGGTGTGGGTAGATCTACGCTTGAACCCCACTTTTCCGTGATTGATGTTGGATTTGAGCTACCGCCTAGAGTATCAAAACTGATCGTATAACTAATTTTCTCTCTTGAAAAATTTACATAAATGTCTATGTCTTCTGTCAAATTTAGCATTGAGGGTAGTGCATGACCGTTTAAGGTATAGCCATCAAAACTGTAGCTATATTCGCTGTCGTTACTCTTTGGATAAGCACCTGAATAGTAATCGCGGTCATTGCCTATCTGCAAAGTATTACCGTCTATGTTTACGTCATAGTTTCCCGCATCAAATCCTAGTTGAGAATAATCAGACGTTCCGTAACCCTCAGGGTTAATTATCAATTTGATGGCGTAATTTTCCAGCACTGAATAATCAAAAGCAACAGTCTTGCTTTGATATGTTATTGTCGCTTGATAATCGCCCGCAACTGCCGTATTAAAACCGCTTACCCAACCACTATCGACATTTATGGGGCTGGGAGTTTGAGCCGTCGTGTGATTGTAGCTTACAGTTATCGTCAAGCCCGTAACGTCAATCTCGCTATTCTTGCTGTAAGTTGTTTTTGTAGGTGAAGTATTGATTGAAATGCTCTCCACCGCAATAGTTTCGCTGTTGACCGATAATGACAAGTTTTCGCTGACAACAATACTCCCACCAGCAAAAGCGTTCGTCGAACTATTCCCGCCCGTTGTGTACCAATTCAAAAAATACTCGCTACCTAGCGTTTGCCCACAACCCGCATAGCTTGCAATTTCTTGCGCCGCCAAGGTCGAACCATAGGTTTTTTGAATGATGTTTGAGCTACCGTTTGCTCCCAAAAGCGTGATTGTATAGTTGATTGGCGTATATTTTGCCTGATAAGTAGTAGGCTCCATTACACTCAATGGTATTTCGCCTACTATTCCGCTCACCTCGTAACCCGTTTTTTGCAAATTTGCATCGTTCTTAAAATCTGACAGTTCAAAAGACTCGCCTTGCAGTACGTCAAAACTATATTTATTTAGATTTGAACTACTCTCTATTGTAATAGGCACGTAGAACTTGAGCCAATATTCAGCGTCCTTGGTAAAGCAATAATCCGCCTCGGTCGCACATACGCTATCGGTGTAAAGCTCAAAATCATAATCATTGCCGTTTTCCGCTCCGTCATAATACAAATCGAACAGCATATTTGCGCCGACATTACAACTAACAGAAGAAAAAGCTTGCTCGCCGTCATATCTGTTGATGGTCAAGGTAGGCATATATAGCTGAGAGGAAGGTATATCGTATAGCACTGGAAAAAAGCCTCCTCTGTCACCGCTAAACTTCCCACTGCCGTAGGGCAACAAGTCTGTTGAAAGCAGTCTTAGCTCTTGCGCTGACAAATACAAGTTTTCTCCCTCGTTCGAGGTAGATGACGGATATATTCTGCTCCCTATTGCCGAATCGCAGCAACTGTCCAACGCATAGCTGTCCATAGCCGTACCGTTATACGCTGAGCTGTCCTCAACAGAACCGATTCCCGCCGTCGCTACGGCCATCCCGACATAGGCTGAAGAGGAAGGATTCTGAGGCAAAGTCAAAGTGCCCGAATTGTAACTGTCATATACCATCACCGTGCGCGCGCCCTCTTCTCTTGTATCGCTGACACGGAAAGTAATACCGCTGACAACATAAGAGGTCTTTGCTGAAAGGGGAGCATAGTATCCGCTATTTGGATAGCTCAAGTTGCTCATAGAAGCAGAATTCAATCCGTATTCCGCCGATATGTCGCCGTGATTGTAGCAAAAGCTGATTTGAGGGATGTTTTCGCCGCTTGAATTTTCCGCAACATAGCACAATCCGACAATACCGCCTGCCCAGCCACCGCCGTTGTCCCCGTAAGCTTTTGCAGTGATTTGTCCCGCATTTCCACAAGCCGTCACAACAAAATACGCATTATTCAAAATGCTTGGTCTGTCTGCGCCGTTTGAAAATGAACCTACTATGCCACCAGCTCGGTTTTGAGCTGAAACAGTAGAATAATTGTAACATTTTTCAACGGTCAACACGGCGGAAGATAGGTCTGTCTTGATGCTTGATGCGCTACCGATTATACCGCCCGCATTGCTTGACGCTGTGATAGTATTGCCGTATGAATAACAAGACGAAATATTCAAGATTGAATTACCCGTTGAGCCGTTTCCTGCGAAATTTCCGACAATGCCACCAACGTAATACTGCCCGTCTAGCTCGCTTTGCTTGACTGAGCAATTAGATATGATAGTTTGGGCATTAGTCGATTGTGATGACAGAACTCTTCCTATCAATCCACCGACAAAAGTCAAGGAGCTTGCGCCTTGTTCTCCGCAACCAATGTAAGAATTCTTGACGTGTACGTTTGTGACAGATTGCTGTGTTCCGCACGAGCTTGCCAAAACTCCTACTGCGCTTGCAGAGCCCGTTGCTAAAAGTTTTGCGTTGTCAATAATTAGGTTGCTGACGTTTCCACCCACGTTGACAAATATTCCACCGCAAGTAGTTTGCGCCGCGCTGAGTACAAAAACGTTAGATATGGTATGATTTTGTCCGTCAAAGCTTCCTTCAAAACTTCCTCCTGCAAAGGATGATGTATGACCGCCGCCATTATTCCACCTAAAATAGTAGTCGCCCAAATCAACGTCCACTGAAAGGGTGACAAACTTGTTTTTAAAGGAAGGGTTAACACTATCTAAAACCGTCATTGGCAACTCATATCTTGTCCAAACAACAAATTTTTCTAAAGAATCTATCACGTACGGATTCTCAGCTGTATTACCCTTAGTAGAATCAAAAACTGTAACTCCGTTATAGGCGCTCTCCGCCGTCAATCCAACTCTGACGCCATCCTCAAAATATTCCTTTGCCTTAGACTGCCAAGACTCGTTTTGGGTCGTGTAGGTAGGACTAATCTGTGTAGCGTAAGCGATTGCCATTTTATTTTGAACGCTTTCTCCAAGCGAAAAGCCTACACAGACAACCGCAAGCAAAAGCATCATTGTCAAGATTGTCAAAAAACAATTTTTTTTGCTTTTCATTTTTTACTCCTTTAAAAAAAGCGACGTTGCAAGAATCTGTAACGTCGCTATGTTTTATAGCTGATAGCTTGCGCCAGACAAGTCCGCAGTTGAAGAATAAGAAGTTACCTCAAAGCTTGTTATTGTAGCTTCATTGTTATTTTGTTCTACCGCCTTAAATACTAATCCGCAGTAAGTATAATACGAATATGTATATGGAGAGCTAACATAATGATTTATATTACAAGTCATTCCCGCGACTGTTCCGTTTCCCGTACCGCTAGGTGTTACTGCGTTAATTCTGTTTTGTGCGTCCGTCATAAAATTGCTGTCAAGCGCCTCAAGCGCATAATTAATATTGCTGTATTCCGGCACGTAAGAAGTATCCCATTCGCCGTTTCCGTTTTTATTATCCTTTTCATAAATTTTGTAGCTACCGTCCGCTTGTTTAACAGCCAAACGCTCTCTGTCTTCGTATTCGCTTACCACTTTCCAGTGTAGCTTATCTCCGTCTTTTGTGAGTGTCTTTGTTTCGCCGATAGTTCCCGTATTATAAACTATAGTGAATTTATTCGGCAGTTGAATGTAATCTCCGTAAGCAGGATCGTTGCCCGGATCGGGATTTACCCCTGCTGAAAAATCTGCCTGCGTCAATACGATATTAATAGTTCCTGCGGCAATAGGAGAGCCTTTGGCATCCACGGTTGCGGTAACAAAATATTCTACCGACGCCAAATAATACATATTTGTCGCTCCCGTAGGTTTGAAGCCTGCAAAACTCTTTAATGATTCCGTACTGTTTCTCAATGCGCCGATAATCGCCTTTTGTTCCACGCCGTCATGATTCGCATTATACCCGTAATTTGCGCCGTCATTATATAGCGAAGTCGTCAAGGAATTGAACATTCCCTCGGCGCCTCCTGTCATTACTATCGCCAAATATTGTTGCCCGTCCGCAGTCCCCTCGGCAACGGCAGTAAGAGTTGCTCCCGATGGTTTTGTAAGTCCGCTGAAGCCGTATTCTCCAAGTTTTGTCGAATTCGGCCAATTCTCGGTAACTGTTTGTTGTGTGTAAGTTTTAGATACACTCCAGTCGCTGTCTGTAAAGCTTGTGTCGTTACCTAATGCTTTTACTACGATACTTTGTCCGTTGGTTAAAGTTACGGTGCGATTTGAAGGAGCCGTCTGCTCTGCGCCGTTGTTAATTTTGTATTTATAACCAGCTGCATTTGCTACTGCCTCCCAGCTTGCCTCTCCGCTGTTATTGATTGTAACGTTAGGCAAGGTAAGCTGCGTGGGAGAAGCTGCAATTCCGGGGAATGACGGCAAGCCGTTTTGTCCAAAAGTATTATCACTAATATTAAATTTTGAACAATCCATTGTTCCATCGTTTATATGGTCAATAAATTTTACACAAGCCTTTGAAACAGTATCGACAAAAAACTCATACATAGTCGTATTGCCCGCACTGTACGTGTATTTCTTTACTGTTGCGCCTGTAGTATGAGTACTAATTGCGCCTGCTGAAAAATTTGCCGCGCCGTTTCCGTACCACAGTTTTGCGCGACCAATCGGAGTATTGGACAATGCGCCGATGTTAAAAGCTGCATTAAAATCGCTTTCGTTTGCGTCGCTGCTTTCAAATTGTTCGCTTTCGTCATATCTAACATATTTCGTATAACCACCGCCTGTTTTAGGAGCAAAAAACATTTGCTTAAAATTGTCTCTTGCACCCGATTGCTCGTAGTTGTAATCGTATTGTTCGATATAATAAACGCCGTTTATCAAAGCTATTGTTACATATTCTTGATAGGTGTAATCAGGGTCAAAATATTTTACATCCCACTTTGAACTGATATGAAAATTGGTGCCGAGCGCGTATTCAAAATCTGCTGCTGTAATAGCATCACCGCCACCCGATGTGTAAGTCTTTGCACTGCTCCAATCACTGTCCGTATGAAGCGAGCCATCGCCTACGGCTTTAACAGATATGCTTTGTCCTGCTGTAAGTTGAACTGTAAGTGTGTTAGTTGCTTGTTCTGCGCCGTTATTAAGTTTATACTTATATCCGCTTGCGCCGTTAATCGCCGACCAGCTTGCAACACCGCTAACGCTAATACCAACGTTTGGCGTGGCAAGCTTGATGCCTTGTTCTCCACCAGAAGTATAACCGCCGTCCTTATCCACTTGTATTTCAAGGTTATATTTAGAGCCATCACTTTTGCTTTGCTCGGACTTGAAATATATGACTGCAATTTGCGCCTCGTTTCCTATTTTGGTAAAGGCATAGTTCGTTTTATCCGCGCCAACGGCAGGAGAGCCCTCAACGTGCGCCCACCCCGCAGCGATAAGCTTGTTAATATATTCTGTAACGCTTGCCTCAGTTGCGCCGTTTATATCGACAGTTACATCATCGTTATCCCATTCATTAATTTTGGTTATTGTACCGGAACCTGTGTATTTTTCGGTATCAGACAAATAAGATATTGTCGGCCAAGTTTTATCGCCGTTGCCATTATCCGGGTTGCATGCGGCAAGCATAGTGATGCCAAGCATCATAATAAGACAAATTACTATGCTAAGTATAGTTTTCTTTTTCATTAGGGGAAACCTCCGTCAGAATAAATTTTTATATACCACAAGTAGCTGTGTACGACTGTGAATGTCCAGCTTCTTGTAAATATTTTTGCTGTGATAATGAATTGTAGAATGAGTCAAACCTAATTCGGCAGCGATTTCAAATAATGTTTTATCCGATAGCATTTTTTCAAACACAATCAGCTCCTTATTTGATAAAGTGCCAATCTCTGGATGCGCTTAAAGGAGTTTGTTATATTCGCTTTTCAGCTCCCTTATTTTTTCAAAGAATACACCATTCATAATTTTAGGCACATTGCTCATCCTCCGAATTTATTATACTAATATTGTAAGCAATGACTGTAGTAAAGACAACTCGCCTATTTGGGTAGTTTATGCAAAGTTGTGGGTAGTTCTTTTTAGTAAACAACAAAAACCCGCTTCCAAACAGGAAACGGGCTGATAATCTTTATAAAAACTTTAATCTATTTTTTTGTATTTATGGCAGAAGCTGATAAGCTCCGTTTGGCTATGAACATCAAGCTTTTTGTAAAGATTTTTAATATGATACCTAGCCGTATCAAAGCTGATAAATAGTTCTACTGCAATCTGCTTGGCAATTTTTCCGTCAATTAAACCATTCATTACATCGCTTTCTCTTTGAGATAACTTAAAATCGGTTACAATCCCAATTATATTTCCTTTTAAGATTTCTTCTATATTTGAGTTTTCCGCGACCTTTGTTTTATCTATTTTATCTGTTATATTATCGTTCCCTGATATTGTTGCTAATGCCAACACTTTTCGCCTATGCAATATTACTAAGACAAAAACAATGCTTCCTACAAAACCAAAACTTCCAATAACCCACCAAATCCAATTAGATTCCTTTGGTGGAGTGAAATCGTTTACGCCTATTTTGGTAATAGACTCAATATTTTTGAATTTTCCGTTTGCATATGTCGAAGCAATTTCAATCGGAACAATCACATCTGCCTTACTTCCTTTGTTGATTTTTATTGAATCCGCAGTATTAAAATCGATTTCATCAATTATATTTAAAGCTATCGCTTGCTCGTAGCTAAACGATTGAGTGTAGGAGTTATCTTTTGCGACATAGTACTTATCTATAACAATCGAACCCAATATATCATCCTCCACGGTGTCGTCATTATACAAATAATTTTCATTGTCATCCTTTTCGATATTATATACAAAAGGAGAAACACTTTCATCACGCCATTCCATACCCTCAATATACTTATAAGTTGATGTATCATTATAGAACAATAAATTTCCGTTGCCATTATTCTCCAAAAATATACACAACGAAAATTCTACTTTTGATGCTTTGGTTTTTCTGTAAACATAGTCAGCATTAGCATTACAAAAGATATTTCCTTCTTTATTAGCCTTATTCCCTATAAAAGTACAGTTGGTTATGTATGTAGGCATAGTTTCTTTGGAAAAAACGGATATAGCTCCTCCGTTGTTTTCTGCAGTGTTTCTTAAAAATTTACACGAGTCAACCGTCATCAAACTTTTATGACTGCTGATTGCGCCACCCGTATAGCCTATATTATTTTCAAATACGCTGTTTGTTACAACACCCTCAGCATCTGTGAAATGAAGGGCTTGCCCTGATACATAATTGGTTTTTTCACGCGTAACATAATTGGTTTCGTAAACATTTTTTATCTCCTGATATACATTATTTTTAAAACTGCAATTATCTATTTTGGCAACTACCCCACCAGCAAATATACCGCTTGCATAAGACGCTTGATTATTGTAAAAGTTGCAATTTTTAAATTCAGCAGCCATCGGTTTTTTCCCGTTAAAATGAACAGAACCTCTGAAGGTATAATTATTGTAAACATTACAATTACTCATAGTAAAGCTCATTCGCTTATATAAATCTAAATTTCCATCTGTATAATTTGCATAAACGGCGGCGCCAGATGAAGAATTATAATTAGTAAAATCGCAATTATCTATACTAAGAGACATAAAACCCTCTGCATTAATCGCTCTTTTTTCATCTCTTCGAGAACCCATATTTTGCACATAACTTTTTGTACTGTCAACTGTTAAATTTTCATTATTGTAATTCCCATTGAAAACAACATTTTGAATGCTTACCGTTATCATTTCGGATTCTAACCCGCCGCCAGAAATATCAAAATATACGTTTTTCAATACGGATTTATTGCTTTTTCCAATAATACTAATACTTTTTTCTATTTTAATTTGTTCGGATTCAGTTTCGCCGCCAAAATCTATATCATCTACATATATAATGCTGTCAGTGTTAACTTTGGAGCAAAAATCAGTTCTTGTGTTAACATATTTAATATCATCTTTTTTGTCACACGATGTACAAATGCCTGCCGTAAAAAAGATAAAAAGCACTATCCCAATAAATAGACCTGTGAATTTTTTCATCTTTTACCTCCAATAAAATCGTCAAAGAAAATATCGTTTTTGTTGCAAAAATCATAAAACGACTTTTGACTGTTAAAGTTAGGCTTCGTTTTTTCTTGCTCCCACCTAATAACAGCAAGCGGAGCCACCCCCAATTCCTTTGCCAAATGTACTTGACTTAAAAATAGTTTTTCTCTCACACACTTAACTTTCTCTCCGAATGTCATATTCCACCTCTTTGCTTTATATATCTTTATTGTATCATAATTAAAAGATTTTTGCAAGATATAGCCATTACACGAAACTGGTAAATTAAATATAACAGGCATTAATGTATCGACTTACGTTGCCCTCTCTCCACCACCTAAAGCCTAAGTCAAACGACTTAGGCTTTTTGCTGTCGAAAATGGAGTCCGCGGATATGTCCGCGCCTCGGCTAAGCCGAGAACCCCTGCGGGCTGACGCTCGCCGAAAGAGGGCAAAAGGCTTGCCTGTCGCTCGCTATTCCGTCGCTGCGCTCCTTACGACTCCTCATTTTAAGGATTTACATATTATCCTTTATTAGTTTTTCAATTTGTTCGACGGACAACATCCTTCCCGATGCGACAACTTTGCCATCAATAATAAGCGCGGGAGTGCTCATAACGCCAAATTTTGCAATATCAGCCATTGAGCCTAAGTTTTCAGGGGTATCTAAGCCACAATTTTTTGCTGCGATGCAGGCATTTATGTGGTTTTTTTTGCTTTTCTTGCAACAGTTTCCAAGCGTAATTATTTTCATTTTGTCCTCCAATTTTATATAATTAAATAGTTTATCGTATTAAATAAATACCCAATAATGATTATTCCAATGACCACGATGCCGATAAAACTTGCCAACAACTTTGGCTTTACAGCCTTAGACAGCATAATCATTGACGGTAAAGACAGCGCGGTTACGCTCATCATAAAAGATAGAATAGTTCCAATTCCCACGCCTCGCGCAAACAGAGCTTCGGCTACGGGAATCGTTCCGAAAATATCGGCATACATTGGCACGCCAATAAGGCTTGCAACGAGAACACTGTACCATTTGTCTTGTCCTAGAATAGCGTTAATCCATTCAGACGGGATAACATTGTGAATTAATGTTCCTATACCAACACCGATTATTATATAAATCCAAACTTTTTTCAGCGTAGCCAGCATTTGATCTTTGGCATATATTAGCCTATCTTTTTTTGTTAAATGAATTTCATCTAACTCCACGGAGTTTGTTTCAAATATAAACTCTTGTAAGTCATTGCCAACGCCGGATTTTTCAATTATAGTGCCACCAATAACTGCAAGAATAAGTCCCGCTACCACATAGGAAATTGCAACAGGGAAGCCAAATATGCCGGCAAGAAGCAGGAAGGCGCCTAAGTCAACAAGCGGACTGCTGATTAAAAAACTGAAGGTTACGCCGCTACGAATCCCCGCTTTTTTAAATCCGATAAAAAGGGGAATAGAAGAACAACTGCAAAATGGAGTTACGGTTCCAAGCAGCGCACCAAGGATATTCCCTTTTAAACCGCCGAATTTAGACAATATTTTACGGGTTTTTTCAGGAGGGAAATAGCTTTGAATATAGCTTATTAAAAATATCAACAAACATAGAAGAAAAATTATTTTTATAACGTCAAAAACAAAAAATTGAATACTTGCGCCATACCATGAAGATAAAAATTTTTCACCGAATAGATATCCGACTGCAAGCCCAATTAATTGATTAAGCCAATTCATACCAAGCAGTTGTCTTGTAATAAATTCTCCCGTAGTTTTTACGCCGTTCCATCCGCCGATAATTGCAGATAGACCGAAAATTATGACAAATGCTATGATAACGCCTAGTAAAGCAAAAAGCATCGGCTTTCGACGATGTTTGGGTTTATCGATATAAAGGTTATTTGTATTTTGATTTTCACAATCTTGTTTCTCTTGGTTGGCTTTATCTATATTATCGCACATTTTCTAACGCTCCTTATATTGACACATTTATATATATCTATGTATTATTTAAAAAAATATACTTAAATATTCTTATCGCTTGATACGTTATTAAGCGCTTCAGCAAGCTGATTCAAAACATCAAAATTTATTGAATAATGATTCCAAATACCATCTTTTTGACCAACTACTAAACCGCAGTCTACCAATAATTTCATATGATAGCTTAAAGTGGGTTGAGTTATGCTAAATTGCTCTAATATTTTGCAGGCGCACATTGTGCCGCCTTTTAGCATGTCGATAATTTTTAATCTTGTTTCATCGCTTAAAGCCTTAAAGCATAAAGCGGATTGTTTTGCTGTCATACTACCTCACATCGATAACTATCTATATATTAGAACAATTTTTAGCTTTTGTCAACTTTTTATAAAAAATTTTTAATTGTGTCAATATGCTTGTTTTTTTGACAGTTAATATAGGGATTATTTTGATGTTTATTTAACCATAATATATGCAAAAACTGAACAAAATTTGTTCAGTTTTTAATTTCTATAGTTTTATTTTTTTGACGGGTTTGGCTTCGATATAACCACGTTCGCCTCGGGGCTCCAGCTGGAACTCGGGCTGGGTTTCGTCCCACGTATAGCCGTATATCTGCGGATTATATTTTTCTATTGCGTCCCAAACGTATTTGATTTCGTCCATAAAATTTTCATCGTCATAGGGTTCGCTGTTAAAAACCATTAAAGAGCAGGGCGCCAAGTCAATGAGTTCAAAGCCTGCGGGTACTTCTCCGACATAATCCTTTGGCACTTCTACGCCTTGCACATATTTGCTTGTCCCCGCTTTTATCATAGATTTAGGCAACCAAAACCCTGCGGGCTCATAAAGCGCTTCCTTGATGCTTGTCAAGATGCCCCAAATATCGCAACCGACTTCTTCACAATATGCAAAGTAATCTTCCGCAGTAAATGCTCTTTTAATTATCGCCTTACGGGCAGGTCTTTCAATAATTTGCGTAAAAATTGTTCTTGTTTCCATTGTATTCTCCTTTTTTTCTTTTTTTAGGAAAGTTGACGCGACTACTTTGTAGGGGATAAAATACTGCATTGGTGGAGTTTTTTTCTTATATTTGTAGGGAGAAATGCCAAACTGCTTGGAAAATGAGCGAGTAAACCCTTCGTGACTGTCGAACATATAATCCAAAGCGGTATCAAATACCTTGGAGTTTCCGTCTCTCAGTTCTTTTGCGGCGGCAGTCAATCTGCATTTTCGGATATATTCAAATAAGGTGCAACCGACTAGTTCTTTAAAAATCCTTTCCGAATAATAAGTTGAAAAATTTGCCACTTTACTTAGGTCATATAAGGTTATTGGACGTTTTAAGTTCAATTCGATATAATCCTGCATTTTTTTAACGGCTTCAAATTTGTCTTCCATCTTGCTCTCCTATAAATACAATAACAAAAACAAAACAAAATATCTTGACTTTAATTGCTAAATTTATATGAATTTTAATCTAATAATTATTAAAGGTTTTTATATTTATTTTTGGTCTTAGGTTGACACTATTTCCTAATTGTTCTATAATTATATTAGTTATTTGCTGTTTTTGCTTACTTAGAAGGGGATTTTCTATAATAATTTTTTTATTCACTAAAGAAACAATTAAATTAAATGTGATTATAATATTATATTGTATTGCATTTAGGTTGAAAAGCAATGGTCTACAATAATTTTAAGGAGATTTGAAGATGAAGAAAAAAGCTTTAATTATAACAACTTTATTGCTAGTAGTGTTGTTATCGACTTGCTTTGCCGCTTGCGGCGGCGACATCGGCGATATTGGCGGAATTACATCTATCACTGTTAAGTTTGATACGCAGGGCGGCAGTGAAGTGGCAGATATCACCCTATCCGCAGGAGCAGATTTAGCGCTGCCTACCCCGCCTACAAAGGAGGGATTTGTTTTTGGAGGGTGGTATAAAGACGCTAGTTGCGAAAATGAATGGACGTTAGACGATATAAAGTCTTTATCGGCAAACATAACCGTATATGCAAAATGGACGCCGGAGTCAGCTGAAAATGCAACGCTTTCTTCAATCGCGATAGATAGCACGTCTACGCATACTGTTGAGTTTGCCAACGGCGCAGCTTTCAGCGCAGACGGCTTGGTAATTAAAGCTACATACAGCGACACAACCACAAAGCTTTTGACAGCAACAGAATATACCGTGGACAGCGCGGCGTATGTTGCAACAACAGCGGGCACTTATTCTATCAATGTTAAAGCGGTTGAGGACACCACCAAAACCGTGTCTTATAACGTAACTGTGGCCGCACCGATAGTTACACCGATAACGCTTTCTTCAATCGCGATAGATAGCACGTCTACACATGCTGTTGAGTTTGCCAACGGCGCAGCTTTCAGCGCAGACGGCTTGGTAATTAAAGC
>CAZSAC010000014.1:0-21245 GCA_964604875.1 uncultured Bacteroidaceae bacterium | reverse complement strand
GCGGCGTATGTTGCAACAACAGCGGGCACTTATTCTATCAATGTTAAAGCGGTTGCGGACACCACCAAAACCGTATCTTATAACGTAACTGTAGGCGCGCCTTATATAACCGGCGTTGCAATTAAACAAAATTCGACGCATAAGGTAGCGTATGAGATAGGGGATACGTTCTCCTCTGAAGGGTTAGTTGTTGAAGCTACATATAACGACAAAACGGTTGCTACGCTTACGGCAAATGAGTTTGTCATAGACAGCTCGAAATATAATGCAGAAAGATCAGATATATATGATATTTCAATTAAACTGACAGCAAACGAAAAAATCACGACTTCCTATAGCGTTAGGGTGTCTGTTCCCGTTGTTGAAAGAATTTCTATTGGCGAAAATTCAACTCACGCTACAACATTCCCGCTTTATTCAGAATTTTCGGCAGAAGGCTTAATCGTTGTTGCACACCATAGAAGTGGTTCAAGCCGAGTTTTATTAAGCGATGAATATGGTGTATATCCTGATTTTGACTCGTCATATGTAAATCCATTTGAAGTTAGGGTAATCTATAAAGAATTTTCGGTTTATTATCATTGTGAAGTCGTAGAAAAAGGTATCAATTCGATTGCTATTTCAAATAAATCTACGCATGCAACAGAATTCCCGCTGGGCAGAGAATTTAGTAGCGAAGGCTTGATTATTGAAGCTACTTATGTTGATGATACAAAAGCTCCGTTGGCTAGTTCTGCTTATATTATTGATGATAGCGCATTTTTAAATGTAAAAGGCGAATATACTATATCAATTTCGTTAAATTCAGATGTTTCCAAGACCGTTAGCTATGATGTTACGGTTACTGATCCAATAATTACGGGATTGACCATCACAACCGAACCTAAAAAAGAATTTATCAAAGGCGATGAGTTCTCTGTTGGCAGTCTTGCGTTAAAGGCTAATTATACCGATGGCACGGGAAAAGTTTTAACCAACAATGATTATACAATCGACTCAACAAAGTTTGACGGCACGGCTTATGGAAAATATGAAATAAACATTTTGGTAAACGGAGAAAAGCTATATTCATACTCGGTTTTAGTTTCAGGAGGCGTTCCCACAAGTATAAGAGTTTCTTCCACTTCTACTCAACAATCAGAGTTTTTGAAGGGCGAAATTTTCAACAGCAACGGTTTGATTGTGGAAGAAGTATATCAAGACGGTTCCGCAAGAATTTTGTCAGCAGACGAGATCACAGTTGTTTCTTCCGCATACAATTCGATGGTAATCGCAGAAAGTTATACTATCACGGTTAACCAAATCAATTCAGAATTAGCCTGTACATATTCTGTAAAGGTAATAGACAACGGTTTAGCAGGGGAATATTATCTGAAATCAAATCGCGATACTTCAAGCAATTTTGCAGAGGAATGGCTGAAAATTGATTCAGATTGTAAAATTTCCAAATCAAATGAAGAAGGAAAATGGACAATTCCTAATGAGTTTAGCCTTATGCGTAAGGATGGATATTTATGTTTGGTTATGGAAGAAAATATAATCGCTAAAATATCCTTGGAAACAAAACGTTTCTTCCTAATAGCGTCAAGGGAAGAAGAGATAGAGTATACACACTTTGACAGTGTAAAAGAAATCAAGGTTAAAGTGATGAACAATATGGGAAACAGTATTGTGATTTTAGCTAAGGGCGCGACAATAAATGCAGAATTGTTTACAACCTTAGATAATATGAGTTATGTGCTTTGCAAGGATGCTGCGGGCACGACACCCGTTTTAGCAACCGATGTTTTCACAGAGGATACAACGCTATATCTTTGCCCCAAAAAGCAAAATTATGAAGGCAAACCATTTGTTGGCAGTTATGTTGAGAAAGGTCAAAAAATTGTTTCGTGGGAACTTACTTTTGACGGGTTGGCAAAAATTGACGAATATGAATATCCATATATTGCAACCTTGTTGGAAAATGGCAATTATGAGATTTCGATAGTTGGACATATGTTTAACTTTGACTCAACAAGCAATGTTTTAATTGAAGCTTATGATGAGCAAATAATTGAATATACGATGGTAGACCCTGAGGTTAGCATTATTGTTTCTTTATATAATGTTGAAGAAGGGGCAAAAAAACTTTTGATAAAATATGTTATTCCAAAGAATACCGCTTTCAATGGCATTGTATTCACAACCAAATATATTATTGCCGACTATGATGGATCTGCGCTTACAAAAGATACTGACTTTACGGTTACCAGCGTAATAGAATCTAACATTTCAATTTATGAAGATGCAGCTTTTGGTAGTATATTAAAAGGGTCATTTACGTTTGACAGAAATGGCGGTGTATCGTATAGAAAAGGAATGGACATAATCGCAGGTTCATATGAAATTGTTGATATAACAAAAACTCAATTAACCTTGAAAATGTCATTGGGCGACACAGTTTTAGACACAATTTATAAAATTGATGATATATCCATATCAACAGAGGGTATTTATAAGGGAAAATATGTTTCCGGTCAAATTTTTGAAGGAATGCCATTTGTAGGGACTTGGGTTCATAGTGAAGATAACAATATAAACTTTTATATATATGAATCCGGAACCGGAAACTATTATAGTTCTACCGAAGGGGACTATGGAACAATGGATTTGATTTCCATAGAGGGTAAAGTCTATAACATTGATTTTATTTATTATGTAAACGGAACTCCCCAAACAGAGAAAATTGTTGTCGATATGGATGCAAGAACCCTAACTTATAAAGGCCAAGTTTTAAAATGCCCCAAATATATGGGTGAGCCATTTGTCGGTAGGTTTGAGTATCGTGGTGGCACTATATCTATTGAGGCTAGTGGCTACATCAGCGGTTTAAATATAACCAATGTTGTCAACGGAGAAGGTATTATAACTTTGACAGTTCTCGATGGAGAAACAAATGTTGACTATGTTTATAGCATTGCCAATGACTCTGTTACAAAGGGCGAAGAAGTTTATATTCGCGCAGTTGACTTGGATAAATCCCAGTTCAGCTATCCTGATAACAATACATTTAATGGAAATGACACCACTGTATGCTATATTGACAATTATGGAAATATGTTTATAAGCTCCTCATACATCGGTAAAATTTCTAATCTAACTGACGCGGGCTTTACGCTAACTAAAGAAGACGGCACCGTAGCTCCTATCTCATTTGCAGTGGTGAGCAATTCCTTGACGTTTGTTTACAACGAGATGACTTATTCGCAAGCGTTGCCTTTGGTATTTTCATATCCCTTTGCAGGGAAAAGTTATACTAAGGAGATAAGTCCTGAGGAAAATTACAATATTGAAATAATGAAAGAAGAAGATAGTTTTTATTTGGTAGATTCAGAGGGATATAAATCAGGATATATTAAGTCTATTGCGGAAGACCCGGAAAATAGCAATAATATTATTGTTTCTGCCAAAATTACTTCGTATCCTGGTGAATTGACTGAAGTTAAAACGGATATAGTATTTGTATACCAAAAAGATTCTAATACTTTGTTATATGAGGGGCTAATCTTTAAGGAATAAAAATACTTAGAAGTTGTTTAAAAAAACCAAAGCGAAACGCTTTGGTTTTTTTATTTTGTCAAGCCAGCATTTTGGAAAATATATAAAATAGTTGACATATATTTTTAATTATGATATATCTATGTTAGAGTTCTAACAAAGGAGTGGGTTATGGAAGAAAATAATTGGGCAATTGGCCATTATGTAACAAGACTAGCCAACGCGTTAGAGCGTAATATGGATAACGCATTGGCAGAGTTTGGCGTAACCGGTAAACAAGCTCGTTTATTAGGATTTATAAAACTTAAAAGCGAAAGAGGGTGTATTTTTCAACGTGATATTGAGGAAACTTTTGGTATAAGGCGTTCGTCGGTTACAAGTATTTTGCAAAACCTCGAAAAGGGCGAATTTATTCAACGAATGAACGACTCAAAAGATTGCCGTTCAAAACTAGTTCGACTTACGAAAAAAGGGCAGGCTGTCTTTAATAAAGTTGATAAAGAAATCACAAGAATTGAAAACGAGATTTTGTCCTTAATCACGCCAACTGAAAGGGAACGTTTTACGGAGCTTTCCGAAAAGATACTGGATTTTTTAAGCGAATAGGAGTGTTATGTTAAAAAAAATATTATCAAACGTAGGAGAATATAAGACTAATGCGATTTTGTCTCCTATTTTGGTATCATTAGAAGTTCTGCTTGAAGTAATGATACCATTTACGATGGCTTTACTGATTGATAACGGCGTTGAAAAGGGAGATTTGCCGTATACGATAAAGATAGGCGCGGTACTTCTTGGAATGTCTTTTTTGGCGTTGGTTTTTGGCGCGTTATCCGGAAGAGAGTGCGCAATAGCAGGCGTAGGTTTTGCCAAAAATATGCGCCGTAATATGTTTTCCAATATACAAAATTTTTCATTTTCCAACATTGACAAGTTTTCCACGTCGTCATTAATCACTCGTATGACGACTGACGTTACCAATGTTCAAAATGCTTTTCAAACAAGTATCCGAGTTATGGTACGCGCGCCCTTAATGCTTATTTGCTCAACCATTTTTGCCGCAAAGATAAATGGTAAGCTGGCAAGTATATTCCTTTGCTTGTTGCCGTTTTTAGCGGTATTTCTTATTATCATAATTTCAAAGGCGTTTCCGATATTCAAGCGTATGTTCAAAAAATACGACGCGCTCAATTTGACAACTCAGGAAAACTTGACAAATATTCGGACAGTAAAATCCTATGTTCGAGAAGGCTATGAAATAAAGAAAATGGACGATGCCAGTCAAGAAGTTTTCGACGTTGCTTTACGCGCGGAAAAGATTGTAGTTCTAGGTATGCCGATGTTTATGCTGATGATATATGCGGCAATGATAAGCATCAGCTGGCTTGGCGGAAACCAAATCATATTAGGTACAATGTCTAAGGGCGGTTTTATGAGCTTTTTAGGCTATGTTATGCAAATATTTATAAGCTTTGTTATGGTTGGAATGAACGCAGGGCAAATAATAATGTCACGCGCGGCAGCCGAGCGTATCGTTGACGTGTTGTCAGAAGAAAGCGATATCAAAAATGTGGATAATGCAATTACGGCTATGACTGACAGCACCATTGAGTTTTCTAACGTAAGCTTTAGTTATACCGGTGACGAAGCTAATACGGTGTTAAGCGATATAAATTTGACGGTTAAACCCGGTGAAACGTTAGGAGTGTTGGGAGGGACAGGCTCGGGTAAATCTTCTTTGGTGCAACTAATTCCACGTTTATATGACGTTACTTCGGGGAAAATTACCATTGGCGGAATTGACGTGAGGGATTATGATATTAAAACTTTGCGTGATAACATTTCAATGGTATTGCAAAAAAATATGCTGTTTTCGGGCACAATACAGGACAATTTAAAGTGGGGCGATGAAGACGCCGATTTTGAACAGATACAGCAAGCGGCAGCTCAAGCGGTGGCAAAAGGCTTTATAGACGGTTTTGAAGGCGGGTTTGCAACCGAGCTTGGACAAGGCGGAAGCAACGTATCGGGCGGGCAAAAACAAAGACTATGTATCGCGCGCGCATTGCTAAAAAAACCTAAAATTTTGATTTTTGACGACAGCACAAGCGCTGTTGACGTTAAAACCAACGCCGATATTATGGAAGCAATCAACAACGATTTTCCGAGTACGACTAAAATTATCATTGCGCAAAGATTGATTTCTTTAAAAGACGCGGATAGAATTTTGATAATCAACGACGGAAAGATTGTTGCAGTAGGCAGTCACGAGGAATTGTATGACCACAATGAGATTTATACCGAGGTTTACAACGAGCAAATGAAGGGGGCGATTGAATAATGTCTAAACGTAATAACGCTCCTAGAAAGGCTGGCGCGCCAATGGCTATGCAGCGTCCTGCCGTCGGAAACTACAAGGCAACCTTCTCAAGATTACTCAAAGACGTAATGATACATTATAAATGGCATTTTATTATCGCCATCTTAGGGCTTGTGATGTCGTCGGCGGCGAGTATAGCGGGCACATACTTTATTAAAATTGCGCTAGACGATTATATTGTGCCTTATATAGGGCAATCAAATCCCGACCTTAGCGCATTTATATCCGCGTTGTTTATTATGGGCGTGATATATTTTTTGGGCGTGGTGGCGACTTACGTAACCAACAGACTTATGATTTCTGTGGGATACGGTACAATGAAACGTTACCGTGACGATATGTTTAAGAAGATGGAACGTCTGCCTATCAAATATTTCGATACGCACCTTCACGGCGAGGTTATGAGCCATTATACCAACGACGTAGATACTATTTTGATGTTGCTGTCGCAAAGCCTATTGCAGCTGTTAAGCAGCGCGATAACCATTGTCGGCGTTTTTTGCGCTATGCTTATCCTCAGTTGGCAGCTTACTATACTTGCTGTCGGGATGTTGGTTATTATGCTTTTGGTGACCAAAAAAATCGGCGGCGGAAGCGCAAAATATTTTGCCAAACAACAAACAGTTATTGGCGATGTAAACGGATATATTGAAGAAATGATAAACGGACAAAAGGTTATCAAAGTATTTAATCACGAGGCGGAAACCGTTGACGGCTTTGATAAGGTTAACGACGAGCTTGCTTTCGTATCCACAAAGGCGAACAAATACGCCAACACGCTTATGCCAATTATGGGAAATTTAGGGTATGTTCTATATGTTTCCGTGGCGGTAGCGGGTTGCGCAATGGCAATTGGTGGAATAGCAGGTATTACGCTAGGCACCATAATAGCTTTTGCGCAATACTGCAGAAATTTTGCTCAGCCTATATCGCAGGTTGCAATGCAGATAAATTCTATTGCGGTTGCTCTTGCAGGCGCGCAACGAATTTATGAGGTGTTGGACGAGAAGGAAGAAGAAAACGACGGAAAGATTACGCTTGTCAATGCGCAAGAAGATAAAAACGGCAATGTTACGGAGGTTTCGGAAAGGACGGGTATTTGGGCGTGGAAACGTGAAAACGGCTCTGAGGTGAACTATGTATTGCTGAAAGGCGACATACGCTTTAATAACGTTGTATTTTCATACGTTGAGGGGGAGGAGGTTCTTCACGACGTAAGCCTGTATGCAAAGCCCGGTCAGCGCATTGCATTTGTTGGCGCAACGGGCGCAGGTAAAACCACAATCACCAACTTAATCAACCGTTTTTACGATATAAAGGGCGGTTCTATAACCTACGACGGAATTGATATACGTGAAATAGATAAAAATGCGTTGAGAAAATCCTTGGCGATTGTATTGCAAGATACTCACTTATTTACAGGTTCAATCAAGGAAAATATCCGCTATGGCAGGCTTAACGCATCCGACGAGGAAGTTGTTGAGGCGGCAAAGCTGGCTAACGCAGACTATTTTATTTCTCACTTAAAAGACGGCTATGACACAATAATCACCGACGACGGAGAGAACTTATCTCAAGGGCAAAGACAGCTTTTGTCGATTGCTCGGGCGGCAGTTGCCAATGCGCCCGTCTTGATTTTGGACGAGGCTACCTCATCGATTGATACCCGAACAGAGGGGCTCATTATTCAGGGAATGGAAAAACTTATGAGCGGCAGAACGGTGTTTGTTATCGCGCATAGATTGTCTACAGTTAAAAATGCAGACGCAATTATGGTATTGGATTACGGCAAGATTATTGAGCGTGGCAACCACGCGGAATTGCTGAAACAAAAAGGAAGATACTATAAACTGTATACGGGAAAGTTTGAACTTATGTAGTAGTAATGCTCCGATTATTTTATAAAATCGGAGCATTTTTCTAAGTTTAGGCAGATATAAAATAGTTGAATAATTTGAAAGATAATGATATAATTTAGTTTTAGTAAATGGTCAAGGAGGTAATTCCCAATGTCAATGACATTTGGTAATCAATTTAAGGTTACGTTATTCGGGTCTGCTCATAGTGAAGCGGTAGGCGTAACCATAAGCGGATTGCCTTCAGGCGTGTTCATTGACGAAGTTGCGCTCCAACGCTTTATATATCGGCGCAGCAGCCGCGGAAACGTCGGCTCTACCCCCAGACTTGAAAATGATATCGTAGAGTTTGAAAGGGGATTAGTTAACGGGGTTACCACCGGAGAAGAAATTAAAGCCATAATCAAAAATCAAAACATTCGTCCCAAAGATTATGACAAATTCGACGCGCTTCCTCGTCCGTCGCACGCTGATTACGTGTCGCATATTAAATATGGAAAAGCGATGGAAGGCGGGGGTATCTTTAGCGGACGTATGACTGCGCCGCTTTGCGTGGCAGGCGGTATCGCTATGCAAATTCTAAAAGCGCGCGGCATAGAAATTTTTGCTTATATCAGCCAACTCGGACGGGTAAAATCCAAAAGTTTTAAAGATAACTTATCAAAAACACCCGATTATCCAATTTACGGCTTGCTTCCCCTTTTAGGCGGGGAGGGTGAAATGGAGATGCTGGAAGAAATCGACGCCGCGCAAGCTGCAGGCGATTCTCTTGGCGGTATAATCGAATGCGTGAGCTTAAATCTTCCCGTAGGGGTTGGAGAACCATTTTTCCGTAGTTTGGAAAGTCGCATATCGGCGGCGTTGTTTTCCGTGCCGGCAGTTAAGGGCGTCGACTTTGGCAGAGGCTTTGAATTTGGCTCCAGCCGTGGGAGTGAAGTCAACGATAGCTTTTATATGGTTGATGATAAAATTCTTACAAAAACCAATAATAATGGTGGTATTAACGGAGGATTATCTAACGGTATGCCTCTTTTGCTGAGGGTTGCTGTTAAGCCAACGTCTTCCATTACGATAGAACAAGATACCGTAAACCTAAAAACTCAAAAAAACGATAAAATCAAAATTGAAGGCAGACACGATGTTACCATCGTTCCCCGAGCCGTACCTTGTATTGAAAGCGCAGTTGCCATGGCAATTTTGGATTTGATGTGCGAAGGAAAATTTATTGAACCCGAAAACACCGTCACAGCTATACGAAGCGAAGTTGATAGAGTTGACGATAAAATTGCAAATTTATTGGTAGAGCGTCAAAACTTAACACGAAAAGTGGGCGTGCTGAAGCGTGAAAAAGATATGAATGTCTTTGACGAAAAGCGAGAGCAATACGTTTTAGACAGGGTTTCCTCTCATGCGTCGGGGATTTTGAGGGAGCATATTGAGAACATATATAACGCAATTTTCGAGATGAGCAGAAACAGTCAAAAAAGTGTTGGACGAAAGGAACGTTGTGAAAGGGTATATTTGGTTGGAAAAAACCTGCAACACAGTATTTCTTCAGAAATTCACAAGTATTTTGGGCACTATACCTATGAATACAAGGAAATAAAAGAGGAAGACTTTAAGACATTCTTGGACGAAAGACAATTTGACGCGTTGAACGTTACCGTTCCGTATAAAAGTATGGCGGCGAATATGGTTCAACAGCTTGACGACCTGGCAAGGCGCACGGGCGCGGTAAACACTATATTGCGTATTAACGACTCGTTAAAGGGTTATAATACCGATTACTTTGGATTTAAGTATCTTATAACAAAAAACAAAATAGAAGTAGCAAAAAAGAAGATAGTAGTTCTTGGTCAGCACGGCACGGCGATGACGGTCAAATGCGTATTAGAAGATATGAACGCAGGAGAAGTTATCTCGATTGCAAGAGAGGATTTGCCTGTTGCGAAAAAACTAAAAAATATTTCTGACGCAGATATAATCGTAAATGCCACTCCGATAGGAATGTGGCCGGATTTAGACGCTTGCCCGATTGACTTAGATATATTTACCGACCCGGAGTGTGTCATCGACGTCATTTATAATCCGTTTAGAACCAAACTTTTAATCAACGCAAGAGCGCGAAAAATTAAAACGTACAATGGATTACTGATGCTCATAGCGCAAGCAAAAGCAGGAGCGGAGCTTTTCTTAAACGAAAAAATTTCCGATAGCGTCATCGACGGTATATATACTGAATATGTGCCGAAACTCCAAAACATTGTTTTAATAGGTATGGGTGGTTGCGGGAAAACTACCGTCGGAAAAGAATTGGGTATAATTTATAACTGCGAGGTTTTTGATATCGACGAAATTATCGTTGCCAGAACAGGAAAAAGTATCTTGCAAATTTTCGACGAGGAAATGGAAGAAGGTTTCCGACGCTATGAAAAAGAAGCCATTTTAGAGGCGTCATTACGCAGTGATGTTGTGATTTCTACAGGCGGCGGCGCCGTTTTGGAATCTATTAATACAGACAGACTTCGCGCGAACGGAATTTTGGTTTATATTAAATCAAATCCCGATACCATAGAAATTAGCAACCGTCCGTGCTATGCAACAAGAGAATCCGCGAAAAGGGTATATGCAAAACGCACAAAAATTTATGACGCTGCTGCGGATATAGTGGTTGAAAATCACATTTTCAAGAAAACCCCAAAAGAAATAGTCGAGGAGATTAAACGTGCGCTTACTGGTATTGAACGGAGCTAATTTAAATATGTTGGGGATAAGAGAACCTCAATTATATGGCGACAAAACTTATGCAGATTTAGAAAACTATATTAAAGAAGCTGCAAACGAGTTTTCTGTCAATGTTGAGATATTTCAATCAAACTATGAAGGCGACCTTATTGAAGCCATACATTCCTCATACAAAATAATGGACGGAATAATTATAAATGCGGGCGCGTTTTCGCATACGAGTTTAGCAATTTTGGACGCGCTAAAAGCCGTTGGTATCCCAACAGTAGAGGTTCATCTTACCGATATTTCCAAGCGTGAGGAATACAGGCGGTTTTCATATATATCTGAAATAGCCCAAAAGGTTTTCGTCGGCGAAGGCTTTTTAGGCTACAAAAAGGCTATAGAATTTTTTGCAAATGATAATATTAAAAGAAATTAAACTGCCTCCCGATTTTACCGAGGAGGAGCTCACCCGCCAAGTCCGAAATCGACTTGAAGGTATAATTCCAAAACGCATTACAATCATAAAAAAGTCTGTTGACGCGCGCCGTAAACCTAACGTTTATTATGTCGTATCGGTTGCGGTTGAAGTGACTGATGAAAAATGGGTGACGTCAAATTTGTCGGGTATCGAAATTTATAAGCCTATTATTAATTCATTATCGCTGCTAAATATTCCGAAAAAAAATACTGATAAAAACGTAGTTATTGTAGGCTTTGGACCCGCAGGTTTTTTTGCCGCGCTAACCCTTTTGGAAGCGGGCATCAAACCAATAATTATCGAAAGGGGTTCCGCCATTGAGGATAGGATAATCGAGGTGGAACGCTTTATGCAAACGGGCGCATTAAACCCACGTACGAATATACAATTCGGGGAAGGTGGGGCAGGCACTTTTTCGGACGGAAAACTTACAACAGGCACTTCAAATGTCCTAAACGATGTGGTTATTGGCGAGTTCGTGCGTTTTGGCGCGCCAAAGGATATCGCAATTTTGGCAAAACCGCATATTGGTACAGACAATTTAAGAGAGGTTGTTAAGCGTATTAGAAACTATATTTTAGAACACGGCGGGCAGATTGTTTTCGATACGGAAGTTTGTGATTTTATTGTTAAAAACAAAAAACTATGCGCAGTAAAAACACGCGGAAAACGAAATGAATTAATCCCTTGTGAAACAGCTGTTACGGCAATCGGGCATAGCGCAAGGGATACGTTTGAAAAGCTGGCGGCTTGCGGTGTCAATATTGACGCCAAACCCTTTTCAATCGGCGTGAGAATAGAACATTTTCAGCAAGCGATAGACAAAGCGCAATATGGCTGTCTTAACTCGGCGTTGCCTGCAGCAGATTACAAATTAAGTTGCCATTTGGATAACGGAAGGTCGGTTTATACTTTTTGTATGTGCCCGGGAGGCGAGGTCGTCAACGCATCAAGCGAGGACGGAGGCGTGGTAACTAACGGAATGAGTTATTTTGCCAGAAACGGAATGAACGCAAACGCGGCATTGTTGGTTAGTGTCACGCCGAATGATTTTTTAGGAAACGTTTTGGGCGGAATAGAGTTTCAGCGAAAGTATGAGAGGTTGGCTTATGAGATTTCGTCTTCACATAAGGCGCCTGTGCAAAAGGTAGGAGATTTTTTAAAAAACCGTGAAACAAAACAATTTGACAGTATTCGTCCGTCTATCAAAGGGGGGACGGTATGCGCCGATTTAAGGGCGTGTCTGCCTGCTTTTGTCACCGAAAGCCTAAAGCTCGGCGTCAACGCTTTAAATTTTAGACTTAAAGGTTTTTCAAACCCCGAAAGCGTTCTTACGGGGGTGGAAACCCGCACCAGTTCGCCGATAAAAATTTTGAGAGACGATAAGTGTGAAAGCAATATTTCGGGTATTTATCCTTGCGGAGAAGGCTCGGGATATTCCGGTGGCATCACATCATCCGCCGTAGACGGAATTAAAACTGCTTTGCGCGTTATTGAAAGCTTATAGTTTATACATTATCATTTTATTGTTTATTTTTTTCTATACACATAATTTAATTTGTAAAATATAAATTAGACATTTGACAAATTTTTTTTCACGCAGTAATATAAAGGTAGGAGAACGTATGAAAGATAATTTTGATTCCATATTTTTGAATACTTTGGCAAACTTGCCTACAAACGGAATTAAGCCAAAATTATTGCTACATTGTTGTTGCGCGCCTTGCGCAAGCGGAGTTTTACCACAACTTATAGATAAGTTTGACGTTTGCCTTTTTTATTATAATCCTAACACTCAACCCAAGGATGAATACTTGTTGAGGCTAAATGAACTAAAGAAGTATTTAAAGCTTTCCGGCTATGATATTCCTTTGATTGTAGGCAATTATGAAGAAGAAGCCTTTAAGGCGGTAATTTCAGGGCTTGAACAAGACAAAGAGGGTGGGGCAAGGTGTTCGGCTTGTATGGGACTTAGACTTGCGGAAACGGCAAAACTGGCGTCTAATAACGGATTTGATTTTTTTGGCACAACGCTTACAATAAGTCCGCTGAAAAATGCCGAGGTTATTAACACGTTGGGAATTGCGTTGGAAAAAGGGTATGGAGTGAAATATCTTGTTTCAGATTTCAAAAAACGCGACGGATACAAAAACTCGGTTTCTTACTCGGATAAATTTGGGCTGTATAGGCAAAACTATTGCGGTTGCGTATACAGTATAAATAAAAACCCTTAAAAATGGGGAGGTAATTATGGGACACTCAATTACAACCAAAAAAGCAATGGCATATTCGCTAAAAGCCTTGATGGCTGAATTGCCATTTAATAAAATTACGATTGACCGTATCGTTGCCAACTGCGGATATAATCGGCAGACCTTCTACTATCATTTCAAGGATATTAAAGAACTTTTTGAGTGGTTGTATATCTTTGAAACTCAGCAAGTGGTTGGAGACGTCAGACGCTTATCCACATCCAACGCGATTGACGTTATTATGCGCTACCTCTATGCAAACAGAGACGTAACGCTAAGCGCGTTTAAATCACTTGGAAGGGAATACGTTGAAAAATTTGTATACAGCGCGATATACGGCGTAATCCACGACCACGTTATACAGAAATCTGTTTATGTGGTAATCGACAGCGCAGATATTGAGTTTATCGCCAACTATTTTACGCTCACATATGTTGCTCTTATGGTGCAATGGATGGATAACGGAATGGTGGAAGAAATAGATTCGTTTATAACACGGCTAAGCAGAATGATGCAAGGGTTGGTTGACCTAGCCGTTCAAAGGATGAAGAAAGACTAGAAAATTAGAATAACGAATTAAAAATGAAAAGCGGACTCAAAATGAGCCCGCTTTAAGTTTAGCTTTAATTTAAATTGCTATAAAATTTCAATAGTAGATATAACTATCGGAACATCCGGAATATCGTCGTAATACATCCAACTGTGAGTTTTTACTTTGGCAATATCCAAAATAACTTGATTGCTTTCTTCATCGGTGGTTTTGCCAAAGGCGGCGTATTGACCGTCTAAAAAGGCGCAGTCGCCCGAGCAAAGGAAAAACTGACTGCTTGCGCTGTTTGGCTGATTTGTGCGAGCCATTGATATGACGCCCAACCCGTGTTTTATTGGGTTCGCAACTCCGTTTGAACGAAATTCGCCTTTAATGGTTTTAGCTCCATTTTTCTCTTTCAAGCCTTTTCCGTCGGCAAAAAAGCCTCCGCCTTGAATCATAAAATTATTTATGCAACGGTGAAAACAAAGCCCGTCGAAATATTTTTGTTTGACCAAATCCAAAAAGTTTTGCGCAGAAATTGGGGCGGACTTATCATCAAGCTCCAAATTAATTTTTCTTCCGTCGTCTAGTATTATGGAAATTTTACTCATAGTAAATCCTCCTTTTCAAGGTTGGTTTTTTCTTCTGGGATAAGTTCTTTCTGTTCAATTTCTGAATAGCCGTAAGCTTTGCGTAAATTGTTTGCGCTGTCTTCTGCTTTGATATTGTTGTAGTAGAGCTTATACGCCGTGTATACGCAAGCGATAACGCTTACAAAAAGCAAAATACTGCTTGCCATAAACAAGGATAAGACTAAAAGAAGCAAAGCGGGGATAAGCGCAATTTTGGGATATTTTACCAAATATTTGCCGCCAAGCGCGCCAAACAGGGCAAATACTACCGTCCCGAATGCCGACTTCATATATTCGGCGTTTTGGAGATAATCCGAAAGACCGGATACTTTTAATAATACTATTCCGACAGCAATGACGACAACCGTCAAAATCGAGGATACGGCGATTGAAATGGTAGACGCAACGTCGTTTTCCTCAGAGCCTAAAGGCGCTCCAACAATTTCACGCGCGTTTACCACGCAAGGGATTTTAAGGTTAGACAAGTTCCCCGTAACAAAAGCTAAATACATACCGTCTGTTCCTATCATATTTGAATATAAAAATATTTCGCCCACGGCTGTGGGAACATAAAGTAAAATCAACGTCCAAAAAACGCCAACAGAGAAAAAGGCTTCCCAGTCGACAGATGATTTTGTGATAATCCCGCAACAAACGGGTACTGCGAGCATCATAATTATTGCCGCGCCCATCCAAAAACGTCCCAGACGGTGAGCTTTCTCATTTAAAGTAACGTAATCCATAATTCACCTCACATAACAAGCGCAACAAGCGCAGAACTTGCGGCATCGACTACCGGAGCAGGGAAGTTATAGCTTAAAATTGCAACAACTGACATACCCGCAATCATCGAAAGCGCAAGACTAAAGTTTTCCAGCCAGTTTTGTTTATACTTTTTCACAATAAAATCGCAAATCCACATAATCAATGCTGATACTACAACGGCAATCAGGTTGATATAACCGTATAGGCTGGTGGGATTTTTAATAGCGCCCGCAACTGCCACGCATAAAAACGACATAACCATACCAACGAAAACCGCGCCGAACATAATATCGTTCCATCTGCTACCGCTGCTTGTGGAAACTTTATTCATCTTTGGTTGAAACTTTTTGTATAAAAACAGCATAAATAAAGGTCCCCAAATGATGCCGATTGTCATTGCGGTGGCGATGGTGACATATTGCGTCCCGGTAATGTTGCCTGCCAACGCGCCTAAGCCGCCTTCTGCCCCCGTGATTGCGTCTGCTGCCCAGCCCGCAGCCATCGCCTCGTATTGTAACGCTCCGATAATTGATAGGCGGATTGCAGGCAAAGGAGTGCCTAACGCTCCGATAAGGGTGACGACTCCAATAAAAATACCGATGGAGGGTAAAATTGAAAATGATAACGAACGGATAATGACTTGTTTTATTTTTGTCATATCCATATTGAGCGCCTTCGCTCGACGCAATGATTTGATTAAATAATACAAGCATTGCGCAATTACAAACGCAATAACGAAAGCGAATAAGGCGTATAGCCAAGGGCTTTCGACATTAGCGACGCTTAAGGCGGGGGTGAAAACATTTAACATAAAATCTCTCCTACCGTAATTTAGTTGTTTAAAGCAATAAATCAATTATACAGTACCTAATAACGATTTAGCAAATAAAATACAAAAGATATTGAAAAAAAGTGGTTTTCATATTATAATTAACGTAAGGGATAAATATGAGAAAAAATTTTTTGTTTGAAAAGCAGGAAAAGAGAGCTTTGGAAATTCTTGCCAAAACCTCGGTTGGAGTTTCTGCCATAAAAGCAATTAAAGCTCCGACAAAGTGTATTAGGTGCGGCGCAACGCTTTCGGAATTGGAAAGCGTAAAATATGGCTATTGCCGAAGCTGCGCAAAGCGCGAGGTGGATACTTTCCGTGAAAGAGCGCTTAAAAAATACTTTTTTATTATTTTGGTATTTATAGGCTCAATACTTGCTTTTGACCTTCTGAATAAAATCAAAAACCCGATAATGCAGATGGTGGTTGTTGGGTTGCTTTTTTCTTTGTTTTTATATTTATATCGAAAGATTATTTTAAATGAGTTGGGAAAACGGAAAAAACGCAAAATCCGAGGTAGCGATAAAGTAATAAGCTATATTTTTATGGATTTACCTATATTAGCGTTTTTGGGCTTGATGATTTTTTTTCCTACAATATCCAGACTGCTTTTTTTGGGAGGCTTTTGTTATCTGATTTATCGAGATATAAAAAACCATAAAAATCTGAAAGACAATTTTGAAAGCTTTGACCGTTTGTTTATGCTTGAGTCAAGGAACAGTGAGCTTGCAGATAAAACTGACACCATAGAGGGACAAAATGCGTCAGAAAACAATAGTTTAAACGAGCAGGTAGATAGTGAGATAAAAGGCGAGATAGAAGAAGAACTCAAAGAAGAAGAATTATGGATTATTTAAACTATTGAAATTTTGACGATACTGTGTTATAATTCCTAAATGAGGTTATTATGGCAAATAAAAAGACACCCCCTCTTTCTGAAGAAGAAAAGGTTGCAGCTATTTTAAATAAAATTCCAAATATCAGCGCGTCTAAGGTTTTAGGCGCATCGTTAGATATAACTTCTAAATGCATTCGTTGCGGGAAGGAGCTTTCGGGATTAGAAAAAGTTACCTTTTTCAAAAAGTGTGTAACTTGCGCTAAGCGCGACGCTCAAACTGCGCGCGAAAACTTTTTTAAACGTTATTCACTTTTGACCGTAAGTATTATCGCGTTGGTATTGCTATCGTCGTTTTTCAAATACAGCGAGAATTCCGCAATGCGAATAATCGGGTTAGTTTTTGAGGGGATATTCGTTTGTGTTTCGGTTTTTTATATTTGTTTTGACGCGCTTCCATTAATCCTTCCCGATAAACTCACCAAAAAAAATCGGTTGCTTATATCGCTGGGCTTTGCGGTTGGAATCGGAATGTCAATCATTACAGTAGAAATATCCAATGAGTATAAAGCGGTATTTATTATTTTTGCTTTACTGGTTGTTGCATATGCGGCATACAAGGGCTACAGGGATTATGAAAAGATGAAAGAGCTTCATAATCTTGTTGAGTTATATGAGAGAAAATCCAAAGATGAAAATTATGTTAAAGAGGTTTCGGAGGCGATTTCTGAAAAGGCTGAACAAAGTGTTATAGTTAAAAAAACGGAAAAGTGCAATTTGTGCTGCGACAGCGAGGGTTCTTTGGTTGTCGATGCGCCTAAAGAAACTGAAGAAGCTGTTGTCAGGGCGCAGGAAACCCAAACTGTATCAAAGCATAGTATAGAAGTGAAAGAAGAAAAAAAGGATGTCCCCGATAAGCCTAAGGAAACGAAGAACGAAAAAAAAGATGACGAAGGGGATTGTTGGATTATTTAATTTATGTTTGAGCGTTTTAAGAAAACTTTTATAAAAGACTATCAAAAAACCTCCGAATCGGAGGTTCGTTTTCGCTATGGAATTGTTGCGGGAATTTTTGGCATTATAACCAATATTTTGCTTTGCGCAATGAAGATTATTGTGGGTATTCTTGCGGGGAGCGTATCAATCATTGCGGACGCAATCAACAACTTATCGGATGCGGGCGCGTCGGTTGTAACCTTAGTTGGCTTTAAGCTTTCAAGTCGTCCGGCAGACAGCGAGCATCCGTATGGACACGCAAGATATGAATATATTGCGGGAATGTTTATTTCTATCTTGGTGTTGATTATTGGGCTGTTTTTGATGAAAAGCAGTATAGAAAAGGTAATCAACGGCAGTGAAATTACGGTTTCAATTTATACCTACATTGTTCTGGTGATTGCAATTTTGGGCAAATTATTTCAGGGCTTGCTTTATAAAAACTTTGCAAAATCCATAAATTCAGATACGCTTAACGCTACCGCGGCTGACAGCCGTAACGACGTTATTACCACTGTGGCGGTGCTTTTATCAACAATAATCATTGGCGCGACAGGCTATAACGTCGATGGTTATATGGGCATTGCAGTTTCTTTGTTTATCATTATTTCAAGCTTTAAGATGCTAAAAGACATCATAAACCCTTTAATTGGCAATGCGCCCGATAAAGTGTTTGTTGATAAAATCGCGTCAAAGCTTCATAGTTACGCCATTGTTTATGGTTTCCACGATTTAATGATTCACAGCTATGGTCCTGCAATTTGCTTTGCGTCTGTTCACGTGGAGGTTGACTCACATGACGACGTAATGGACATTCACGACCATATCGATAATATCGAGCGAGATTTTTTAAATGATATGAATATTCACCTTGTTATTCATATGGACCCTGTCGCAATAGACGACCCCGAAACAAACAAACTTAAAGAGCAAGTTATTAAGTCTTTGGTTGAGCTGGATAAGGATTTGACCATACACGATTTCAGGCTAGTAAAGGGGGCAACGCATACCAACGTTTTATTTGACGTGGTTGTGCCAAGAGGAAAGAAATTTTCCATACGAGAGATAAGGGAATATCTTGAAGGAAAACTTAGCGACGGAAATACTTATTATTTTGTGATTAATGTAGACAACAGCTTTATTTGATTTATACCAAAAGTTTTAGATTAAATTTACAGCTTGACACAATAAAAAAACCTCCGAAAAATCGGAGGTTTTTTGTGCTAATTTTTACATAAAGATTTCTTCAATGTGCTCCATAAAGGTGGCAACCATTTCTTCCGACGCTGCCTTGCCCGTCAGCATACTGACTGCAACATCCTTATTTTTAAACTTATAATAATATTCCTTAGTGTATTCGTCGGTATTCATACCTTCAACGTTTCGAGTCAAATAAGTTGATAAATCTGCCTCTCCGCCGATTGAGAATATCAATGCGAACTTAGGATATATCAAGACGCTTTGACCGTTATTATACCTTTCTGCAATGTCACGAAAATCAATTTCCAAATCAGCCGGCGTTTTGAAATCGCGCAGTTTATCTGTCTTAATTTGTTGTAGACGAGAAATTTGGAAAGAAGTATCAATAAGCCATTTACACACTCTTGGAGGTAAATTTCTAAGTTCGGTAAAGCAGAACCATAATGGACCGCTGGGGAATGTGCTGTCTTCAAGCGCCATATATTTTTCGTTCAGCTTTATGGCGGCGTCAGGATAGCATTTGATTGACACGCTATAGCCGTCTTTGCTTTCACGAATAATGCCGAAAGATTTAAAACTGTATTTAAACGTCCAGTTGAGAGCGCCGCGCTTCTTTATTGTATAGGCGCCGGGCTTGGACATAAAATATACCGTAATTTCTTTGGGGTTTAGCGTAGGTGTGCGAGGTTGATTTAAAATCTCGTTGAACAAATCGCTTCCAGCCATATTGACCTTAAGCAAATCCAAATCTGTCGCGCCCATAGCTTCCAACGCCTTAATTGTTTCAGCGTATGGAGATACATTCATATAAAGCTTTCCGTTTATTTCTTCTACCGGTTTGCCATAATAGCTTTCAATTGAAAAATTGACGGGAGTAGGGGAAATAGTGGGGTCAATTTCAGGACGTAAGAGTTGTACTCTTTGGAAAAATTCCAACTCGGCAGCCTTTTTTGCGTCTCTTTCTGCGCGCGCTTTTGTAATGTCGCTTGCGTCTACGTATTGGATAATACGGACACGCTTACGGCTTGTAGAAATAAGTGTGATAAAGATAATTCCAACAACAATTTGTCCCGCAAGAGGAGCAACTAAATACAGACGCGTGAGGTCTGACGGGTTGTTAAAGTCGAAAACTTTCAAGAAAAGATATCCCGATGCGGCGCAAATAAGCCCTGATAATACGCAAACAAAAATCTTGCAAAAAAGCCTAAACGCCGAAGTTTTGCTGCCTCTTTCTAGGTTGCGTTTGTTTACTTCGTCAATGTTTGAGTCAATGTCAAGCTTTACGTCAATAATCCTGTCTTTGTATTTTTTTTGCTTGGCGGGTTTTTTGGAAGAATCATTCTCGCTTTCTTTTTCCGAATGTTTTTTGGTTTTTTCTTTTTTAATTTCGTCGATAACGTCATCTTTTTCATTTGTAACGGCGTCGATAGATGAAGTTGAATTCTCCATAATAGTTTGAGTGGGAACAGCAACTTTGGCTTCCTCTTTTGTCAAAGGTGAAAGCTCAATAGGTAACCCTGCCACGGGAGTCGCGCCAATCGTGCCTTCCGCCGTGGATATTGTGGATGACGGGTACAAAGAATTTAAAATTGAATCCGATGCAGTAGAAACCACGGGTTCTGCCTGTTTAGCCGACTTTGAGGTTTTTGCTTCAGTTGACTTTTTAGGACTAGCCGCTTTTTTGGTGGCGGTTTTTTTTGTGGCTTTTGTCACGGCGTCGGCTTCTAAAGTTTTTTCGTTTGAAGCTACCTCGGCTGAACTAACGTCCAGTTTAGTTTCATTTTTTTCGTTTTTCATAAATACTCCATAAGCATAATTTCTGTCAAAATTATATTAAGATTATAATCAATTAGATTTTTAATGTCAATTATATTTTGTCAAAATAGCCCAAAAATAACATTAAATTAAAACTTATAAATTTTGCATAAATTCTTCTACGGCTAAATTTAAAAAATGTATACGCAAAAAGCACTTTATCTATCAAAAACGTTGAATAAATTGCATTTTTGGTCATCAACAAATAATGACTGAAAAAGTGGATTTTGCCGTGTAAAAAATGTTAAAAAAATAACAATAAGAAATATAATTTGCAAATAAAGCGGTAGAATTAGCGAGGTTGGCTAAAATTTAACGGTATCTAAAAATTGATTAGTCAACGAAAAATTTGCTCTGCATGGAAACATTATTTTTCTATCATTTTAGATTTTTTTAACATTTTTTACA
>CAZSAC010000013.1:0-38607 GCA_964604875.1 uncultured Bacteroidaceae bacterium | reverse complement strand
AACTTCTGCGCCCGTGAAAAAGACGTTTTGAATTTTTGGAAAACAAATGATATCTTTCAAAAAAGCGTAAGAAAAAACGAGGGTAACCCCGAGTTTTCTTTTTATGACGGCCCTCCGACTGCAAACGGAAAACCGCATATCGGGCATATCTTAACACGCGTTATGAAAGATATTATTCCCCGCTATAAGACGATGAAGGGCTATCACGTTTTGAGAAAGGCCGGCTGGGACACGCACGGCTTGCCCGTTGAGCTTGAGGTTGAAAAACTTTTGGGCATCGACGGAAAACAGGAAATTGAAAAATTCGGGATTGAACCTTTTATAAAAAAATGTAAGGAAAGCGTTTGGAAATATAAGGGCGAGTGGGAGGTTATGTCCGACCGAGTTGGTTATTGGGCGGATATGGAACAGCCTTATGTTACCTATGACGACAACTATATTGAATCCGTTTGGTGGTCTTTAAAGGAAATCGACAAAAAAGGTTTGATTTATAAAGGGCATAAAATTGTGCCGTATTGCCCACGTTGCGGGACTGCGCTTTCAAGTCACGAGGTGGCGCAAGGCTATAAAGACGTTAAGGAAAAATCCATTTTTGTGCGCTTCAGCTTGGCTGACGAGGCTAATACGAGCTTTTTGGCGTGGACGACCACTCCTTGGACGTTGCCTTCAAACGTCGCGCTTTGTATGAACGCTAAAGAAGACTATTCCAAAATCAAATTTAACGACGAATATTTGATTTTGGCAACCGCTTTAATTCCTTCGCTTTTTGAAGAAAACTCTTACGAAATCATCGATACGAAAAAAGGAAGCGAATACGAAGGCGTAAAATATATTCCGCTGTTTGATTATGTTAAGGATACCTCTAAGGGTTGGTTTGTTACAAACGATTCTTACGTTACCTTGACCGACGGCACTGGTATTGTTCATATTGCGCCCGCCTTTGGTGAAGACGACGCAAAGGTTGGAAGAAAATATAATCTGCCGTTTGTCAAGTTGGTTGACGACCGCGGTTTATTAACTGATGAAGTGTACGACTTCAAAGGGCAGTTTGTTAAAGACGCAGACAAGCATATCATAGCAAAGCTAAACGAAAAAGGCTTGCTGTTTAAGGAAATGCTCTATGAGCATAGCTATCCTTTCTGCTGGAGATGCGATACTCCGTTGCTTTATTATGCAAGAGAAAGTTGGTTTATAAAAATGACTGCCGTCCGTGACGAGCTTATGAAAAACAATTTGTCCGTCAACTGGATGCCGGCTACAATCGGCACGGGACGTATGGGCAATTTTATTGAAAACGTCATCGACTGGGGTATCTCCCGTGAACGTTATTGGGGCACTCCGTTGCCGTTTTGGATTTGTGATAAATGCGGAAAGCTTCACGTTGTTGGCAGTCGGGAGGAGCTAAGAAAGCTTGGAAAACTTGACCACGATATTGAGCTTCATAAGCCATACATCGACAGCGTAACCTTTGAATGTGAATGCGGAGGGACTATGCGCCGTACGCCTGAGGTTATCGATTGCTGGTATGACAGCGGTAGTATGCCGTTTGCGCAATGGCACTATCCATTTGAAAATAAGGATATTTTTGAAAAGGTATTCCCCGCCAACTTTATCAGTGAAGCGGTTGACCAAACCCGTGGCTGGTTTTATACCTTGCTTGCAATTTCTACTTTGTTGTTTAAAAAAAGCCCTTTCCAAAACTGTATCGTTTTAGGGCACGTCAACGACAAGGACGGACAAAAAATGAGCAAGCACAAGGGCAATGTGGTTGACCCGTTTACCGTTTTGGATAAGCAGGGCGCCGATGCTGTAAGGTGGTATTTTTATACGACTTCTGCGCCGTGGTTGCCGTCACGCTTTTACGAAGAGGCGGTTTCTGAGGCTCAGCGCAAGTTTATGGGCACGCTTTGGAATACTTATGCGTTCTTTGTTTTGTACGCCGATATTGACAAATACGACCCTACGCAATACAAGCTTGACGAGTGCAAGCTGTCGGTTATGGATAAATGGATTTTGTCGGGCTTGAACAGCTTAATAAAAGAAGTTGACGACGGCTTAAATGAATATAAAATTTTTGAAAGCAGCCGTAAAATTCAAGATTTTGTTGACGAGCTTTCTAACTGGTATGTTCGCCGTGGACGTGAGCGTTATTGGGGCAGCGATATGACAGACGATAAAATTGCCGCCTATACGACGCTTTATACCGTATTGGTTGAGCTGGCAAAGTTATTGGCTCCGTTTACTCCGTTTATGGCGGAAAGCATATATCAAAACTTGGTTAAAGGTTTTGATGCCTCCGCGCCTGAAAGCGTGCATTTGGCAGACTTCCCCGTGGCAGACGAGAAATATATTGACGCTGACTTGGAAAAGAATATGCAAGCCGTTATGCAAGCAGTTGTTTTAGGGCGCGCGGCAAGAAATAAGGCCAATATCAAAAACAGGCAACCCTTGCAAACTATGTATGTGAAAGGGTTTGACTTAGGGAAAGAATGGATTGTTTTGGTTGAGGAAGAACTGAACGTGAAAGAGGTTTTGGTTGCCGCAAAGGACAACGACTTTGTTTCCTATGAATTAAAACCTCAGCTTAAAACAATAGGCCCAAAATATGGCAAGCTTTTAAATAAAATTAAAGAGTATTTGGCGCAAGCCGATGGCTTAAAAATTGTTAAAGCAGTCGAAAACGGCGTTTTTGAAACCGAAATTGACGGTATAAAGGTTGAATTTACCAAAGACGACCTTCTAATTTCCGTCAAAAACAAAGAGGGCTATTCCAGCGAAATAGAGGGCGAGTTTGCTGTTATTTTGGATACAAACCTCACGGACGAGCTTATTGAAGAGGGTATCGAAAGAGAAATTGTTTCGAAAATCCAAACCATGAGAAAGGACGCCGGCTTTGAGGTTGTAGACCATATTAAGGTGGGTTATCAAGCCTCGGGATTGTGTGAAAAAGTTTTAAGAAACAATAAAAATATAACCTCTGACGTGCTTGCAGACAGTATATCCGACGTCTTAGACGGCTTCACTAAGGACTGGAACATAAATGACGAAAACGTCGTTCTAAGCGTAAAGAAAATATAATATGCAAATTAACAACGAATGGAAAGATTATTCCGTCATTGCCACGGGCGACGGACAAAAACTTGAAAGGTGGGGCAAATATATTTTGCTTCGTCCCGACCCGCAAATTATTTGGCCGTCTTCAATCGATATGCGCTCATATAAGGGATTGAGCGCAGTTTATGAGCGCAGCGAAACGGGCGGTGGCAGATGGAATTTCTTATCCAACGTGCCTGACGATTTTGTGATAGGCTGGCGTAATTTAAATTTTAAACTCAAATTGATGGGCTTTAAGCATACGGGGCTGTTCCCCGAGCAAGCGGTAAACTGGGCAAGAATGATTGACTTAATTGAAAAATCCGCGCGCCCTATAAGCGTTTTAAACTTATTTGCCTACACCGGCGGCGCAACGGTTGCCTGTCTGTCGGCAGGCGCAAGCGTGTGCCACGTTGACAGCGCAAAGGCTATGGTTGAGCGGGCGGGTGATAATATCCGCTTATCGCATTTGGAAAACGCAAACGTCAGATATATTATCGACGACTGTATGAAATTTGTCAGACGGGAAGTTAAGCGTGGCAGAAAATACGACGCAATCATTATGGACCCCCCGAGCTTTGGCAGAGGCGCAGGAGGCGAGGTTTGGAAAATCGAGGATGATATTTTTGGGCTGGTGAAGGAAACCGCCGATTTATTATCCGATAATCCGCTTTTTTATTTGATAAACAGTTATACCACGGGTTTACAGCCCACGGTTATGGCAAACATTTTAAAGCTCGGCGTCGGCGCAAGTTCAGAGATTTTGGCTGACGAAATCGGGCTACTTACCGAGGAGAAAGGCATTGTGCTTCCCGCAGGGGCTAGCGCGTTTGCAATTTATTGATATGGAAAACAAAACAGAAATCACCTATAAGGATATAAAAATCCTATATGAAGACAATCACTTGTTGGTGGTTGTCAAACCGCAAAATATCCCGTCGCAGGCGGACGAAAGCGGTGATATTGACATGCTTTCTTTGCTTAAGCAATACGTTAAGGAAACTTATAATAAACCCGGTGAGGCTTACGTCGGCTTAGTTCATAGGCTCGACCGTCCGACGGGTGGCGTTATGGTTTTTGCCAAAACAAGCAAAGCGGCGGCAAGGCTTACCGAAAGCATAAAAAGCGGAGACTTTGAAAAAAAATACCTTGCGGTTGTATATGATACTCCTAGGGAAAAATCTGCCGTTTTGATAAACTATTTGAAAAAAGACAATACGAATACAGTTCACGTCGTGCCTGAGCTTACAGAGGGCGCAAAACAGGCTCAGCTCAGCTATAAGGTGCTTCAATCGCTGGGCAAGGCGTCACTTTTGATGGTCAAGCTCGATACTGGAAGAAGCCATCAAATCCGTGTTCAGTTGGCAAATATCAAACATCCGATTATTGGGGATAGTCGCTATAGTGGAGACCGTTTGCAGGCAAAATGCAACTTAGCTCTATGGGCGGCGGAAATCCGTTTTAAACACCCTGTTAATGACAATACGCTTGTGTTTAAAGTTTTTCCGCCGGAAGATATGAAACCCTGGTGCTATTTTAATTTGGAACCGTATTTTGCTCTTATGACGAAAAAGGACTTGAACTAGCTTATGGAATATATTAATAAAACAGTCGGAGAGGTATTGTCTGACGTTGCGGAAAAATTTCCTAACCGCACGGCGGTCAAATATACCGACAGAAATTATCACAGAACTTGGAAAGAATTTAACGACGAGGTAGAGCTTATCGCGCGGGGGTTTATGGCTCTCGGCGTCAACAAGGGCGACCATATCGCTATTTGGGCGGCTAATACGCCCGAGTGGATGCTGACGCTTTTTGCCAGCGCAAAAATCGGCGCGGTGCTTGTGACGGTAAACACCAATTATAAGGTTTTTGAGCTTGAATATTTGTTGAAGCAATCAGATACCAAGGTTTTGGTAATGATGGGTGGATTTAAAGACAACAATTACGTCAACACCGTTAGAGAACTTCTCCCCGAATTAGAAAACGTCGAGGACGAAATCGACAATGAGATTTTACCAATTTTGAAACGTATTGTTTTCGCAGGGGCGACAACCCCAAGCGGAATGATAAACTTTGAAGATTTGAAAATTTTGGGACAGGATTTCCCTAGGGATATTTTCTTGGACAATGCAAAGACGCTTGATCCTCACGATATAGTCAATATGCAATATACGTCAGGCACGACGGGCTTTCCGAAGGGAGTTATGCTGACGCACTACAATATTTTGAACAACGGCAAAACTATCGGCGACGGTATGAGCTTTACCGAGCAGGATAAGCTGTGTATCGTCGTTCCTTTTTTCCATTGTTTCGGCTTAGTTTTGGCAATGATGGCGTGCTTAACGCATAGCACGACAATGGTGCCTGTTGAAAGATACAGCCCGATTCCCGTTATGAATGCAATTTCGTCAGAAAAGTGTACGGCTGTCCACGGCGTTCCGACAATGTTTATCGCAATGCTTGAGCATCCGCAGTTTTCTCAATTTGATTTTTCAAACTTGAGGACGGGCATTATGGCGGGCTCTCCGTGTCCTATAGAGGTTATGCGCAAGGTCATCGACAAAATGAATATGCGTGATATAGTCATCGTTTTCGGGCAGACGGAGGCGTCCCCGGGCTGTACGATGACAACCACCTCAGACGATTTGGAACACAGAGTAAACACCGTTGGCAAGGCGTTTCCCGGCGTTGAATGCCGTATTGTCGACCCTGAAACAAGCCAACCGTTACCACCAAATACCCCCGGCGAGTTTTGCGCGCGTGGCTATAATATTATGCGTGGCTATTACAAAATGCCTGAAGCAACCTCGCAAGCAATCGACAAGGAAGGCTGGCTACACAGCGGGGATTTATGCACGGTGGACGAAGACGGCTATTATAAGGTTGTCGGGCGCATAAAGGATATGATTATCCGTGGCGGTGAAAACATCTATCCCAAAGAGATTGAAGAGCTTTTATATACGCACCCGTCCATTTCAGACGTACAGGTCATAGGCGTCCCTTCCGAGCAGTACGGCGAAGAAGTTATGGCGTGGGTGGTTTTAAAAGAAAAATGCGAATTGTCCGAAGAAGACGTAAAAGAGTTTTGCAAGGATAGAATTGCCAAATATAAAGTTCCCAAATACATAAAATTTGTTGACGGCTTCCCGATGAACGCCGCAGGGAAAATTCAAAAGTTTAAAATGCGCGAGGAAGCCATTGAAATTTTGAAGCTGCAATCGGCAGCCGCGGTAGAAACCGCATAAGGAGGATATATGAAACTAGCTTTTTCAACTCTTGGATGCCCAAATTGGAGCTTTGAAGAAATTTTATCAACAGCGTCCGATTTAGGATACGACGGCGTGGAAATTCGGGGCGTAGCAAACGAGATGTTTGCGCCCAAAATACGCGCCTTTTCAGAGGAAAATTTGCAAAAAACTAAGGATAATTTAAAGCGTCTAGGATTGGAAATTACTATGCTTACCTCGGGCGCAAGCCTTGCGGTACATTCTTGCAAGGAGGTTGCTGTTTTTGAGGCGGAGGCATATATTGAATTGGCGCAAAAGCTTAACGTACCTTATATTCGCGTTATGTGCACCAACCAACCTCAACCCGACGGCGGAGATATTGCGCTTTGCAAAAAACAATATATCGAAATTTGTGAGTTTGCAAAAACAAGAGGCGTGTTACCGCTTATGGAAACCAACGGTATCTTTTCCGATACGGAATTGCTGGCGTCATTTTTAGACGACGTCGGTTGCGGCGGAGCATTGTGGGATATAAATCATCCGTTTCGCTTTGTAGGGGAAAGCGTACAAAAAACCGTTCAAAATTTAGGCAGTAAAATTAAATACGTCCATATAAAAGACAGCATCGTCCAAAACGGCGTTACAAAGTATAAAATGCTCGGCAACGGCGATATTCCGATTAAAGATGCGATAAAGCTTTTGGCGGACGCAGGCTACGACGGAACGGTGTCTTTAGAGTGGGTAAAACGGTGGAACCAAAATCTTGAAGAACCCGGTATTGTTTTTTCACATTTTATTTCCACAATAAAAAGATATTTGAAATAAACTCAAATTTTCATTAGCCGAGGCAAACGCCTCGGCATTTTTGCGCGCTTTTTTATAAATGTATCTATTACAAGAACAGAACTTTCTTTACAAAACTTGTCATAAATCGACAAAACCGTAAAAAATGACTTTTTATTAAATTATAAATCAAAAAAAATATAAATATGTAATACCTTGTCTTATTATGTCAAACATACTTTCAAAGTAATACAAAAAATGTCGAAATTCTGCCAATTATGCCTTTTTTCGCATTGGCATAAAACATTGACTATTTGAAAATTGCTAGTGTAGGATTAAATCGAGAACGAACAGGGGGACAATAATCATGACATTAAACTTTACATCTAAAGTTCTTCTAACGCTATACAAAAATCTGTCCAAAGTCATAGTGGAAAACCAAAAGTCTGTGCTTAAAAGAACTAAATTCAATTATGGAATAGGACGACTAAGCACGCTTCAGTTGTATGAAGAAATAATTATGCTAAATCAAGAGAAAGCGTTGCTTTTAAACCTCAAAAACGTAATGGATAAAGCGTTTTCTTTGATGCTGGATGAAGACAAGCGTATAATCTATTTGCGGTTTATTAAAAATATAAAGTTTTCGGAAATAGCAAAAATGCTAGGTATATCTATGAGGCAGGTTTTTAGGGTATACGATATAGCCTTATCCAGCTTTCAAGCGCAGCTGGAATATTTGAAATACTCAGCCGACAGAATAGAAAATGAGTTTGGAGAGCTTAAGCTTTATCGTTGCACGAAAATGCGGTTATCACAAGAATTCGGTATATGTGGGGAAGATGAAAAAACTCGCTAAAAGCGAGTTTTGAATTAATATCTTCTATCGTCGTAGCGGTCGTCTCGACGGCGTTCATACCGGTCACGGTCACGCTCGTCATAGCGGTCATAACGGTCTCGTTGCTCGTCGTAGCGGTCGTTTCGATAGTAATCTCTGTCGTCAAATCTGCCACGTTGAGAATCGTACGGTGACGCGCCTCCGTCAAACCCTCTATTACGGTTGTAGTCATAATGTGATTTATTTTTTGGATTATTGGGTTTGAAAAGAAGGACAATTATTATCAGAGCGGGCACGACAATGCCGATAATTAGAATAATTCTGACGATATTATTGTCTTCAGGCACCTTGGGTTCCTCGGTTACGGGCGTCGTTTTGGGAATACTGTTGGAGTGCAGAGGGATAGAATACGTTGTGAGCGATACCCCGTCTTTTGTTTCCAATGCGGCGCGGGAGACGTATCCAAAGCCACTGTTTTCGGGGGTTTTTGTATCCTCAACCAAAACAAAGGCGCAATCAATACCGTCGTATTTTTCATAGCAACCTATGAGATACAGCGAAGTATTGCTTTTATCAATGTTGATTTTTTGGAAGCCAACGTCCGAGTGCTTATAGAATGTTACATTTTCGGATTTGGCCGAAAGATTAAGCGGAACCTTCAAACCGGTTTTTGCGTCGGTTTCACTGGATAGCGGCGCGGTAAATTTTGAGGTGGCGTAAACAAAGAAATCTAAAGCTCCGCCTGCAACGTTGTAGTAAGAGATATAGTATACCTCATTATCGTTGCTTGTTATATCAAAATAGTAGGAAGACGGAATTTTGTATACGGCGACTTCCTTTCTTCCGATAATCGAATAGACGGTGATATCCTCGGTTGCGCGATAAGTCCCGTTTGGCAAGACAGAGCTTTCCTCAGCAGAAACTATGCCCTCGGGAATCGAAAGCAACAACACAACGGCTAGAACTAAGGATAATAGAATACGTTTCAAGAAAAACACCTCGCCAAATAATAATACACATATTTATTCAATTATATAACAATAGTCAACAAAAATAAAGTATTTTGCAGAAAATTATGAACAAAAATGAAATCCTATTAATTAAACAAATTTGCTTGCTGGAAAAAGAGCAAAGTAAGAGACGAGGGCTTGACCGACTTGTCAATTATAACCGCGGAAGCCTTATACATAAAAAGCAAATGGAGTTCCATAAATGTCAAAAAAGAAACAGGTGGGTATTCGGTGGTAATCGGACGGGCAAAACCGAGTGCGGAGCCGTTGAGGCCGTTTGGTATGCAAGGGGTATTCACCCTTACCGCAGCAACAGAGCAAATGTTTCGGGCTGGGTTGTGTCTGTCAGTTATGAGGTACAACGAGAGGTTGCGCAAGCAAAGCTTCTATCATATCTTTCGCCCGATTGGATTGTGGATATTGTGATGCAAAGCGGAAGAAAAGACTGCCCCGAAAACGGAATTATTGACACTTTGATAATAAAAAACGTTTTTGGCGGAACATCGAAAATTTCTTTCAAAAGCTCCGACCAAGGCAGAGAAAAATTTCAGGGGGCAAGCTTAGACTTTGTTTGGTTTGACGAGGAGCCTCCTCAAGATATATACGAAGAATGTCTGATGAGAGTTTTTGATAGGCGCGGAGATATTTGGGGAACGATGACTCCGCTAAAGGGCTTGAGTTGGGTTTATGACGAAATTTATGTAAACGGAAATAACAGCGATGAAGTTTGGTACGTTCAAATGGAGTGGCGTGATAATCCATACCTAGACCCACAAGAGGTGGAACGCCTCATTGACAACACCAGCGACGATTTGCAGGAAAGCCGTCGTTTCGGCAGATTTAAGGCAGAGGGCGGTATGGTGTATCCCGAGTTTGACGAAAAGGTACACGTAATTGAGCCTTTTCCCGTGCCTTTTGATTGGCAAAATAATATATCGATAGACCCCGGGTTAAACAATCCTTTATCGTGTCATTTTTACGCAGTGGACAGCGAGGGGACGATTTACGTTATCGCCGAGCATTATGAAAAGGGAAAAGACATTGACTATCATACAGAAAAAATTGAAAGTCTCGCCCAACAACTTAACTGGCACCGTGACGCCAAAGGAAGGTTATGCGCGCTGATAGACAGCGCGGCAAATCAACGCACGTTGGCAGGCTCTAAAAGCGTGGCAGAGTTGTTTATTGAACGAGGAATTTTGGTTAATACCAACGTAAAAAAGGATTTATTTGCAGGAATATCACGCATAAAGTCACTTTTATGTTCGAAACCGCCTAAAATATTTATTTTTAAAAATTGCGTAAATCTTATCAGAGAACTTAAAGGCTATTGGTGGGACGAGGGCGACCGACCTAAAAAGAGAGACGACCATAGCCTTGACGAGCTTAGATATTTTGTTATGTCGATGCCGACGCCGCAAAAAATTTTGCTGACAAAAAATAAGACGGAGATTGAAAAGGATATTGAAAAGTTAGGCAGAAAACTAAAAATTCAAAAAAAGTTTAGGGGTTAATATGCTGGAAAATAAAAACTTGTTAAAAACCCTCGAAAAGAAAGCGAAAGGCTTTTCCGCTGATGAAATAACAGAAGAATACGTCGTGAACGAGGACGGAAATTTGGTGCTGTCAAAACGTAAGGTTATGACAAAGTATTTTCCGCCTGATACCGGCGCAATCAAAAGCGTGTTGGATATGGACGAGCTTAGTTCGCTTTCTGACGAGGAGCTTGAAAAAGAAAAACAAAGGTTGCTTATGGAGTTGGCAAATCAACAAAAAAGTGAGGTAATAAATGAGCGAAAAACTAAATGAACAATTTGTCGAAGATATCGTAAAGACAACGCTTTCCGACTTCGAAACTAGGCGCGCTTTGCGTCGTCCGCTTGAGCTTGTATGGAGACTTAATATGAATTTCCTTATGGGAAATCAATATGCAAGCATCACTCCGAAAGGCGAAATAGAAGATTTTGAAAAACAGTACTATTGGCAAGAACGAGAAGTATACAATCACATCGCGCCGATTGTTGAAACCCGATTGGCAAAACTTTCACGCGTTAGAGCAGGCGTAAGCGTTCGGCCAAAGACGTCTGATGAACGAGATATCTCCAGCGCAAAGTTTTCCAGCGCGATACTCTCTAGCATAGCCAACGAAAACAACCTGACAAAACTGATTGCAACTGCTAACAGCTGGTCGGAAACCTGCGGTACTGTTTTTTATAAGGTGGTTTGGAATTCTGAAAAGGGAAAGGTTTTAGAATTTGACGGACAAAAAGCGTACGAGGGCGATGTGGATATAACGGTATGTCCGCCATTTGAAATATATCCCGAAAACCTACAGGTGGAAGAAATCGAAAACCAACCCTCAATCATTCACGCGCGGGTTTTTAGCGCGGGCGACGTAAAACGAATTTGGAATGTTGACGTTGCAGGAAGCGCCGTCAATGTGTTTTCTTTGGATAAATCGCAGGTGTCGGGCGGGCTGGGCTATACAAATACCGTTCCCAAAATTGTCGACCAAGTAAAAAATGACAGCGTTATTGTAATAGAAAAATACGAAAAGCCCACAAGCGAGCTTTTATGCGGTAGACTGACAATTATAGCGGGGGATACTTTGGTATATTACGGAGATTTACCCTACTTAAACGGTGAAAGTAACCAACGCATCTATCCTATAATCAAACAAAATTCGTTAGACAATGTGGGAGCGTTTTTCGGAACGTCTGTTATTGAAAGGACGATTCCCGTTCAACGGGCGTATAACGCGCTGAAAAATCGTAAGCACGAATTCCTTAACCGTATTTCTATGGGCGTTTTGGCGGTGGAAGACGGTAGCGTTGACGTTGATAATTTGGCGGACGAAGGTCTTTCTCCGGGGAAAATAGTCGTTTACCGACAGGGTAGCACCCCGCCTGTTTTGCTTAATCACGGAAATATCCCCACCGACTTCCACGTGGAGGAAAATAGGTTGTTGGAAGAATTTGTTATGATTTCGGGCGTGTCAGAGATTATGAAATACAGTCAACTGCCACAAAACGTCACAAGCGGCGTGGCAATTTCACTTTTGATTGAGCAGGACGACACGAGAATAGCCATAAGCGCGGACAATATTAGATACGCTGTAAAACAGATAGGCAAGCATATTCTAAGGCTTTATAAGCAGTTTGCCGTAGAGCGTAGACTGAAAAGTATCGCAGGGGAAAACGGTGAGTTAGAAATGTTTTATTTTAACTCCGGCGATATTTCCAGCGACGATTTGGTATTTGACACCGAAAACGAACTAGTGGAAACGCCGTCCAGTCGAAAAAGTATGGTATTAGAACTTTTAAGGTTGGGGCTACTCACTGACGAAAACGGAAAGTTTTCTGCCAGAACCAAAACAAAACTTTTAGAAACGTTGGGGTTTGGAAACTGGGAAAGCTCTCGGGATTTGGACGAATTGCATCTTAAAAAAGCTATGCGTGAAAACAAGCTAATGCAAGAAAACAACGAGATAAGTCCCGAGTCGATAGATAACCATTTAATCCATATTGAGGAGCATACCAAGTATATATTGTCGGCGGATTACGACAAGAAAACCGACGTCAAAGAAAGAATAATCGAACACATTAACAGGCACCGTCAATATATCGAAATGGCGTTATTGCCGGAAAAAATAGGAGGCTAATATGGAAAACGTCGAAGTGAAAAATAATATCGTATCCCAAGCTGTAAACGAAGGCGCAACGCAAACAGAAATTATGCAGACCGCCGAATCGGAAACGGAAGGTTCGTTAGAATCGCTAAGTCGTTTTAAAAACAGCGCAGAGCTTATTAAGGCGTACACTTGCTTGGAAAAGGAGTTTACCAAACGTTCTCAAAAGCTAAAGGCTTTGGAACGGGAAGTTCAAGCAAATAAGGCGCAACCACAACCGCCACAGTACACGGCAGAGGACTGGCAGTCTAGGGTTGATAGCTTTTTGAAGGATAATCCGCACGCGGCTCCGTTTAAAAAACAAATTTCCAAAACGATTTTGGATTTACAGCTTTTCGACAAGCCGGAATGCTTGGAGCTTGCCTTGGCTAAAGTGTTGATTAATAACTATCGCGCGCCTGCCTCTTTGCTTGAGGACGGCGAATTTTTGGACAATCATATCTATAACAATGACAAAATCAAGAATAAGATTATCAAGGATTATTTATGCGCCGTCAAAGACGTTCGTTCTCCCAAAACTATATCGGGAGGCGGACAGCCCGCTTTAACCCCTGCCAAAAAACCTAAAAGCTTTGGCGAGGCGGGCAAGATGGCTTTAGAGCTGTCTGTGGGGAACAAATAATAGGAGAATTTTATGATTACATTAACAACAGCAAGCGCAGCGTTAAAAACCTTATACTTAGGAGTTTTAACTGAACAACTTAACACAAAAATCAATCCGTTGCTCGCTCAAATTGAGCATACGTCAAACGACGTTTACGGAAAAGAAATCAAAAAGCTTGTTTCCGACGGCATAAACGGCGGTATCGGCTCAGGCACAGAAACGGGCACGTTACCTAACGCTACCGGCGGAAACTATGCCGAATTGACTTTGGCGTTAAAAAACTTTTTCGGAAAAATCGAAATTTCCGATAAAGCCGTTTTAGCGTCGAGAGATACGACAGGCGCGTTTGTCAATTTGGTAAACGCCGAAATGGAAAGCCTTGTAAAAGCAAGCCGTTTTAATTTCGGAAGAATGCTGTTCGGCGACGGCACAGGTAAGCTTGCCACCGTTGTGGAATTTACGGGAAACACCGACAATGCCAAAATCAAGCTGGATTCGGTTGACAATCTTTGCGCAGGTATGGTGGTAGATATTGAGGTCAACGGTTCTATTACGGCGTCAAATAAAGCAAAAATTATCAAGTCTGTAGATTTCTCTAGCAAGGTAATTACATTGTCGGTTGCTCCGTCATCGGCATACGCAGCCGGAGCAAAGCTTTATTTACAAAACTCAAAAAATAATGAGTTGACAGGTTTGGGCGCATTGTTTGATACAGCAAATATTACTTCATTATACGGTTTAACAAGAGCCGATTATGATTTTTTAAATCCTACTTGCAAGTCGTCAGTGGGCGCATTGACTATAAGTGGCATTCAGGACGTTATCGACGACGTGGAAAGAAAAGCAGGTTCGGAAATTAACTACATTACAACCAGCTTTGCCGTAAGAAAAAAATACGTTGCGTTATGCGCCGAAAAAAATTCTAACATCGACGTTATGAACCTCGACGGCGGTTACAAAGCGTTATCCTATGCGGGTATCCCCGTTGTGGCTGATCGATTCTGTCCTGCGCAATCAATGTATTTGTTGAATACGCAGAACTTTGCATTGCATCAGCTATGTGATTGGCGTTGGCTTGAGGGCGACAACGGAAACGTTTTAAGGCAAGCTCCCAACTCGGCAACATATTCCGCAACCTTGGTTAAATACGCGGATTTGCTTTGCGACAGACCTGTTGGACAGGCGGTAATGTCGGGTATTACAATTTAGTTTTCATTTTATATAGGAGGTTGGCGGAGGCTTAGATTTAAGCCTCTGCTTTACCATTAAAATTTTATGATAAAAATAACAAACGATTTATTCGATATAGCCTGGCGACTAAAAGCAATCGATACTTCTTATGAGCTTTTTTATAATCCAAAAAAAAATCGTTTCGAGGTTTGGAACGACAGAGGCTTACAGGTTGTTGTGCCATATACCAAGCTGGACGAGCGCGCGATAATTCACGTTCGTAAAACAAGAGTTGAACGCGCAGATCAACTTTTAAGGCAAATTGAAAGGGAAAATGAAAGCCTACAAGCGCAAGTAGAGAAAGCGCAAAAAGAAGCCCGCGAATATAAAACGGAACAACTGATTTTGTATCTAAAAAAGGAGAAAGGCTATCTCCCAAACTATAATGAAATATGAAAGTTTATGAAATTTTAAATGATTGCCTATTTAAGCTTGGATTGTCAGACAGGCTTTCCTTGACAGAGGCGGGCACTTATACTGAGGAACAACAAAAAATAATCAATGCGTTGCTTAGATGCTCCAACATAGTTTACGCAGAGCTTTGCACAAGTTATTTTCCGAATATCGTTACAGAAAACGTGTTGTTTTCGGAAAATAAGTTGAGTCTTTCCCAACTGCAAAACTCCAAATACGTTTATGCCGTCACGCTGCGCCAAAACGGAATATTAAAAAAAATTAAACAATATCCCAGCTATATTGAAAGCAATTTTTCGGGCGAAGCAGTTTTGGAATACGTTGCGCTACCCGCAACCTTGGCGTTTAACAGCGAAATGATTTGCAGAATCCCGTCGTGGCTTTTTGCTGAGGGTATTGTGGGAGAATACGCGTATGCAAACAATTTTATAGACATAGCCGTTGCCTGCGAAAGGAAGTTCCGCGAGGGGTTGGGACAGCTGCGCGCAAGAGGCGCGGGAAAATATGTTAAGGCTAGGAGGTGGCTATAAATGCGCGCAAACAGCTATACGAGAAAGGCTGTAAAAATCAGAGCGTTTGAGGGCATAAACAATGAAGTTGCCGATAGCTTGCTACCGTTGCAATACTCGCCGCTGTGCTATAACTTCACTTTCAACGGCGGACAATTAGCGTCGGAAATGGGCATAGACGTGGCTAAGACTACATTGTTGCATACGCCTGAATTACGCCATACCTTGCCAAGTCTACCCGATGGAAAAAAATGCGTATCGGCGCATTTATACAAAAAGTATAACTTTAGCACTTCAGCCAGAGATGATAAACTTATTGTTAGAGCAGATGATAATACATTTTATCAAACCGATATTTTTGCAAGCGGAAGCTTTTCGCTTATACAAAACTTAGCTGCCAGCGGAAAAGACTGTAGCGTTAATTATCGCTATAACGGCAACGACGTGTTTTTGCTTAGCTCGGAAAACGGCTTCTTAAACATATACGACGGAACAACCTTAAACATAGTTACAACCGCCCCTAAGATAACGTCGATGTGCGTTCATGCGGAAAGAGTATTCGCAACCGTCGGCGGAGAAAAAAACAGCGTTTGGTTTTCAGATGATTTTAACCCGGCTAATTGGACTGTCAGCAGTACCAGCGCCGGCTATATCAATTTCGACGACGAGGGTGGCGCGGTTATAAAGGTTGTATCGTTTTTAGACGCCGTCTATGTTTTTAGGGAATACGGCATTGAGCGTTTAACGGCGTTCGGCGTGCAAAAAGAGTTTTCCGTAAGCAAGCTGTACGTTTCGTCGGGGCGGATTTTTGCCAATACGATTTCGGTTTGCGGAGATAGAATAATTTTTCTTGCCGAAGACGGCTTGTATGTGTTTAACGGATATTCCATAGCTGAAACCGCCTTATCCTTGAACCGCTATTTGACCAATCAAAAATCGAACGCAAAAGCTTGCTTTATGGACGGAAAATATTATCTTGCAATTCGGTTGTATTTTGGGGCGGAGGCAGGCGAGGTGCTTTGTGAAAGCGGAAACTATTATAACAACAGTTTGGTTATTTACGACGTTTTGGAAAAAAAGTTTTCGATTATGCGGGGCGTTGATATAAACTCTCTGACGGGGATTAAGGTTCATCACGAAGCGTCAGTTATTGCCACTTTTAATTTTGATAACGCCACAAAACTGGGAAGGCTTGTTAAAAACGGAAAAATATTCGACGTTACGTTGCCAAAATACTGGGCGACGGCGCAAACCGACTTGGGTTATCCCACAAAAATCAAGGTCGTCAGAGAAATATCCATTCAGACAAAAACCGATTGTACCGTTGGGATAGAACTAGACGGCGAGACTGTCGAATTTTTTGTCAAAGGCAATCCTTTGCCAACTAGGCTTATTGTAAACAAAAAAGGTATGCTTGTCAGATTGTATATTAAAAGCGCAAAAAACTTCAACGCTATATCTGCGCCGTCTATGATTGTAGATTTAATTTAGCGAGGTGCTTATGGAAAAAAGCTTTATAGAATTATTGCAAGCCTTAGAGCGGTTAAAAAAATGGATTTACAAATTGGAGGAGAGAATTGCAATATTAGAACAGGAGGTTAACAACTTAAATGTCAGATAGTTTTTGGAACGAAATTAAAAAATTATTTAAAACAAAACAAACCATTGCAGAGGAAGAGGCGCAAAAAATCGGCGATGCCGTCGAAAAAGAGAAAAATGTGGTTGAAAAACTTGCGGAGCTAGATAAGCAATATAAGGCAAATTTACCTGACGACAGCTCTATAAATTTGGATAATCTACCCAAAGAAATCTCCCTTGACAGAATTAAATACACGCCAAAATCAGATGAGGAAATACGTCTGCAGGTGGAAAATCTCTTAAAAGAAAATCTTGTCAACGGCAAAAAAACCATCGATGAAGAAACGCTGAATAAGGTTATTGATTTAACCGAAAAGCAAACAAAGGCGCAAGAGGATAAAGCGGTGTCGTTGCAGGAGGTCGAGGCGTTATTTTCAAAAATGAAGGAAGGCGCGGAAGCGGATTCCATTAAAAGGGGAATTCAGCGCAGCAGTATTATTTCTGAACAGCTAAAAGACTATGATTTAGCAAAAGCCAACACCGTGGACGAGGTAAATTCGACTTATCAAAACGCTGTTGGGGTGATTGACAAAAAACTGCAAGACCTTGAAACTCAGCGTGAGGACGCGCTTGAAAAACTGGATTTGAAACACGCAACCGAAACCACCGAAAGAATTGCGGAATTAACTAAGGAAAGGGATAAACTCCAAAATGAGGCGGTTATTAAGAATAACGAAATTGCCAAGCAGGAATCAACCTTTAACGCAAACATCGCCAAACAGCGAGAAAATCTTTTGGCTGCAGCTGAAGAAGAAAAAAAAGAAAAGGCGCGTCAACAAGCCGAATATGAAAAAAAGTATGGCTATAGCGGTGAAAAACAGGAAAACTATTCTCAACGATACGACATCGCATTAGAGTTTTATCTTACCTTAGACCCAGACATTGCGGAAAAGGCCCTTGCCGCAAGCAGTAATATGAAATACTATCTAGGGAATTATTATGACAAACTGAAAGGAGTTTTGGCAGACAGAGCGCGCCATACAAATAAATATTGATTATGGAAGTTTCTGAAATATTTAAACTTGTGGCGGCGAACGGAATTTGGGCGGTTCTGTTTTTGTTTTTATTGATTTACGAATTGAGAGATAGTCGAACCAGAGAGCAAAGGTATATGAAAATTATTGCCGATTTATCGGACAGATTAGAAACGGTGGAAGATATTTCCACAGATATTAAGACACTTTCAAACAAACTATATCCTGCGTTTAATTGCACTTTAAAAGAATCGCCGACTACAACAAAACTAAGGGGGAATTGAAGATGAAGGATTTGAAAGAAAAATTTAAAAACTATGGTTTTTGGCTTTCGTTATCGGCAGCGGTGGTGTTTTTTCTGCAAGCGTGCGGTTTAAAAATTAACCAACCGGTTGTAGAAGGAATTGTAAACTCATTTTGTGGAATATTGGTGGTATTAGGCATTTTGAATAACCCGAACGAGGGAAAGTTTTATTAAAAAAAGAGGAGCATAACTTGCTCCTCTTTTTTTGCTGTGTTTACACTAGGTTTTTTTAACGGCAAAAATATCTGCGTTTCCATAATTGTTTTTAAACTTATCTTGTTTTACCGCGCTGGTTAAAAATATTGTGCCCGAGGCAGAAATTTGGGTATAGCTCTCTATGGCGGAAAACTCTGATTCGACTGTTAGCTCTCCGTTTTGATATTGTAAAATAAGCATTTTGTTATCTGTTGTATGAGCGCATAGGGTAAGATTTTTTGATTTTTCATAGTGCGATGATACCGCTTTTATTTGTTTTTCGTTTTCTTTTTGCGTTATTTTATCCAAGTGTTTGCAAAATAAAGCTATGTAGGTTTGCGCCTTATCGCTTGAAATAATCAACCAGTTTTCCCCGCAAGGAAGCAAATTGCAAAAATCATATTCGCCCACTGTGGACTCGATGTTTTTTGAAAAGTTTTTGTCATATTCTACCAAAGTATAGGATTTTTCTTTTTTAAGCAAGGCAACATATGCGCGGTTTCCGTCTTTTATTTTTGGGAATATACTTTCTAATTTATAACCGTTTTGTTTGCTGTCTCCACTAAAGATACCGTCTGATTTATAATTTAGGATAGAAAAAAAGCTATCGCCGTTTACTATAATGTGAAAGCCGTCAAAGGTTGGAAATACGTCTACAATTTTTGTGTTTGGAATAACATATTCCGCTTCGTTTTCTACGGCGAGCTTATCGGATATTTTTTTGACGGATACGCTGTTTTCGTGCGATAAAAATACATACGCGCCATCAGCAGAAAAATACATATACGCAGAAGTTGCTTTTGCTAAAGTTGTTTTTCCCTTATGGTTTAAGGCAAAGTCCACCGAGAAAATTGTTGTGGAATTTTCACTTGCAGTTGCAATCATTATGCCGTTTGGCAATACCTTGCTTGCCAAAAAATATTCGTCATTATCACTTGGTAAAACCAGCAAAGAGATTACGTCTAAAGCCTTGTTTAAAACGGCGACGCATACGCTTTTGTTTTTTGATTTTATATCGTAGCTGTTTGATGAGGAATCAAAAATGACGTAAGAATTATCCCCGACATTATGCACGGCTTTTAATACTTCACGTTCTGAGCCTCCTAGATTTTGAACAACGCAGTCTGAAAATACGGTTGACGAGCGCGGCAAGGTGTTATAAATAATTGGTACAACCGGTTTGGTTTCGCCTTGAGGGTTTGCAGGTTGCGACGGTGTTTCGGTTGACGGCGGAGTATCGTTGGGAATATTGTTTTTGTCTGCGGAATTATTATGTAGCAACATACTATAGCAAAAAATTGAAATACCCAGTAAAAGCGTAACGCATAACCATTTTAAAGTTGTTTTCGTATTCATATTTCACCTCAGCAAATATAATAGCATTAAAAAAAAGACTTGTGTTGAAAGCGTCAAAACAAGTCATTTTGTGGCAAAATACAAATCAAATGGAAAGATATTATCGGGTTGGTTTATTCTGCGCAAGGGACAGCAATAAGTCGCATATTGCAACGTTTGCGGGCGGAGAGAACGGACGCATCTGCGTTTTTTCCGCAGTATTAATTGCGTCTATCAAGCTTTGTGAGGAAAGGTTTTTTTGTTTTAATACGATGGCTCCGTAATCCTTTGCAAACTCGGCGTTTTCCACTTGGTCGCCCCGAGAATTTCCTTTGGGAAGCGGTATCAGCACGGCGGATTTTTTCAGCGCGCCCAACTCCGAAATTGCGCCTGCGCCTGCGCGGGATACGACAACGTCGGCAAGCGCAAGCAAATCCCCGATGTTTTCCGCGTATTCCAGTTGGCAATAGTTTTCTGCTTTATAGTCGATTGCTTTATTTTTTCCTGTTATATGAACCACATTATATGTCTTCAAAAGCGTAGGCAAAGCCTCTAAAAGCGAGTTGTTTATTGCGGCGCTTCCCGTGCTTCCGCCGATGACTAAAAGCGTAGGACGGGAATTAGTAAGGTTCAAGGATTTTTTGGCAAGGTTTTTATTTCCGTTAAACAACGCCTCTCGAACAGGAAATCCCAGCCAAAGAAAATTTTTATTTTCGACTGCGGTTTTTTGAAAAGACGTGATTATTTGTGCGCCGAAAGCGTAAGATATTTTGTTTGCAAGCCCCAAAGATAAATCGCTTTCGTGTGCGACGACGGGGATTTTTAGCTGCTTTGCCGCAATAACAACGGGCAAGCCTATATAACCTCCTTTGGAAAAGACAACGTCGGGGCAAATATCTTTCAAATAACTTTTTGCGCGCGAAACACTTTTGCAAAGAACATACGGCAACTTAAAATTTTTCAACAGATGACTGCGGTTAAACCCGACTGTTTTTATTTCAAAATAGTTTAAGCCTGCGTCCATAGCCAAGCGTTTTTCGATTCCGTCTCCTCCGATATAGGCTATCGAAGAAAAGCTTTTTTTTAGCTCGGGAAGAAGCGCAAGCGCGGGAATAACGTGTCCGCCCGTGCCTCCTCCTGTTAATACAATTTTGGGTTTTATATTTTCCATATCAATAGTATATTAATAATAAGACGAAATATTATCGGTTTTTCTATTGCAATTTGCTTTTGTCTTTTGTATAATTGAAACATAAATTATTGAGGTGGAATTATGAAATATACGAAATTTACTTCCTTTGACAACACTGTTTTATCGGCTTACGTTTGGGACGACGTTAAAAAACCTAAAGGAGTTGTCCAAATTGCGCACGGTATGGCGGAACACGCCCGCAGATATGACGATTTTGCAAAATTTTTAAATTCCAACGGCTACATAGTATTTGCCGACGACCATAGGGCTCACGGAAATACCGAAAAGAAAGAGGGCTTAGGCTATCATAAAGGCGATATTTACGGCGATTCGGTTAAGGATGAAATTGAAATCACAAAATATCTTATAGAAAAGTATAATTTGCCTGTTGTCTTTTTCGGGCACAGCTATGGCAGTTTTATCGGGCAAGGCTATTTGCAGGCGGAAAACCAAGCCAGCGGCGTAATATTATCGGGCTCAGCTCGCCAACCAAACGCCATTGTGGGGTTAGGCGCAGGTTTATCGTCAATGGTTACCAAAATTGCCGGCGAGGAAAAGAAGGGCAAATTGATGGATAAGGTTTCTTTTGGCGCTTTTAACAAGCCTTTTAAAAAAGAGGGACACCAATTTGCATGGTTATCCCGTGACGCAGAGCAGGTTAAAAAATACTGCTATGACGACCAATGCGGATATGTAATGGCGAACAATTTTTATAAATCGTTTATGGCTGGGTTAAAAGGTATATACCGTTCGGAAAATCTTGCAAAAATTAAAACGGATAAACCGATTGCAATCTTCAGCGGTGAGTGCGACCCCGTTGGCGGAAAGAAGGCGTCAAACGTTAAAAAGCTTTACAATATGTATAAGGATTTGGGCGTGCAAAAGGTTACAATCAAAATTTATCCCGAGGCTAGACACGAAATTTTGAACGAGACCAACAACAAAGAGGTTTACGCAGATATTTTAGAGGCGGTAAACGAAATTTTGAAAAAATAACTACAAATTTTTTACTTTGACAGCTTTGGAAAACCATAGCTGTCATTTTTTATATCTATAATGTCAATATGACAAATAATATTTTCAAAAAACTTTTAAAATAATCCCAAAAAAACGGCGGAAATACTTTTAATCTTAAAGTAAATATGTTAACATTATAAATAACTATAATGGAGTTTTATGGAATATTTAAGCTCGCAAACTTAAGAGGAGACTATGACATCAAGTTACAGCGCAGAAAAAATTCAGGTTCTCGAAGGCTTAGAGGCTGTCAGATTACGTCCCGGTATGTATATCGGCGGTACCGGAAACAAGGGACTACACCATATATTGTGGGAAATTATCGATAATGGCATTGACGAGGTTGCAAACGGGTTTGGAGATACGGTAAGCGTTACGCTGCTTTCCGACAACTGTGTTACCGTTTCGGATAACGGTAGAGGTATTCCCGTTGACTTGCATCCGAAGCTTAAAATAAGCGGCGTTGAGGTTGTTTTTACACAGCTTCACGCAGGCGGTAAATTCAACAACGAAAACTATGCTTTTTCAGGTGGCTTGCACGGCGTGGGCGCGTCTGTTACCAACGCCTTATCGGAATGGCTCACTGTTGAAGTTTTTAAAGACGGCAACGAATACCGTCAGGATTTTCACTCGCCCGAGGTAAACGGAAAAATAAAATCAGGCATACCCGTAGGCGCATTGAGGGTTGTTGGCAAAACCAAAAAAACGGGTACTCAGGTTACTTTTAAGCCGGACACAAGGGTTTTCAAAGCGGAATTGTTCAATTTTTCCGTGATATCCGCTCGTCTGCGTGAAATCGCCTTTATGAACAAAAACATTACGCTTAAAATCGACGATAAACGCCCCGAAAGCGAAGGCGGTACAGGTAAATCTAAGGTTTATCATTTTGAAGGCGGTTTATCCGACTTTGTAAAATATATCAATGAAGAAAAAGATAGCATTTATTCTACCCCTGTGCATATTACGGGAACCGACGGTGATATTATCGTAGACGTTGCTTTCCAGCATACGACTGCTTATACAGAAAATATTTTTTCTTTTGTAAACAATATTCCTACCCCCGAGGGTGGTACGCACGAAATCGGGTTTAAAACTGCTTGCACAAAGGTTTTTAACAGCTATGCTTCTAAAAATAATTTAATAAAAGATAAAAAGCAACCACCGCTAATTGGAGACGACTATAGAGAGGGCTTAACCGCCGTTATATCCGTAAAGTTAAAAAACGTTCAATTTGAGGGACAAACAAAATCTAAGCTAGGAAATCCTGAAGTTAAAGCGCAGGTTGAACAACTTGTTTCGCAACACTTAGAAGAATTTTTAAATTTAAAATCCTCAAAGACAATCGGCGAAAAAATCATAAACAAGGCGCTTGGGGCGGCAAAGACAAGAGACGCTGCTAGACGCGCGAAAGAAATTAGCCGTCAACAAAAAAGCTTAAACAACGCAAACCTTGTCGGAAAGCTTGCCTCTTGTACGGGGAAAAAAGCCGAACTTAACGAGCTGTTTATTGTTGAGGGCGACAGCGCGGGCGGAAGCGCAAAGCAAGGACGAAACCGCGCTATTCAAGCCATATTGCCACTAAGAGGTAAGCCTTTAAACGTTGAAAAATCATCTTTAGACAAAATATTGGACAATGAGGAGTTCCGCACCATTATCAGCGCGCTTGGCACGGGAATCGGTGAGGACTTTGATTTATCTGGTTTGAAATACCATAAGGTTATAATTTTGGCGGATGCCGACCAAGACGGCGGACATATCCGTTCAATATTGCTTACGTTTTTCTTTAGGTATATGCGCCCGCTTATAACAGAAGGGCACGTTTATATCGGTATGCCTCCGTTATATAAGCTACAGAAGAAGGATAGGACTGTTTATTGCTATAACGACGACGAGCTTTTATCATATCGTGAGGAAATGGGCAAAAATTACAGCTTACAACGGTATAAAGGGCTGGGAGAAATGAACCCCGAACAGCTTTGGGAAACAACAATGAATCCGCAAAAGCGTTCTCTTACGCAGGTAAATATTGAGGACGCCACAGAAGCTGAAAAAAGAATTACCGTTTGGATGGGTGATAAATCCGAACCGCGAAAAGATTATATAAACGAATTTGCCAACTTCAACCGAGAAGACAGCTTTGACAAGGTGGGAGGAAACGTATGAAAAAGCAAGAAATAATTGAAGATAACTCTAAACTTTTTGTCCAATCGGTTGAGGAAGTTTTGCATTCCTCGATGATGCCGTACAGCGAGTTTGTTATATTAGACCGCGCCTTGCCACGCGTAGAGGACGGGTTAAAGCCTGTTCAACGCAGGATTTTGTACGCGATGAGCGAGCTTGGGCTAACCCCGGACAAGCCTCATAAGAAATCCGCGCGTATTGTAGGCGAGTGCTTGGGTAAATTCCATCCTCACGGAGATACGTCGGTTTATGACGCAATGGTTAGAATGGCGCAACCCTTTAATATGCGAATGACATTGGTTGACGGTCACGGAAACTTTGGCTCAAACGACGGCGACGGGGCGGCTGCTATGCGTTATACAGAGGCTAGGCTGTCAGAGCTTGCGATGTATATGCTGCAGGATTTAGAAAAGGACACCGTGCCTTGGCAATGGAACTTTGACGACAGCTTAAAAGAGCCAACCTTGTTGCCCTCGAAATATCCGAATATGCTGGTAAACGGCGCAAACGGTATTGCGGTTGGGTTTTCAACAAATATTCCGACGCACAATTTGGCAGAGGTAATCGACGGAGCTACCGCGTTAATTGATAATCCTAAAATGAAGCTGGACGAGCTGATGCAGCATATTCCCGCGCCGGACTTTCCCACAGGGGGCATAATTGTTGCGGGAGACGAGCTTGTTCAAGCCTATGAAACGGGCAAAGGTAAACTAATTCTTCGGGCGAGAATTCATATAGAAGACGGCGATTACGATAAAAAGAATATCGTTATAACCGAGTTGCCATATCAAGTGGAAAAGGCGGATTTATTGCAAAAAATTCTTCAGCTTAGAGAAGCGAAAAAAGATTTATTAGGCGGTATATCCGACATCATTGACGAGTCCGACAGGAACGGTATGCGCGCGGTTATCAAAGTGCGCAAAGACGCCGACGTAAATCAAATTTTAAGATATCTTTTAAAATATACCAAACTTGAAATCGGTTATAACATCAATATGGTTGCAATCGCAGGCGGAAAGCCGCGTCTTATGGGGCTTTTGGAAATTTTGCATTATTATGTGGATTTCCAACGCGACGTATTGCTTAAAAGATGCGCATTCGATTTAAAGGCGGCAAAAATCCGTGCAGAGATTGTTGAAGGCTTATTGATTGCCATCAAAAATATAGACGAAGTCATAAAAATAATTAAGCAATCCAAAACGGCGGCAATGGCGGCGGAAAGTTTGCGCGCGAGATTCGGTTTATCCGACAGGCAAGCGCAGGCGATACTTGAAATGAAACTGCGCCGATTGACGGGATTAGACGTGGAAACCTTGCAAATAGAGCTTGCAGATTTACACAGAAGAATTGAGGAGTTGACCGCAATTATAAACAGCAAGCGTCTACAAAACTCAACGCTGAAGAACGAGCTTAACGACGTCAAGAAAAAATTTAAAGACGGAAGAAGAAGCGAGATTATTTTTGAGGAGGAGGGCAAGCTGTTTGAGGCTCCTTTCAAAAGCGACGAAACGGCATATAAAGAGGGTATTTTGGTTTTAAATTCCAACGGTAACCTAAAATATGTTCAAGCAAGAGGCTTTGCCCAAGCGCAAAGACACGCGGGCGATGCAAGCGGAAGCGACACGCTTGTCAAAAAAGCCATATTTGTAAATAACCGCCAAAAACTTTTGGCGATAAGCAACTTTGGAAATTGTTTTAAGCTAGAAATTGACGATATTCCTGAAAAGCGCTGGAGGGAAAACGGCGTAGCTATCGGCGCGCTAAGCAAGGATGCGGACAAAAAAGAAAAAATTGTCAGTATTTTTGTGGGTGACGGTTTCCCGATTGGCGAGGCGTTGTTCTTTACAAAAGGCGGTATGGTAAAACGTTCCGGTTGGAACGAGCTTGACGTATCGAAAACCTCATATAAGGTGATGAATTTGTCTGATGACGAGGTTATAAACGTTGAGACTTTACAGCCCGATTGCAATGTGTTTACCGCCACGGAAAAAGGACTATCCTTGGTATATGAGCTATCCGAAATCCCCGTTCAAGGACGAAACGCAGGCGGAGTTAAAAGCATACAGCTAAACGATGGTGACAAGGTCATTTTTGCGGGGCAAATTACCGACGAGGGAGAAATGCTTATTGTCTCCGACCACGCTTTTGCAAAGAGGGTATTTGCGTTCAGCTTCGATGTTTTGAAACGTTATAGAAAGGGTGTGAAGCTTATTGATATGCCGGACAATCATAACGTTGCTTTGGTCGAATACGTTAAGGAACCTTATGAAATTGCGCTTTTAGACGAGGACGGCAAGCTAGAGGGCTTTTCTACCGAGCAAGTAGACATCGGCGCGCGGACTACAAGAGGCAAACAGCTATTAAAAACAGATAAAAAACAAATTGCGTTTAAGCACATTGTCGATTATGACAAGCCGCTTAACGCCTAGTATAGAGGTATATGATGAGCAGTAAAATAGGTTTTGACAGTCAATTATATCAAAAAATCCAAACGCAACACATTTTGGAACGCATAGACAGTTTCGGCGGAAAGCTGTATTTGGAATTCGGCGGAAAGCTGTTTGACGATTTACACGCAGCGAGAGTTCTTCCGGGGTTTGAAGCAAACGCAAAGATAAAACTTTTGCAAAAGCTAAAGGACAAGGCGGAAATTATCTTTTGCATAAGCGCCGACGACATTGAAAGAAACAAAATCCGCGCCGATTACGGCATCACCTACGGAATGGAGATGTTCAGACTTTTGGACGCGATGAAGACGCTGAAGATAAGCGTTAATTCCGTGGTTATCACAAAATTTGAAGACCAGCACTCCGCAATAGTATATAAAACGAAACTGGAAAGCAGGGGCGTTAAGGTATATACTCACCGTTTCACTAAAGGGTACCCCACCGACGTTAATACCATTGTTTCGGACGAGGGCTATGGTCAAAATCCTTATATCGAAACGACAAAACCTTTGGTTGTCGTAAATGCGCCGGGGCCGTCTAGTGGTAAGCTTGCCACCTGTCTTTGTCAGCTATATCACGAGTATAAACGTGGTGTGAAAGCCGGATACGCCAAATTTGAGACTTTCCCAATTTGGAATTTACCTCTAAAGCACCCTGTAAATATTGCGTATGAAGCCGCAACCGCAGATATTAAAGACGTCAATATGATTGACTATTTCCACTTGCAAGCGTATGGAAAGCAAACTGTAAACTATAATCGTGATATTGAGATTTTCCCTGTAATACGCTCAATTTTATCACGCATTTCCGGCAATAAGTTAAACTATAAGTCACCCACCGATATGGGCGTAAATATGGCGGGCTATTGCATAACAGACGACGTGGCGTGCTGCGACGCAAGCAAGCAAGAGGTAATAAGGCGTTATTTCAAAAGTATATGCGATTTAAAAAACGGCATTGTAGAGTTGGATACCGTGCAAAGGCTGGAGCTTCTTATGGGCGAGCTTGGCATTCAGCCTCAAGACAGAAAATGCGTGCAACCGGCTATCGATAAGGAGACATCCTCTGGAGAGCCTTCCTGCGCAATTGAACTTAAAGACGGCGCCATTGTTACAGGACGTACCACCAAAATTATGACTGCGCCTGCAAGTATGGTTTTAAATGCGGTCAAAGGGTTGGCTAAGCTACCCGATAAGCTTAAAATGATTGCTCCGCAAGTATTACAACCGATAATGGAGCTTAAAAACGACATTTTCCACGAGAAAAACTATCGCCTGACGTTGGACGAGGTTTTGATTGCGCTTTCTATTTGCGCCGCCACAAACGAAACGGCAAAGATGGCTGTGGAATTATTGCCCGAGCTTTCCGATTGCGACGTACATAGCAGTCGTATGCTCAGCAAGAGCGACGCGGAAGCCTTAAGGAAAATTTGTGTTCATTTAACATGTGAACCAAAGTTTTTGACCGACGGACTTTATGACGAATAAAGTTGTGTTAAGCATTAGATTATAATACCATATGTGGTAAAAATAGGAAAAAATCTTAAATCTTTTGTAAATTAAGTATTCATTGTATATACTAAAATATATTTATTTTTTAAGGAGCATAAAATGTCTAAAGTATTGGAAAGGAAAAGCGTAAAGGAAAAATATAAATGGGACTTAAATTCTTTAGTCAACGGCGACGAAGAATGGAACGTAAAATTTGCCGAATTATCCAAAGACTATCCCGCCTTTGCGCAGTTTAAGGGGAAGCTTAATAACGATGAAGAACTTTTAAAATATTTAAAAGCAAACGATGAATACGTCATAAAGCTTTTGAAGCTTTATTTGTATGCCAATATGAGCAGTCACGTTGATACGCGCGTAAATAAGTATCAAGAGATGAGTGGAAAAATCCAAATGCTGATTGTGCAGTTGTCTGCGCTGACAAGCTTTGCCGAGCCGGAAATTTGCCAACGCTCGGAAGATGAGCTTATCGCATTATCAAAAAATCCGAAATTCAGCGACTACAGCTATATGTTTGAAAAACTTGCCTTAAACAAAAAGCACGTTCTTAGTGAAGCGGAGGAAAAAATCCTTGCAGAAACAGGTATGTTTTCGGGCAATTTTAAAGAGGCGTTTGAAATTTTTGATGCCGCCGACGTAAAGTTTGATAAAATTCAAATTGACGGAAAAGACGTTGAAATGTCACACGGAATGTATGGCGTCGCCTTGCAAAATCCTGACCAAAAGGTTAGACAAGCGGGTTTTGAAAGTATGTTCAACGCATATAAATCCCACGTAAACACAATCGCCACAATATACGGCGGAAGCGTAAAAAAGGATTGGTTTTACAGCAAGGTCAGAGGCTATAAATCTTCCTTAGAGGGCGCGCTAAGCTCCACAAACGTTGACGTAAAGGCATATGATAATTTGATTTCTGCCGTTGATAATAACTGCAAGTATATGCACCAATATATGGCGTTTAGGAAACAAGCCTTAGGTTTGGATACGCTGAATATGTGGGATTTGCATACCTCATTGGTTGAGGGTGTAAATATTTCCGTCCCGTATGAAAAGGCATTTGAAATGGTAAAAACTGCGCTTAAACCTCTCGGGGAGGAATATGCCGAGCTTTTAGATACTGCCTACAACAATAAATGGATTGACGTATGCGAAAACAAAGGCAAACGTAGCGGAGCCTATAGCTGGGGTACGTTTGGCTGTCATCCATATGTGTTTTTAAATTATCAGCCGACAACTCACGACGTATTCACAATCGCGCATGAGCTTGGACACGCAATGCACAGCTATTTCAGCAATGAAGCTCAACCTTACGCAAAGTGCGAATATGAAATTTTTGTGGCTGAAATTGCGTCTACCGTCAATGAAGTTTTAATGCTAAAGCATCTTCTAAAAACCACAACCGACGTAAAAACCAAACGCTTTTTGCTGAGCTATTATCTGGATATGTTCCGCACGACCTTGTTCCGTCAAACAATGTTTGCCGAGTTTGAGTTAAAGGCGCATAAGCTGGCGGAGGAAAATCAACCGATAACGGCTACAAGCCTTTCCGACATCTATTTTGATTTGAATAAAAAGTATTACGGGAAAGCAGTAAAGCATAACGATTTGATAAAATATGAATGGGCGAGGATCCCGCATTTTTACCGTTCCTTCTATGTTTATCAATACGCTACCGGCATAACCGCCGCTGTTTCCATTGTGTCCAATATTTTGAAATACGGCGATAAATATTTTAAAGAATATAAAAAGTTTCTATCAGCGGGCGGAAGTATGCCTCCTGTGGAAATCTTAAAACTTGCGTCCGTGGATTTAACAACAGAGCAACCCTTCAATCTTGCTATGCGTGAATTTAAAAACACTTTGGCAGAGTTAAAGGAATTGTCCAAATAATGCGAAAAAAACTTGTCTTAGTTATCCTTATATGTCTTTGTGTGGTGTTGCTTTTTAGTGGTTGCGCAAAGGTGGAATTTACCTATGTGCAGCAGAAGCACGGAGGATACCAACAAATCATCGACGTGGTCATTGACGACGATATTTCTCAAACGGGATATACTCACGAGGAAGTAGTTGCAAAGCTTATCGAAATTTTTGAAAAAGAAGGCTACACAGTTTCCGTTCACAGCGAGGATAACAAGCACTTGATTGCCTATCAAAACTTTGCTTCAATTGACGACTTGAAAAAAAACGGGTTGAGCAACGGGATAGACAACGCAACGTATACGACTCACAGCGATTTTTTGTTCAACTATAGCGATATGAACGGCATTATTGCCTTGTCAAACGCGCATAAACGAAAAATACTATTATCGCTTTTGGAATACGGCGTTGGGGATTTTAGTATGATGTTTTTGGTAAACGATATTGAAACCTCATATAAGTTTATGACTCCGTACCGCGTAGAAACCAACGCCGATAATAGCTATAAAGATGGCGATTATTTTGTGCACACGTGGGACGTATCCGAAAGCGGAGACTACACTATCTTTGTGCAAAACAAGGCGCCCCGCGCCACAATATGGTATTTTGGCGCAATCACTGCGGGACTGTTGTGCGGTATCGCAATAGCGGTTGTAGTTACAATAAAAAAGAAAAAATCTAAGCTCGAAAAAACGGAAGAAATACCGTTTGTATAGTCAGGAGGTATTATGGCAGAAAAGGTTCGCGTAGCGGTCTTGCCGACCACGCCGATAAATTATGAAGCGGAGCAAGCCCTGTTGGGAAGCTTGCTTATGGATGTTAACGTCGCAAACGAGTTTACAACTTTGCTTTGTGAAAAAGACTTTGCGATGAGTCAAAACAATGTAATTTTTAAGGCGATTTTTGAGTTAAATCAAGATAATCAACCTATAGACGCGCTAACAGTAGCCGATAAGCTGACGTTGAAAAATAAGCTCAATGACGCCGGCGGTATGGAATATATATCTCAGCTTGTCACAAGTATCCCGTCCACAGCCAACGCCGAGCATTATTTTGATATCGTAAAAAGAGACAGTCTGCGCAGAGATATTATTTCAGCAGGCAACGAGATTGTCAAAAACGCGCAACAAAGCGACAGCGGGAAAAAGGCGTTGGACTTTGCCGAACGCAAAATATTTTCAATATCCGAGGAGCACGAATCCACACGGTTGGAGCCTGTAATTAAAGCCGCAACCGAGGCTTATAATAAAATTAAAAGCATTCAAATAGGGGAATTTATTGATGACGGAATAAAGTCGGGGTTTTCCAATTTAGACAGCATAATTTCAAGTTTTCCTAAAGGCGCGCTATGTATGATAGCCGCCCGTCCTTCTGTCGGTAAAACGGCTTTTGCGCTGTCTGTTGCGGTGAACGCGTCAATAAAGCAGGGCAAAACTGTGGCTTTGTTCTCGTTGGAAATGCCGTCTATACAGCTTGTTCAACGTATGCTTACAACCTTATCGGGCGTGCCGTTTTCAAAGCAAACCGTACGCAACAAAATGGATATGAACGATACCTCTAAAATGTTTAGGGCGCACGAGGCGTTGACTACCAGCAAAATTTTCGTCGACGATAACTCCTATAACACTCCTGCCGATATTATTTCCAAATGCCGTCGCTTAAAAAACACCGTCGGATTGGATATGGTTATAATTGACTATTTGCAGTTAATGACACTTGGCGAGCAAAAAGAGAACCGTCAACAAGAGGTTGCGACAATGAGCCGTATGATGAAAATTTACGCAAAGGAATTGAATATACCCTTTTTGGTGCTGTCTCAAATGTCTCGCGCGGCGGAACAAAGAGGGGACGAGCCTAAGCTTTCAGACCTGCGTGAGTCGGGTTCTATCGAGCAAGACGCGGATATGGTTATGTTTTTACATCGTCCGAAAAGGGTGGATAATCCCAAGGGAAAAGAGGCGATGTTTATAAACAATTTTGACGAAGGAAAGCTGATTAAAATGCTTGTTTCCAAAAACCGTAACGGACGGATTGCCGACACCTTTTTCAAGTGGGACGGCGATAGACAAACCTATACTCCGATTGAGTTTTCCTATGACGACGTGCCCGAGGTTGCCGTTAAAGTAAATACTGACGTTACGAAATTGGAACAAATAAATAACAGTATGTCGGATAGTCCTTTTGACGACCTATTGGAAAAAGTACCCGTCGTATCAAACGGCACAGAATCAGAAATAAACGAGTCAAACGGAAATGCAGATATGTACGCGGCAGCCGATTTTGATGACGTCCCTCCGCCTCAAGACGAGGACTTGCCTTTTTAAGGAGAATTATGGATAAGACAATCATTGCGCTGATTTACGATTTTGACAAAACTCTATGCACTCGGGATATGCAAGATTATGGCTTTATCCCCAACCTAGGTATGCAACCGCAAGAGTTTTGGAGTATTTGTAATAAAATGAGCAAAACCTTGGATATGGACGGCATATTGTCAAGTATGTTCAATATGCTTTTCTATGCAAAACAAAACGGCAATCCGTTGACGTCTGATAACCTAAAAAAGCTAGGCGAAAATATTGAATACTATCCCGGCGTGGAAAAGTGGTTCGACATTATGAACAAATACTGCGAGGAGCGTGGCGTTGTGTGCGAGCATTACATCATCTCCAGCGGTCTGAAGAAAGTCATCGAGGGGACGTCTATTGCCAAAAACTTTAAACAGATTTTCGGAAGCGAATTTATCTATGATATGAACGGCGAAGCCTATTGGCCGGCGGTGGCGTTAAACTATACCAGTAAAACGCAGTTTCTGTTTAGGATAAATAAGGGTGTTTACGATATCGCCGACGCAGAAACCTTAAACGATTATCAAGACGAAAAAACCCGCAGGGTTTTGTTTGACAATATGATATATATCGGCGACGGCTTTACAGATGTTCCAAGTATGAAGCTAACAAAGCTAAACGGCGGACATTCTATCGGTGTTTTTGGGACGGAGCCGAATAACGTGCAAAAAATGATGGCGGCGGGGCGGATAAATTTTATGGTTAAAGCCGATTACACCGAGGACGGGGAGCTGTGTAATATCGTAAAACGAATTATTGATATGTTGGCAAGCGAGTCGGCGCTGCGTGATTTAAGCTATAAGCAATTTGACAGCGCGCATAAATAAGGGAGAAGATTTATGAAAAAAATCATTGTATTTGTTTTAGTTTTCGTTTTGATGTTTAGCGTCGTTTTGACATTTTCCGCTTGCGGTTCAGATAAACCGCAGGACGAAACACCCGGTGAAACAATCCCCGCAATATCCTATGACTCTACAACGGATTTCGGGCTTTATTGGTATGGTGGCTCATCAGAAGAAGATTATATCCGTTCGTCGCAAAGCATATCGTCAAATTATTTTGACCCCGAAAAGCCAACTATTATTTCCTTCCACGGGTGGAATTACGCAGGGGAAAATAAAAATGATTACGCCAAGCTCACCTTATCGACGGCAGCGGATAAAGCGAATATTAAAAATGTGGACGTTGCGGCAAAGCTAAGAGATAAGGGTTATAATGTCGGGCAGTTTAACTGGTGTAAATACTCTACCAGCCTAGGCGACCTTTTTGAAAAGATTTGGATAAATTTCAATGAAGAAAACTCACTAGCGTATCTTTTTGCGTGCGAATACGGCGTCTTTTTTGAAAACTATGACAAAGATATTTCCTTTATAGGGCACAGCTATGGAGCGCAAGCTGCAATCGCCACCGCTTATATCGCAAACGTTATGGTAGAAAAAAAGGTTATAAACAATTCTGCGTGCTTGCCAAAGCGCATTACCTTGGCAGACCCGTACATCGGCGATTTTGCCGTTCAGGGCAACGAGGCAGTTAAAAATGCGGTTATTGACTATTTAGATGAGGAAGTCAACGGACGTTGGCCTGCTGAGATTTTTGCAGATAAGCTTGAATATTTGAACACCAATGGCGTTACCGTAGACATATATTGCGGCATGCCTCTTGCGTACGACGGCTTTGTTTTGGATAACAAAGAATTGCGCGCGCAAGTATATGAAAAAATAAAAGCCAACTGCGCTTGGACGGTTTTAAAAGGTTTGAACGAGGCTTACGGCACATTAGGAGATATCCATTCATTGACATACGATTGGACATTATTGTCATTATTTAAAATTCTTAATAAAAATGACGAGTATTATCCTACCGCCGGTTTGGACAACGAAAAAATGAGAAATCTTATAGGAAAAGAATATGAATCGCTTTATAAAGGCATCAATCTTGAGAGAGAAAGCCTTATTGAAGTGAATAAATAAGGAGGAAATAGTTTTGAATATTATTCCATATCCGCAAAAATGCGAAGCATTAAACCAAAAAATAACCCTTGACAAAAGCTGTGAGATAATAGGTAAATTTTTAGATGAAACGACGACATTAAAAAATTATCTTCAAAATTTTAACGGCAACAGTAAAACAAAAATTGTTGTAAAGCAAGACGATAAAATCCAAGAAGAAGGGTACATATTGAATTGTGAAAACAATCAAATCAATATTTCAGCCTCAAACGGCAAGGGTGTATTTTACGCTGTTCAAACGCTATTACAATTAATGGCGGGCAAAAACACTTTTAACGCATGCAGTATTTCCGACCGTCCGCAATATGCGTGGCGTGGCTTTATGTTGGATTCTGCCAGACACTTTTGGACGCTTGAGGATATTTTTGTAATTTTAAAAACAATGGCAAATTTGAAAATGAACAAGTTTCATTGGCATTTGACGGACGACCAAGGTTGGAGAGCAGAAATCAAAAAATATCCGCTTTTAACAACAAAAGGCACAACCAGAAAAAGTACGGGCTTAGCCGTGGTAGGGCACTATAAACAGAAAGAACCTACTGAAAACAAGCCTTACGGAGAAGGTTTGTTCTATTCGGTGGAGGATATGAAAGCCGTTGTGGCTTTAGCTAAGAGCTTGCATATTGACGTCATACCTGAAATCGATATGCCGGGGCACTTGGTTTCGGCTATCGCCTGCTACCCTGACTTAGCGTGCAATTCCAACCCTGTTGATGTAAGTCACAGGTGGGGTGTAATGGATAAAATTGGCTGTTGCGGAAAAGATAACATTTACGTTTTTGTTAAAGACGTCATTGATGAGCTTTCAGAGATTTTCCCGTATGAGTATTTCCATATCGGAGGAGACGAGGTTCCCAAGGGCGAATGGAAAAAATGTGACGCTTGTCAAGCAAAAATAAAGGAACTTGGTCTCAAAGACGAAGAAGATTTACAAGGCTATTTTAACAACCAAATAAGCGAATATCTTATCACAAAAGGCAAACATATGATTGGTTGGAATGAAATTTTAGCGGCAAGTAACCTAGATAAAAAGGTAATTTGTCAATGGTGGACTGGAGCTCACAACAGCAAAGAAAAAGTGCTTAAGTGGCTTCAAAAGGGCGGTAAAGTCATTCTTTCGCATTGTGAGTATGTTTATATGGATCATCCATATTCAGTTCGTCCGTTGAAAAAAACCTATTATTATTCTGCTAAAACTGTTGGCATCAATGACAGAACAAACATTTTGGGCGTAGAGATTCCGCAGTGGACAGAATATGTGAGAGAAAGACAAAAGTTTGATTTTAATACCTTTGCGCGGTTAATCGCATATTCGGAAGTTGGCTGGCTGGACGACGACAAAAAAGACTATGACGCTTTTGAACAAAGACTTGAAAATATGCGAAACTATTTTGAAAAATTTAACTTTAAACTTGCGCCGCAAGAAGCCTATCGAGGCAATGCGCTTAAATGGTTGCGCTTTAGCCGAGGTTGGAAAATGTGGAGAGAAAATCCCAATTTTGAGTTAGAGCTTTCCAATCAAAAATTTCTAAAAAAATAATTGAAATAAAAGCAAATGAAAAAATATTTTAAACGCCTAAAACTTAGCCAATACTTATTGATGTGCCAAATTATTACTACGTCAATTACGTTGGTTTTGAAAATAATTAAAAGCCCAATAGTCGATTATATCGGGCTTTCTTGGAATATTTTAAACGGAATTGCCGTATTGATTGCTTTTATGTACGAAAACGCTCAAAATGTTAAGTATTATGAGATTACAGGACAATTTATTTTCAATAAACTCGGCGGTAATTTTTCGGAGTTTATGGATTTTTTAATGTCGGACGAGTACAAGAAAACTCCTTTTGAGGAACAACGTATTTTCCAATCAAAACTTATTGATATTTCTAAAAATGACACCTATGATACCAGACGTAAAATTTCGCGCGCATTGCCGTATTTGTATAATATCGATAAAAAAATGACGGTAAACATAATAAAAGTTTTAAGAGACGATATATACAAAGAAACCACGGATATTAGGCGCAGAACGCTGGAAGCAATTCTTACAATAATTCAAAAGGGAGAAACTATCAGGGAAAAGAAAAGAAGGGCAAAAAGGTTTGAAAGTTTTGTTAAATACTATCAATACGATGATTCTTATACGATTGTAGCTTGCATTGAAGACTTGTTCTACCTATATGAAAATGTTGCCAAGACGGATAAGGATAAGAAGGCTATTTATAACAGATTTGAGCTTCTTAAAAAGAACGTAAATAAGGCGCAGTGTTCTCAAATAGGCAAAATTGAAGAAGATTTTTTAGGGCAAATGGATGAGGTTTGGAAGGTGCTTAAGGCTTTAATCGACATAAAAAATGTCACCAATGAAAACTATAAGCAAAGCAAAGATTATATAGATTCTGTCTTGCAATCTAATGCTAAATACTCAAAACTTACCGTCGTAAAAAATCTATTTTATACTTGCCAAAACTATCCCAAATGCCTAAATGATAAAAAGTGTTCCGTAAATTCTACGGTTTATATGCTAAATAAAATACATGATTTCTTGACGCACGCTTTGAACTCAGACATATATTTAGCTATGCCTACTGTGAGGTATTTTGATTGCGTATGCAACAATCTTGGGCAAAGCGGAGCAAAAGACACCGCGCGTAAAATTATTAGGGAATATTTTTCCAGCGATAATATGTTAATAAATCAAACTGCTTTCGATAAATTTGCAAAACTAATTTCTGCCGACAAGGACTTTTCCAAAGAAGCCATCGGGGACCTTTTAGTGTCGATGAATGAAAATATTATTAAAGAAGCGGAGCTTATTAAAACAAAAATTGATAATCTTGACTCAACAAAAAAACAGTTTTATACTATAACATCAGGTAGATTAAAGTTTAAATTGGCAAATAATGATACCTATAAACTTACGACTTTCCGAGAGGAAGACGCAGAACTTAAGGACATTGACGAGATGATACATAATCATTATGAAAGGCTTAAATTTATCGGTAAAATCAAAAGCCTGAAAGAGGAAAACTGCTTATGAAAATTACCGCTATAATTGAAAACGAAAGCAATATTTTAAATATAATTCCTCAATACGGCTTAAGCTTGTTTGTCGAAAGCAACGGGCGCAGCTTTTTGTTGGATACGGGCTCCGACGATTTTGCATTGAAAAATTTTCAAAACATTGGGCTGAGCTTTGATAAAATTGAGGCTATCGTTATTTCGCATAATCATTATGACCATATCGGGGGCTTGCAGTTTTTTGCGGACGCCACAAATAATGTTCCCGTTTATATGTCGTCGGCTATCGACGCGCCACTATATACCAAAAAGTTTTTAAAAAAGAAAAAACTAGTCAGTAGGAATAGCCTTATACAAAATTGCTTAAACCGAATTAGCTTTGTTGAGGATATTCAGCAAATTTTTGACAACGTTTTTGTCTGTCGCATAAAAAACCCGGATAGAGCGTTTCAATGCAAAGATAAAAAACTTAAACAGTTGGAAAACGGCGCGCTTGTTCCGGATAAGTTTCAACACGAAATTTATGTTGCAGTCCTAGAAAACGGAGAGTGTAAAATTTTGTCGTCTTGCAGTCATAACGGCATTGTAAACATCCTAAACGACGCGCAAATTAGGTTTCCAAATTATAATGTTTCTTGCTTTATTGGAGGCTTGCACTTTAGAGGCAAAAAGTCTTATTCACTTAACTGTAAGCCCGAGTATTTATCTAAAGTTTTCGATGAGGTAAATAAATCAAAAATCAAAATTTTTACTTGCCATTGCACAGGTAAGAAGGCATTTGACATAATTAAAAATATTTCAAATTCCAATCCTAAATATTTTTCTGCCGGGGAAAGTTTCGAGGTTTAATCATCATATAAAACTTTGATTTTTTCTAACTAAAACCAATTTGCATTGGCAAAATGATTGACAGATTTTCTAGGGTATAATATAATCAGTTGTGCTTGCGGCCGTGGCGGAACAGGCAGACGCGTACGTTTGAGGGGCGTATGGGAGACCGTATGGGTTCAAGTCCCATCGGCCGCACCAAGACACACAACAAAAGTTGTGTGTTTTTTCTTGCCTTGGACTTAAACGAGGTTACCCCTCGTTTGGCTTTCAGCCTAACCCATACTCGACCGT
>CAZSAC010000012.1:0-39690 GCA_964604875.1 uncultured Bacteroidaceae bacterium | reverse complement strand
CTTTACTTTTTGCTATAAATATGGTAAATTATAACTAATATTTAAAATCCATATTTTTAGGAGTTTTCTGATGAAAGAAAATATACAAAAATTATGTGACGCCTGTTTGTCTGATATAAACTCAGCTAAAACAGCTGCCGCATTAAATGCCGTAAAAATTAAATATTTTGGCAAAAACGGTGAGTTTACTTCAATTATGAAGATGCTCAAAGACGTCTCTAAAGAGGAAAAACCCGCAATGGGCAAACTCTTAAACGACGCAAGAGTAAGCGTGGAAAGCGTGCTTGAAACAAAAGAAAACGAATTTATTGAGTTGGAGAAACAACAACGCCTTAAATCGGAATATATTGACGTTACTTTGCCGGGTTCCTTTGAAAATTTAGGTTCGTTACACCCTTTGACTATTGTTAAAAACGATATTCTAAATACCTTTATCGGTTTAGGGTTTGAAGTAAAAGAAGGTCCGGAAATTGAAAGTGATTATTTTAACTTTCAACTTATGAATATGCCACTTGATCATCCGGCAAGAGATATGCAGGATACCTTCTATATTACGGATAAGTTTTTATTGCGTACGCATACAAGCCCCGTTCAGGCGCGTGTAATGTTGGATAAAAAGCCTCCTATCAGAGTTGTCGTTCCGGGAAAGGTTTATAGAAGCGACGACGATGCAACGCATAGCCCGATGTTCCAACAAATTGAAGGGCTAGTTGTCGATAAAAACATCACCTTATGCGATTTAAAGGGTGTTTTAGAGAGATTTGCGCAAACAACCTTTTCTAAAAAGACAAAAATACGTTTTCGTCCGTCCTATTTTCCGTTTACAGAGCCGAGTGTAGAAGTTGACGTTTCTTGCTCAATTTGTAACGGTAGAGGTTGCAGAATTTGTAAGGGTACGGGTTGGATTGAAATCTTAGGCGCAGGCATTGTGAATCCTGCCGTTTTAGAGGCATGCGGGGTTGACCCAAATGTTTACAGCGGTTTTGCGTTCGGGTTTGGGATAGAGCGTATTGCTATGATAAAATATGGTATTCCCGATATGCGTATTTTCTTTGAAAACGATATTCGTTTCATTCAGCAGTATAAGTAAGGAGGACAAAATATGAAAACACCTATTAGTTGGCTTAATGACTTTGTTAAAATTGACGTATCTCCCGAGCTGCTTGCGGATAAACTTGTTTCGGCGGGTTTTGAGGTTGAAGAAATAATTTATCAAGCGGACAACATAAAAAATGTTGTTTCCGGTCGTGTTATGAAAATGGATAAGCATCCCAACAGCGACCATCTTTGGATATGCCAAATCAATGTTAAAACACAAACCTTGCAGATTGTTACGGGCGCGCAGAATGTAAACGTTGGCGATATTGTTCCGGTTGCGTTGGACGGCGCAGTTTTACCCGACGGTAAAACAATAAAAAACGGTGAGCTCCGTGGAGTTAAGTCTTTGGGTATGTTATGCGGAGGTTCAGAATTAGGGCTTACCGAGGAAGATTACGAAGGCGCGTCTGTTGACGGCATAATGATTTTGAAATCAAGCACGCCTATCGGAAAGGATATTAATGACATTTTAGGCACAAACGATGTTATATTGGACGTTGCAGTTACGGCTAACCGTCCGGATTGTAACAGTATTATCGGCGTTGCAAGGGAAATTGCCGCAGTATTAGGCAAGAGCTGTAAACAGCCTGTATCAAGCTATACCGCTACACCCGAGCGCATCTTAAATATGTTGGACGTTGAGGTTTTGGACACCGAGCTTTGCCCAAGATATTTGGCAAAAGCTGTAAAAAACGTTACAATTTGTCCTTCTCCTAAAATTATGAGAGACCGCCTTATAGCTGCGGGTATTCGCCCAATAAACAATATTGTAGACGTTACAAATTACGTTTTAGTTGAAATTGGACAGCCGATGCACGCTTTTGATTATGAAAAAATTGTTGGAAACAAAATTATTGTTCGTCGGGCAAACCCCGATGAAACCTTAGTTATGCTAGACGGAAGTGAAAATAAACTAGACGATTCTATGCTTGTTATTGCCAACGCTGAAAAACCTATGGCTATTGCCGGCATTATGGGCGGAATGGACAGCGGTATTAGTGATTCAACTTCAACAATTATTTTTGAATCCGCAAAGTTTGCCCGTGACAATATTAGAAGAACTTCCAGAACACTTAACTTGCATTCCGATAGCTCCGCTCGCTTTGAAAAAGGCATCGACTTTTTATCGCAACAAATTGCTATTGACCGCGCCTTAACAATTATTCAAGCAAACGGTTGGGGTACAATCGTGTCGGGTACGTTGGATACCAATTTCAATGCGGTAAAACCTCGTTCAATAAGTGTTCCGTATAAGAGGATAAACGAAATTCTTGGCATTAAAGTACCTACCGAGAAAATGGTTTCCATATTAAATTCATTGCAAATCAAAACTGTTGTTAAAAACCGCACGCTAGAATGCAATCTGCCGTCATATCGTGACGATATCAACAATGCAAATGATTTAGCTGAAGAAATTATCAGAATGTATGGCTATGCAAAAATAAAATCAACTTTATTTAACGATGCTTCACAAACGCAAGGCGGAAAGGAACCAAATCGGATAAAAACTGACATTTTGAAAGACTATTTAGTTTCAGTCGGCGGAAACGAAATTGTAACGTATAGCTTTATTTCGCCCAAAACATTTGATAAGCTGCGTCTTTCTTCCGACGATAAATTAAGAAACGTTATAAAGGTTTTAAATCCGCTTGGAGAAGATGTTAGTGTTATGAGAACGACAGTTGTTGGAAGTATGTTGGAGATTATTTCTTCAAATATTGCCAAAAACAACAAAAATGGTTTCTTATTTGAGGTTTCAAAGCGTTATTTTGCAAAAAAACTACCACTAGATGACTTTGCAAATGAAATTGAAACCTTGACCATCGGTTTATTTGGAGAGGATAAAGATTTCTTTGAATTGAAAGGTATGCTAGATAACGCTTTTAGTTTGTTTGGCATAGACAGCTCAAAATATCAACGTATAAAGCTCAGCTATCTACACGAGGGGCGTTCAGCGGAGATTTTTGTTGACGGTGATTCTGTTGGCTATCTTGGAGAAGTGTATCCCGATACCGCAGAGGCTTATGGTATTGACGGTCGGGTTTACGTTGCAGAGATTAATTTAGACAGCCTTTATAAACACGCAATAAATTTCCGTCCATATAAGGCGATGCCAAAATATCCCGCAGTTACGCGTGACTTGGCTTTATTGGTAAAAGACGGTGTATCCTCCGATATGGTTATAGCGGTAATTAAAAAGGTTACCAACAGCGATATTTTGGAAAATGTTTCAGTATTCGACGTGTATCGCGGACAAGGTATTCCCGTTGGCAACAGCAGTATTGCATTAAATCTAGTTTTCCGCGCCAAAGACAGAACTTTGAAAGAAGACGAAATTAACGCAGAAATTGAACATGCGCTTCGTTCCTTAAAGCGTAAACACAGAGTAAAACTCCGCAAGTAAAATGCCGGAACTTTTAGCGCCGTGTGGGAATATATCCGCGCTTAAAGCGGCAGTGTATGGTGGTGCTGACGCCGTATATCTCGGTTTACAAGCCTTTAACGCAAGGATAAAAGCCGATAATTTTTCTGACGAAAATATATGTGATGTTACAAAATTTTGTCATTTATATGGTGTTAAGGTTTATATAACGCTTAATACGTCCATAAAAAACTCGGAAATTGTAAAAATAGACGCATCAATTTTAGCTTGTAAAAAAGCAAAAGTTGATGCTTTTATTGTGTCTGACTTTGCAGTTATTAACAAAATTTTAGAGTTTGCCCCCGAGATTGCAATTCATATAAGCACGCAGGCTGGCGTGTGTAATTTGGAGGGCGCAAAATTTTTTGAAAAATATGGCGCAACTCGTGTTGTATTGGCTCGGGAAACTGAGCTTAAAGATATTATAAATATAAAAAAGAACACTAGCCTTGAGGTTGAGTATTTTGTTCACGGGGCGTTATGTGTTGCGTTTTCGGGAAAATGTTTGTTTTCAAGCCTAGTTAACGGAAATAGCGGAAATCGTGGTAGATGCTTACAGCCGTGTAGATTGCCATATATAGAAAAATCCTCAAAAAAAGAAGGCTATTTTTTGTCCACCTCTGATTTATGCTTTGCCCAACGACTAAAGGAGCTTGCCGATATCGGTGTGGATAGCTTTAAAATTGAGGGAAGGCTCAGAAGTGAAGAATATGTCTACAGGGTCGTAAAAACATATCGGGAAATAATTGATAACTCTTATAACGTATCTAAAGAAAATTTGGAAACGCTAAGCTTAGCGTTTAATCGCGGAGATTTTTCGCAAGGATATACTTTCAAAACTGACGAACAAAAACTGATGTCTATTAAAGTTCAGGGTAATATTGGCAAAATAATTGGCAATATCTCAAGAATTGTCAGAAAAAACAACAAAAACTATTATGAAATATGCACTAATTTAGAATTATCCAAAAACGACGGCTTCAAACTTTTAGATGAAAACGGATTTGAGGTTTGGGGCGGACGAATAAATGATTTTTTCTATGATCGCAACAAACTGTATGTGAACGTACCAAACGCCCGAGTTGGTTTAGTTTTACGGATGACTTCGGCGGAGTGTGAAATTGTACCTAAAAAAATACCCGTAAAAATCGATTTAGAAATAATTAAGGGTAAGTTATCGTTGAAAATCTATTCTAAAACGGCGTCTGTTGAATATACGCATAATAGGATTTTGGATAACGCCATTTCACAAGGCTTAGATGATGAAAAGCTTAATAAAGTTTTTTCTAAGCTTGGCAATACCGATTTTTATGTAGAAAAATTTACGTCTGTTATTGATGGTGATTATTTTGCGCCGACAGCAGAGTTAAACGAGGTTAGAAGGAATGCGTTTATTGCGTTGGAAGCTCAAATTATCGCAAACTATGATAATCAAACCAGAAAGCCAAATATTATAAAAAATATAGTAGAAAACAAAGAATTTCAAGAAAATTTGCAAAATTTGATGGCAATAGAGGTTCAAAGTGTTGAACAAATATCAGAGTTTATTGTAAAAAACGCGGATATTATTGTCTATGCGCCCAAAATTTATTCTGTTGAACTTTCTAAAAAGTTTGTCGATACAGTGAATAGTTTTAATAGTGATGCAAAAATTTATTTAAAGCTTTTGCCTGATGCAAATGGCTCTGACGTTTTGGTTTTTCGTAAAATATTAGAGCAAATCAATGGCTTTTATGGAATCTTATGTGATAACTTCTATGCGGTTGAATTGGCAAAACAATATAATTTAAAAATATTTGGAGGATTGGGGCTAAATATTTTTAACAATGAACTGCTTAATACTATCAATTTTCAACATTTCTTAGCATCGGCAGAGCTGAACCTTTCAGAAATATCCGAGTATACAAAAAAACCCTTTGTTTTTGCGCACGGCTTTCTTCCGCTTATGAATTTAAAATATTGTCCTTATAAATTGCTTAAAAATTCTTTGTGCGAAAAATGTACTTGTAATGATGAAATTAGTTATATCGATAGGAAAAATTTTGAGTTTAAAATTTTAAGAAATAAAGCAAATAGGTGCTATTTTACGTTATATAACTCTGTAAAATGTGATATTTCTTCAAAATGTTTAAATTGTGACTTTAATTTTTATCTAAATATGTTAAACTATAATTGTGAACAAATTGAAAATATAATTCAAGCATATCGAGATAAAAAACCCTTAAGGTCGGATAACTTTACGTACGGGCATCTTTTTAGAGGAGTGGAATGATATGGATTTAAAAGCGCTAAAAATATTGGAATTTAATAAGGTTTTAGACCTTTTAAAAACTTTTGCCTCCAGCGAAAGGGCAAGGACACGCATTGATGAAATTATCCCGTCGGAGGACTTTGTTCAGGTTAACAGGCTTCTTGCTGAAACGACTGAAGCGGATAAGGTGTTGTATGAATATTCTGTTGACCCAAACTTTGCTATTGACGACATCAGCCTTTGCTTAGAGAGAGCCAAAAAAATGTCGACGCTTACTATGGCGGAGTTATTGAAGGTTTCCCGAGTTTTGCGAGTGTCGAGAATTTTGAAAACCACTATTTTAAAGGTTCCGGAGCTTTCTGTTATAACCAATTTTTCAAATCGTCTTTTTTCAAATCACGCGCTGGAGGAAAGAATAGATAAATCAATAATAAGCGACTCGGAAATGGCTGACGACGCATCGGCGGAGCTGAGGTCGATTAGAATAAAAATCCGCAGATGTAACGATAACGTTAAGGCAAAGCTTAACAGCTATATAACAACGTCGCAATATCAAAAATATTTGCAGGATAACCTGATTACCATGCGTGGTGATAGATATGTTATTCCGGTTAAGTCCGAATATAAGGGGCAAATTGCAGGGCTTGTTCACGACCAATCCACAAGCGGTTCAACGCTTTTTATTGAGCCAATCGCCATTGTGGAGCTTAATAATGAGCTAAAAGAGCTTGTCTTAAGCGAGCAACGCGAAATAGAAAAAATACTGCGAGAGCTGACGTCTTGCGTTACCGCCGATTATATTGAGCTTTCGCAAAACCTTGAGCTAGTCACGGAGCTTGATATCATCTTTGCAAGGGCAAAGCTGTCCCGCAGTTTAAAGGGTAATTGTCCGATAGTCAATCAAAAAGGTTACGTCAATATAATAAAAGGTCGTCACCCGTTGATACCAAAAGAAAAGGTTAAGCCGATTACGGTTTATTTAGGCGGAGAGTTTGACATTCTTTTAATAACGGGACCAAACGCAGGTGGAAAAACTGTTTCGCTTAAATTGATTGGACTTTGTGTCATTATGGCCTTATGCGGTTTGTTTATCCCTGCCGAAAGCGGAAGCGAAATATCGTTGTTTGATAATATATTCTGCGATATTGGCGACGAGCAATCCATTGAGCAGTCGCTTAGCACTTTTTCGGGACATCTTCACAATATCGTTTCGTTTATTGACCGAATTACGCCTAAATCATTGCTTTTATTGGACGAGCTTGGCGCTGGCACCGACCCTTCCGAGGGGTCTGCGCTTGCTGTTGCCATAACAAAGTTTATTAAAAAAGCTAAAAGCAAGGCCGCAATTACCTCACACTTTAATGATTTAAAAGAATATGCAATTTCCACAAACGGCGTCGGAAATGCTTCAATGGATTTTAATATAAAAACCTTTGAGCCGACGTACAGATTGATTATTGGAGTTACGGGCGCGTCTAACGCGTTGCAGATTGCAAGACGGCTTGGTCTTAAATCGGAGATTTTGGAAGATGCTGAAAGCTATTTGTCCGAAGAAACCAAAAACTTTGAAAGAGTTTTGCTTTCGGCAGAAACAGCAAGAAAAAAGGCTGAAGAATTGACTGAGCAAGCCAGAGAAAATAAACGTCTTGCAGAAATTGACTTGAAAAACATTCAAAACGAGCTTGCCCGCTTAAGGGAAAATAACGATAAGCTTAACGAGCAAATCCGAAAGGAAACCAAAAAACTTATTGAAAACAGCGTTTTAGAAGCCGATGATGTTTTGCAGCAAATGAAAGAGCTTTTAAAAGAAGCGGACGAAAAAGCCTTATTTGAAGCAAGAAAACTAAGAAAAAAGCTTGAAAATATGTCTGCTCAGTATGAGGCGGTGGAGGATATCGGCGTTTTGGACGAAAAGTTGATTTTTGATGAAAACCAAGATATTTTCGTGGGTGACGAGGTTTATGTAAAAACCTTGGATAAGGTTGGCACAGTTTTGGCAATCAAAAAAAATGAAATCGAATTGCAGCTTGGAAGCGTCAAAACAAAAATACAAAAAGCCAACTGTAAAAAAATTAAAAGTGGTGCAAAAAAAGAACCTCAATTTAACGTTTCTAAACAGTTTTCAAACGCTTCTGTTAAAAGTGAAATAAACCTTATTGGAAAAAACGTTGATGAAGCGCTATACGAGTTAGACGAATATTTGCATTCCGCTGTCGCTGGGAACCTAAGCGAGGTTAGGATTGTGCACGGAAAAGGTACGGGCGTGCTTAGAAAAGTCGTCCAAAAATATCTTTCGCAACATCCAACGATTGCCGAATATAGGGACGGTTTATATGGCGAGGGTGAAAGAGGCGTTACGATAGCGAAATTGAAATAATGTTACCAACTAGTTTTGTGCAAACTCAATATAATGACTCAAAAAATCAAACCAAAAAAGTAAAAACATATTTGGTTTGGTCTTACGTTTTTAAAACACTTTCGTTGATATTTGTTGTGTTAGGGTTTTACAACGCTTGGTACTTTTCGGGTTTTGTGTTATTATTTTTAATTGGGGTTGCGCTAAGGCAACTGACGTTGGAAATGGTTGGCAGTTTTGAATATTTTCTTGTTGGGGAAAGGCTGATTTTTTCTGCGACCACAAATTTTAATGTTAAGAAGAAAATATATGAAATTAAAATTGATGACATTATTGATTTTTCAAAAATAGAGTTTATTCCGGAAAATGAAGCTATAGTATTTGCGTCGCAAGACGATACGCTATATATGTTAAAAACTGAAACTTTTTTGATTTATTTTGCGCCCAGCAGATATATGGTTGCGCTTATAAACAATTTGAGGCAAAACTAAATGATATACCTAGACAACGCCGCAACAACAAAAATGGATTCTCTTTGTTTGGAATCCTTTGAAAAATTCGGGATAGAAAATTTTTATAACCCGTCTGCGCTATACGCGCCTTCGGTTGAAAACTCGAGGGCAATTTTAAAAGCCAGAGAGGGTTTGCTTTCGATTTTGCACGCCTCTGGGGGCGAGTTATATTTTACAGCAAGCGGTACTGAGGCGGATAATCTTGCGCTTTTCGGTACAAAAAAACGAAAGGGTTCTAAGGTTATAATTTCCGCAAGTGAACACGCCGCCGTATACAATTCAGCGCTTGAACTGTCAAATCAAGGGTTTGAAGTTATTGTTGCGCCGATTAACAATGACGGAAGCCTAAATTTGGAACAGTTTTCAAAACTTTTAGATGACAACGTCTCGCTTGTTTCGGTTATGCACGTCAATAATGAAACTGGCGCGATAAATGATTTAGAACAAATTTCCAAACTTATCCGAAAATATGCAAGAAATGCAGTTTTTCATTCTGACGGCGTTCAGGGCTTTTGTAAAACCCCTGTAAATCTAAAGGCGTATGACGTGGACTTATATTCGCTTAGCGCGCATAAAATCCACGCTCCAAAAGGCATAGGCGCGCTTTATGCCAAAAAAGGAGTACATCTTAGTCCGATAATCTTTGGGGGCGGTCAGGAAAAAGGTATTAGGAGCGCAACTGAAAACGTGCCTGCAATCGACGCCTTTTATAAGGTGGCAAAAAAACAAGCCGAACAGTTTGCCCAAAATTTTGAATATAAAAAATCTTTGCTTTTGCATATGCGAAAGGAGATTGAAAAGAAACTGCCGTCGGCGCAAATAATCTCGCCAATTACGTCTCCGCATATATTGATGCTGGCGCTATACGGCGTGCGCGGGGAGGTTGTATTACATGCGTTGGAAAAGTTTGAAATATATATCGGGATTGGAAGCGCTTGTTCATCGAAAAAAGGGATTAACCGTTCTAAAACGCTTTTGGGCTTGGATAAAAAACACGAGGAAGGCGTAATTCGTATCAGCGTATCCGAGGAAAATACGATTGAAGAGATTGATACATTTATAGAAAAGCTTGTTGAAGTAAATGCTGAACTTATTAAATACACCAGAGTATAGAGGTCATATGAAAAAAATAATTTTAATTCGTTATGGAGAAATATTTTTAAAAGGAAATAACAGAAGTTTTTTTGAAGCGTGTCTGATTAAAAATATAAAGCACGCGCTTTCATCATATAAATATGAATTTTTGAAGTCGCAAGGCAGATATATTATAGAAAACTTTGACGCCGAATATGAAGATGATATCGTTGAAGCTTTACTCAAGGTTTTTGGAATTCATTCAGTCAGCGTTGCATATAAAATTGAAACCGATTTTAACGCAATAAACGAAATTGCGTTATCGCTTTGTCCAACAGAAGGCGCGAAGTTTAGGGTTACCGTCAGAAGGGCGGATAAAAGTATAACAAAATCAAGTATGCAATTTGCCGCCTCTGTTGGAGAATATATTATTGAGCGAAAAGACAATATGGTTGTTGAGCTTTTCGACTTTGAACTGGAAATCTACGTGGATATACGAGAAAACGGTTTTACTTATATCTTTACAAAAAAAATGGCAGGCGCCGACGGAATGCCTGTTGGGTGTAGCGGAAAAGGGCTTATTTTATTGTCGGGTGGAATAGACAGCCCTGTTGCGGGATATATGATGTCCAAAAGGGGTTTATCACTAGAGGCGATACATTTTCACAGTATGCCTTACACAAGTGAAATGGCAAAAGAAAAGGTGATAAACCTAGCAAAAATCATCAGCGCATACACTGGAAGCATAAAAATTCATATTGTACCTTTTACACAAATTCAAGAAACTATTCATAGAAATTGTCCCGCTGAGCTTATGATTACGATTATGAGACGCATTATGATGCGTATTTCAGAGCAAACCGCCGAAAGAAATGATTGTGGTTGCTTGATAACGGGAGAAAGTCTTGGGCAGGTTGCAAGTCAAACAATGCAAAGCATTACGGTTACAAACGACGTAGTGGAAAAATTACCGGTTTTTCGTCCGCTAATAGGTATGGACAAATCCGAAATAATTGATATATCCAAAAAAATTGGAGCGTTTGAAACCAGTATTTTGCCATATCAAGATTGTTGCACCATATTTTTGCCTAAAAATCCTGCAATAAGACCAAAAATGGATATTGTGGAACGGGCGGAACAATCCTTGGAAATTGATAGCTTGGTTAAAGAAGCTATGGATAATGAGGAAATAGTTATAATTTAAGCATGCTTTAATCACTAAAATTTAAATCATTCTCTGTTTCGGGGGATGATTTTTTGTTTTCTTTTCGATTTTCTTTTTTTCCAAATACGCTAAAATCAAAACTATTGTTTGATAGAGAAATATATATTTCTCCACTAAATGACTCGTTACCATAAACAATCTCGCCAAATTGGTTGCAAAAGTAGGGCTTTATAGAATACTTGAAGTATTGATTTATAGGATACCCTATATCAATATAAGATATTTTATCCGTAGTTTGATTTTTAATTGATGCAATTAGCTCAGGTTTGTTGTTTACTATTCTATTGATTTCATACTTTAAATACGTTGCTCCGTCAAAAGATATAACAATGCTTCCGTCTATAATTTCTGTTTCCAAATTTCTTATAGAAAAACTTGTAAAATACGGGGAGAGACTATCCGGTTTTGTTGCTTGTGTAAAAATTTCGGGTTTGACATACTCGGTCGGAGTGTTAATAGTTGCCAATAATACCTCTTGTTTGCATAACTGTGCATATGTGTCAATATCAACTGTAACAATATTTTGCGTCGGAGCAATCGGTTGTGGCTGATTTTTTAAATATATTTGAGATAAAATATACTTCATGGTTTTTGTTGTATATGCTCCGCCTGTTTCGGATAGCGACATATTTTCTTGCTTTTTGCCACTTGAGTTACCGTGCCATACTAATGCGGTATGGCTTGAGGTATAAGCTATATTATATGCGTCTGTATTTCCGCTTTCGTCTCCAACTGTTCCTGTTTTAGAATATGCTTCAAATGGTAAGCCGCTTAAGCCTTTGGCTGTTCCGTAGGTTGCGGTATCGTTTAAAATATCAGATATAATATATGCGTTTTCTGCGCTCATAACTTGAGTTATATTTTCATTATGACGATATAATAACCTTCCGTTTGCATCGGAAATTGACTTTATAAAGGTTGGGGTTTGAAATGCCCCGTAATTTGCAAGCATTGCGTAACAAGCGGATATTTCGGCAAAGTTTAAGCCGTTGCTGATATTTCCTAAGGCTAGGGTTGCGTTATTATCAATATTAGAAAGGTTTATGCCGAGTTTTTCGGCAAATTCTGAAACTTTATCAAAGCCGAGCGCATTATAAGTTTTTACCGAGGCAACGTTTGACGATTGCATAATTGCTGTTCTTGTATCTATCCAACCGAGATAGTTATCGCCGTAGTTTTTGGGAGAATAACCGCCAAAATCCACCTTTTCGTCTAAAATTGGCGTTGCAGCGGTTATAAAACCGTGTTCAAATGCGGGCGCATAAATTAAAACGGGTTTTACAGTCGAGCCAACAGGCCGCCTAAAATCGAATAGTTGACGATTATTTGTGCTGACATATGCCGAGATACCGCAAGTTTGGTTTTCTAATAGTAACGCCGACCTCTCGGGAGCGTTTTGATTTTTATTTAGCGCATACAATTCTTTACTGTCTATTGCGTTATTTAGGGCATTTTGAGCATCGCTGTCAAAATATGTTTTAATTGTATATCCATTTGCAAGAAGCGTTTGTGGTGAAATATTTAAAAGTTTGGACGCTTCATATACTGCGGATTTTATATAACAGTCGTTTGCCTGAACGTTTGTTTCTTTGGCTATGACAATATCTTGCGATACTGCCGAGTCTCTTTCTTCTTCAGAAATGTAACCTTGTTCAGTCATAAGTCGTAGTACAAGGTTTCGTCTTGATTTTGCGTTTTCGATATCGTTTAAAGGCGAATATTTTAGTGGATTTTTTAAAACTGCAACTAAAGTTGCGCATTCGGATACGGTCAATTCGTCCACGGATTTATTGAAAAAAGATTTTGACGCATTCGATATTCCATATATTCCGTTGCCGAAATATATAACATTTAAATACATTGCCATAATTTCTTTTTTTGTATAGCTTTTTTCCAGTTCTTTGGCAATTTTGATTTCTTTTATTTTTCTGTCAAAGGTTTTTTCTTGACTTAAATGCGTATTTTTAATCAGCTGTTGCGATATGGTTGAACCGCCTTCGGAAAGCTTTCCGCTTGCGATATTGTTTTTAAGCGCGCCTGCAATTCTGATATAATCTACGCCGTTGTGCTTGTAAAAACGTTTATCCTCAACAGCGATAAATGCGTTTTCCAAAACTTGCGGTATTTCGTCGGGACTTATACCAAGTGTTGCGTCATTTTGGATTTCTTCTTGATTTTTATCCAAAAAAACCGATTGCGATTTTACGCTGGGCAATAGGGCGTTATCCAACTTAGCTTGTTTTACAATTATGCCATAATAGGTTGCTCCGACCGACGCTAAAACAACGGTCAACGTTATAAAAAATATAGTCATTATTTTCAAAAACTTTTTCATTTCTCAAATTAGTATCTATATTTAAAAAAAAACTATTACTACAGACTAATTTTCTTGCGAAAAACACGATAATTTTGTATAATAAAATATAATTTAGGAGAAATATGGATAATCAAATTATTGGCAAATATAAAAATGTGATTTTCGGGTGCCAAATGAACGTGCACGAATCCGAAAAAATCGCAGGGATTTTGGAAAATCTAGGCTATGAGGCTACGGATAACATCGAAGACGCAGACGTAATTGCATTTAATACTTGTTGTATAAGGGATACGGCTGAAAAACGCGCTATTGGGAATATCGGCGCAGTAAAACCGCTTAAAAAGAAGAAAAAAGATTTAATTGTTATAGTCGCCGGTTGTATGCCTCAGCAAAAGGGTGTTGCTGAAAGCCTTTTTAAAAAATTTCCATTTATAGATATTATTGTTGGCACGCATAATATTTCTTCATTGTCGGAAAAGGTTTTGGCAATAAAAAAACAGCGTAAACATCAGCTTGAGATTTTAGATACCGACGGCTATATTGATGATGAGACTTCCGAAATGTCGAGGACAAGCTTCCCGAATGCGTGGGTAAATATTACTTATGGTTGCAACAACTTTTGCACCTATTGCATCGTTCCGTATGTACGAGGGAGAGAACGCAGTCGAAATATGGATAATATTTTGGCAGAGGTACGCTCGCTTGTCATAGAAGGCTATAAAGAAATCACTTTATTAGGTCAAAACGTAAATTCCTACGGCAAGGATTTCAATGATAATTATACAAATTTTGCCAAATTGCTTGACGAAATCGGCAAAATTGAAGGGAAGTTCAGAGTGCGTTTTATGACGTCGCACCCCAAAGATTTATCACCTGAAGTTGTGGACGTCATTGCAAAATACGACAACCTTTGCAATAATATACACCTTCCGATTCAGTCAGGGAGCAACGCAGTTTTAAAAGCGATGAATAGGCGTTATTCAAGGGAGCACTACTTAGAACTTATAAAGATGATAAGAGAAAAACTTCCTAACGTCGGCATTACTACCGATATTATGGTAGGGTTCCCCGGTGAAACTCAAGAGGATTTTTTAGATACGATGGATTTAGTGCAGCAGGTACGGTTTTCAAATGCTTTTACCTTTATATATTCACCGCGAAAAGGCACTATCGCTGCCGAAATGCCGCAAATCGATTATCCGACAAAACGCAAACGTATCGGAGAGCTTATAAAGCTTCAAAATCAAATTACCAAAGAGCTTTCCGAAACCTATATTGGAAAAACTTTTGAGGTTTTAATTGAAGATATAAATCCAAAAAAAGATGGCTATGTTTGCGGTCGAACTGATTGCGGTAGGCTTGTAAATGCCCAAGGTACTGCTGATTTAGTGGGTTCTTTTAGAAAAATAAAAATTACCGAAGCTCACTCGGCTTCCTTGACGGGAGAAATACTTTGAAAAAACCACAGCTTTCGCCTATGATGCAACAATACCTTGAAATGAAGGAGCAATACAAGGATGCTTTGCTATTTTATCGGTTAGGTGATTTTTACGAGATGTTTTTTGAGGACGCAATTACGGCGTCGGAATTTTTGGATTTAACGCTGACAGGCAGAGATTGCGGCTTGGAGGAGCGCGCGCCTATGTGCGGTGTGCCTTATCATGCGGTAGATACCTACATCAAAAAACTTATAAGCGGTGGATATAAGGTTGCAATTTGTGAGCAGATGAATACTCCCGAGGAGGCAAAAGGACAATTAACCCGGGAAGTTGTGCGTGTGGTGTCGGCGGGGACGGTTATTGAAGACGGATACTTAGAAGACAAAAAAAACAATTATTTGGCATCGATTTTCATAAAAGAAAACGGCTTTGGTTTGGCTTGGACGGATTTTTCTACGGGTGAATTTAAACTGTTTGAGTATAGCGGGGTAAACTTATCTTCTGTTTTGGAAGATATGTTGATTACCGTTTCTCCTACTGAAATTATTTGTAATTCAGATTTTTTGAAGCTGGACATACCGCAAATTAAGCAAGGACGTATTCCTGTTCCTCAACAATATGTGGATTGGGCATACGGGTTTGAAGCCGCATATAAGCGGCTATTAAAACAGTTAAATGTTTCAACCTTGTCAATTTTTGAATGTGAAGACAAAAAACTTGCTATTTCTTCTGCGGGCGCATTGGTGGAATATCTTGTTTCTACGCAAAAGCGCAGTCTTTCTCACATAAACTCGCTTTCAATTGTAAAAGACAATGCTTTTATGTTTTTAGACGGAAATACGAGACGTAATTTGGAATTGCTTGCAACTCAGCGTGACGGCAAGCGTAAAGGCTCGCTTTTGTGGTTATTGGACGACTGTGTCACGGCGATGGGCTCAAGAAATATTAGACGTTGGATTGAGCAACCGCTTCAGGACGCCGAGCTAATAAATAGAAGATTGGACGCCGTGGAAGAATTGACAAATAACGGCGATTTAAGATGCGAATTACAAGATATTTTTCGTTCTGTGCGTGATTTGGAACGTTTATCTGCTAGGCTTGCGTATGGAAATATAAACCCGCGCGACGTTGCCTCAATTGGCGAAACTCTTGTGGTTTTACCAAAAATTCAAAAAAGTCTTATTGAAACGAAATCCAAATATTTTAAGGAAATTAAAAGTGAAATTATCAGTAATCTTGAACTAAGCAAGCTAATTAGCGACGCGATTGTTGATAATCCGCCAGCGCTTTTACGTGACGGAAAATTTATTAAAAAAGGCTATAACACGCAGCTGGACGAATATAATTTAGCCCAAACCAACGGAAAAGCGTGGCTGGCAAATCTTGAGACGGCAGAACGCGAAGAAACGGGCATAAAAACATTAAAAATCGGTTACAATAAGGTTTTTGGCTATTATATTGAAGTTTCAAAGTCTCAAACAGATGCCGTTCCGTTGCGTTATCAAAGAAAACAAACACTTGTCGGCGGAGAGCGGTATATCACTGAAGAGCTTAAAAATATTGAAGATAAAATCTTGGGCGCAGAAGAAAACGCAATTAGACTCGAACAACAAATTTTTTCTCAAATCGTGGAAAAACTTATGTTACATTTGCACGAGTTCCAGACCACGGCAAAGGCAATCGCGCGGTTGGACTCCTTGCTTTCTTTGGCTAATGTTGCCATTAAGCGTGACTATCATAAGCCAATTATAAATCCAAAAATTCACCATATTAAAATTGAACAAGGCAGACATCCTGTGGTTGAGGCAATGCTTGACAGCGATAGCTTTGTTCCAAACGATACGGATTTAAACTCACAAAACAATCGAACAATGATTATCACCGGCCCTAATATGGCAGGTAAAAGCACCTATATGAGACAAGTTGCCTTGATTACGTTGATGGCTCATATCGGCTCATTTGTGCCTGCGAAATCGGCAGAAATATCCTTAACGGACAGAATATTTACACGAATTGGCGCAAGCGATGATTTAGCGGTCGGGCAAAGTACGTTTATGGTTGAAATGGTAGAGGTTGCAACCATTTTAAACAATGCAACCAATAACAGCCTTTTAATTTTAGATGAAATCGGTAGAGGGACGTCAACTACGGACGGGCTTTCGATTGCTTGGTCGGTTATGGAATATATTTCGTCGCGCCTTAAGGCAAAAACCTTATTTGCAACACATTTTCACGAATTGACAGAGCTTGAGGGGCTTGTTGACGGCGCAAAAAACTATCAAATTTTAATCAAGGAAATATCCAATTCCATAGTATTTTTGCACAAAATTGTTCGAGGTGGCGCAAATAAAAGCTTTGGTATTGAGGTTGCGAAACTTGCGGGCGTACCAAAATGCGTTGTAGACAGGGCTAAGGTTATTTTACAACAGCTTGAAGAACTAAACATCGGAAAGGATACCAACAGTATTATGCTGTCGGCAAAGCATAGCAAAATACAACAGCTAAGCTTGTTTGAAGAAAATAAAAACGAAGAAATAATTAAAATAATCAAAGATACCGATATAAATAATTGTTCTCCTATGCAGGCATTCGCTATTTTAATGGATATAAAGGAAAAACTAAAATAATGAATAAAATAAAAGTTTTAGACAGCTCTATATTTAATTTGATTTCCGCAGGCGAGGTAATTGAACGTCCTGCGTCAGTTGTCAAGGAACTGGTTGAAAATGCCATCGATGCAAAGGCAAGCTCGATTAAAGTGGAAATTTCTGATGGCGGGAAGGTAAAAATTCGCGTATCGGACGACGGCGCGGGAATCCCTAGGGATAGCGTAGAAACTGCATTTTTGCCACACGCTACAAGCAAACTTTCGGTTGCGTCGGATTTGAACTGTATAAACACACTAGGTTTCAGAGGCGAGGCTTTGGCAAGTATTTCTGCTGTATCTAAAATTGAGGTTCAAACTTGTACCGACGAAGACGACGGTTGCGCGTCTTATCTTGAAATAGAGGCGTCTAGAATTGAAAACAAAAGTGAGATTGGTGGGAAAAGAGGAACTTCAATTTGTGTAAACAATTTATTTTTTAATACACCTGCAAGATATAAGTTTTTAAAATCGACAAAAGGTGAGGAAAACGAAATTACATTTTTGATGCAGAGGTTTATTTTAGCAAATCCTCAAATTGCATTTACATATATAGTTGATAAAAAAACAATTTTTCAAACTAAGGGCGGGAAGCTTTGTGATGCCATTTCTGCCGTATATAATAGAGAGATTATTTCAAATTTCAACCTAATTGAGAATACTTTAGGTGGATTTAGCTTAAAAGGCTTTGTATCATCGCCAAACTTTTTCAAAGGAAACAGAAGTTATCAAACCATAATAATAAACGGGCGGATTGTTGAAAACAAAACCATACAAACTTCTGTTGAAAAGGCTTATGAAGGTTTTTTAATGAAAAGATGTTTTCCGCTTTACGTTTTAGAGCTTACCGTTCCGACCGAATTTTTGGACGTAAACGTTCATCCTTGCAAAACTGAGGTTCGTTTTCAAGACAATAATCGTATTTTTAGCTTTGTATATCACTCAATAAGGAAATTTTTAGATAATTTTGCAAGCATTAAAGAAATTAATGAAAACTTTGAAACAACAACAAAAAATGATTCGGGCTTTCATGATGAGATTGCGTGCGACAATTCGGACATAGTTGAGAAAACTTCGTCTATGTTTTCTCCTTCTGAGGCTATTTTATCTGAAAAACCGATAGATTATTTTTGTGATAGCTTTAAAAACACAACAAAAAATAATTTTTTGCGTTCTGACAGCGGGATAGCTTATAGGGCTTTCAAGGCAGCAGAAAGCGTTAAAAATTATTGTAATTATTATGAGAATATTCAAAATTTTGAGGAAAATCATCAAGGTATTGATCAAAAATTAATCAACCAAAATATAACTGAACACGAAAGTAACGCCAAACCGTTGGTTATTTCTGAAGGTTTTGTAGGAAAAATTATTGGGCAGTTGTTTTCTACCTACATCTTAATAGAAAACGAAGATTGTTTATATGTCATTGACCAACACGCAGCTCACGAGCGTCTTATTTACGATAGTTTAGTCAACAATACAAATAACGATATGTCGCAAAGCCTCCTAATACCGTATATATTTGAAACAAATTTATCAGAATATGATTTTATGAACCGCTGTGTAAGTCAATTACAAGAGTTGGGTTTTGATATTGAACCCTTTGGCAACCTTTCTTTTAAGGTTTCTGCGGTGCCTTGCGCTTTGACAGATATAAATTTTGATAAATTCTTTGCGGAAATATTAAATGATTTGTCCCGCATCCCAAATTTGAAAACTTCCGATATTCTAAAGGACAAATTAGCGCAAAATGCTTGCAAAAATGCCGTAAAAGCAGGAGATTCTTTAAACGACTTGCAAATAGACGCGTTAATATCGTCATTTAAGTTGGCAGAAAAAACACCGCTTCAATGTCCTCACGGAAGACCTTGCGTCATAAAAATTACGAAGTTTGAATTAGAAAAGTGGTTTAAAAGAATCGTATGAAAAAGATTTTGTTTATTGTTGGACCGACGGCTGTCGGTAAATCTGCATTAGCTATTCAAGCTGCCAAACTCTTGAATTCTGAAGTAATATCGGCAGATAGTATGCAAATATATAAATATATGGATATTGGCACAGCAAAAGTTACCGAAAGCGAAATGCAAGGTGTCAAGCATCACTTAATAAACCTTGTAGACCCCGCAGATTCTTTTTCTGTTGCGCAATATCAGGCTAACGCAGTAAACTGTATCGAAAATTTATTTTCAAAAGGCAAAGTTCCGATAGTTTGCGGTGGAACGGGTTTATATATTGATTCTATAATATATCCCTTAAATTTTTCTGAGAGCGCAAAAAACGTTACGCTTAGGAATGAATTAAATGAGGAATTACAAAAATTTGGCGCGCAATATATTCACGACAAGCTTGCGTTATTAGATAAAACCTCCGCTGAAAAAATACATGTAAACGACACTAAACGCGTTATACGCGCGCTTGAAATAAACTTAGACAAGGGTAATAATCGTACGCAAGGTGAAAAAATACAGCCAAAATATGACTTTTTAATGCTTGAACTTAATCCCGAAAATAGAGATGAGTTATATCATAGGATAAATTGCCGTGTAGAAAATATGGTTGAACAGGGATTGGTTGAAGAAATAGACGCTTTGCTTTCTCGTGGTGTAGATTTTGATTGTCAAAGTATGCAGGCAATCGGCTATAAGGAATTTCGCTTATTTAAAAACAACGAAATTTCTTTTGATGAACTAAAAAATCTTATTATGAAAAATACCCGAAACTATGCAAAACGACAATTAACTTGGTTTAGAAAATATAAAGACGTAAAAATTTTTAATGCTCCTTGTCAACGGGCTTTGGATTTAATAGAATACACATTTAACAATTTATAGAGGCAAACAATGAATATATCGCAAAAAACAAGACAAATTATAGATTATGCGGCACAAAAATGTCAAAAACAATTTGATGAAATTGACGAAATTGCTTATTTTAATCAGGAAAAAGTGCTTAATTCGTTTCAAAAAAATGCCGTACAAGCGCGACATTTTAACGGCACAACCGGTTATGGCTATGACGATATTGGCAGAGACACGCTTGGAAAGGTTTTTGCCGATACTTTTAATGCTGAGGCTGCAATCGTATCCCCGAACATCTTGTCGGGAACTCACGCATTAACCTTAGTTTTATTTGGAATTTTGCGCCCAAATGATACGCTTTTGTCCATTTGCGGTGATTTATATGATACGCTTAATGACGTAATTTGTGGAAAAAATAAAGGTTCTTTACGTGATTTTGGCATAAATTATGACAAAATTGAACTTATAAATAACGATTTTTGTGCTCCTAAAATTTTGGATTATATAGAAAAAAATCCTTCAACAAAACTAGTTTTTATCCAGAGGTCAAGAGGCTATTCCGCACGAGATGCCATTTCTATTCAAAAAATCCAAAATATTATCCGTATTTTAAAGAAAACTTATCCTAATCTAATCATTGCGGTAGATAATTGCTATGGAGAGTTTGTTGAAAAAATCGAGCCAACCGACGTAGGCGCAGATATAATTTGCGGAAGTTTAATCAAAAATCCCGGCGGTGGTATCGCTCAAACCGGCGCATATATCGCAGGAAAAGCTGATTTAATCGAGCAAATCGGCTATCGTATGACGTCTCCGTCAATCGGTACCGAAGTCGGAAGCTACCAATCGGGCTATTTATCATTTTATCAAGGCTTCTTTATGGCTCCGCACGTCGTTGCAAACGCAAAAAAATCCAGCGTGCTTTTTGGACGGGTTTTTGCAGATTTAGGATACGATACAATTCCAGCGCCTGAAGACGTTTGCTATGACATCATCAGAAGTATAAGGTTTAATTCGGCTGATGAATTAATCGCTTTTATTAGAGGTATCCAAGCTGCTTCCCCGGTTGACAGCAATGTAGTTCCTTATCCATGGGCGATGCCGGGTTATGAACATCAAGTTATAATGGCTGCTGGAGCATTCGTTCAAGGCAGTTCAATTGAGCTTTCTTCCGATTCTCCAATCAAAGAACCATATATAGCTTATCTTCAAGGTGGTTTAACATTTGAACACGCGAAGTTAGCCGCGTGCTATGCGGTTGAACTAACGCAAAGCAAAATAAAAGATAAATGATAAGATAAATTTTTTCCGACATTATAAATAGATTAGCTTTTACAAAATTAATCTTATATTATTATTTTAAGACTTTAGTTATGTTTTATAAAAAACCCCCAATAAACCAACTTTTTCTACACTTACTATGCGTAAAATCCGTGTTTTACGCATAGTTTTACGTGTTTTTGTTCTGTCGTGTCTTCCCACCCCTTTTTGTTTTTCTGCTTTGGATTGGCTAACAAGTGTTAGTTTATCATCGGACAAACCGACTGCGCAACACGGCAAACTGCTTGTTTTTGCTTTTAAAATCTTCATTGGCGACTTAGGTTGGAGGTTTTTATTAGTAAAATTAAAAGCCCACAGCGGTTTTTACGCTTGGGCTTTTAAAAGTTAGTAATGTGTAAATTAAATTCTTAAACATATTTGTTTATAAACTCTAAGCATTCATTAAAAATAATCTTACCTTTTTTCAGATGTGTTGCTATCGAAAAGGCGTGGTTTCCATATAGCAATCCGTCGCACTTATAAATTTTGTTTGGAATATTTAGTTTATCGCATTTATCTTTTATAGAAAAACTTTCTGTTTGGAGTTTGTCTTTTGCCGCCCAAAGCAACATTGTTGGAGGATAATTTGGTTTAATATAATTTATTGGGGACATATGCTCTGCAAGTTTAGGGTTGTGATTTATTTCCTCACAGGTATAACCAGAAAACGCTTCAACCATTTTATCCATTTGCGGAAATTTGCTGTTTGCCAATGCGGGCACATCGACGGCGCCACAGTTTATAAGATTGCAACTAACATCAAACTCTAAATGCTTTAAAGTTAGCCCTAAACTGTCTAATATGGTTTTATCCTTTGCGATTGCAGCAAGCATCGCGACAAAGTATCCACCTGCAGACTCCCCCGCTAGGAGAAATTTTGATGTGTCCAAATTATATTTTTCTGCGTTATCATAGATAAAATCCACAGCATCCAAGCATTGCTGAATTTGGAAAGGAAATTTATTATATGGCGCATAATCATAATCGATATTAAAAACGGTGTAACCTAGTTTAGAAAAATTATAGCAATAAGGTCGCCTCATATTTTTCACGCCGGATATCCAACCTCCGCCGTGAATATATAATAAAACGGGTGTTTTAGTGGTGGAGTTTTTAGGGGCAATAACGTCACAAATGGAAAATTTAGATGTGTTTTTATATCGTATATCTTTTTCAATGCAACAACAAGACGGCACTTTTTTATAAAGCAAAATATGCGCAAAATGTTCAGTAAAATTGAGCCATTTACCTGTATAGATAATCTTTTTTGTACGATTTTTATCCATAATACCCTCTTTCCTATCCATAATTAGCTATATTATATCATAAGTATTGGCATAAGTCTAAAATATTTTTTAGGAAATAATTGTGTTTTGCGCATAGTTGTGGTATCCTAAATATATGGTAAACATAAAGAAAAACGAAAATTATTATAGGCAACGAAATATCGATAACAGTTACCGTCTGGCAGAAATAAGGAATAATGAGCTTCCATTTTTCTGTAACGAGTTTTTTTTGGGTATAGAATCTAATACAAGCTCGTTAACTCGCCTAAATTATGCGTATGATTTGAAGTTGTTTTTTAAATTTTTGGTTACTAAGATTGATGTTTTTATGCAAACTGAAGTAACAGATTTTACAATAAATCAATTGAAACACGTTACGCTTTTACACTTGGAAATGTTTACAGAGTATTTAAACTGCTATAAAATCAACGATAAAACGTTTACAAATGGAAATAAAGGCAAAGCAAGAAAGCTATCTTCTGTCCGCGCGATGTTTAAATATTTTTACAATAAAGATTACCTATCTCAAAACGTTGCGGCAAAATTACAAATGCCAAAGATACACGAAAAGGAAATAATCAGATTAGAAAACAACGAAGTGGAAAACCTGCTTAACGTTGCCGAATATGGCGATGGAATGACCTCGCATCAAGAATTTTATCACGAAAAAACGCGTATCCGTGATACCGCTATACTTACCTTATTTTTGGGAACAGGTATCCGTATATCCGAATGTGTAGGTTTGAATATTTCCGATTTGGACTTTTCCACGAATGCTTTTACTGTTACAAGAAAAGGTGGAAATCGGGTTATTTTATATTTTTCAGATGAAGTATCGACCGCATTGAGAAGGTATCTTTTTGAAAGAGAAGCCGACGACAGTATCCCAAAAGAGGAACAAGCGCTATTTTTATCTTTACAAAACAAACGAATATCTATCAGAGCCGTACAAAACCTAGTGAAAAAATATAGTCAAATTTCCTCGCCACTTAAAAATATATCTCCACATAAGCTAAGAAGTACATACGGTACTGCCTTATATAGACAAACTGGTGATATATATGTCGTTGCTGAAGTTTTAGGACACAGAGACGTAAATACCACCAAAAAACACTATGCCGCTATGTCTGAGGATATCCGCAAAAGTGCCGCAAATGAGGTTGTTTTACGAAAAGAAAAGAATTAACTATTATATATATTTGACTTTTCTATAATAGTTTATTATCATTAAATTACGAGGTACATTATGGATATTTCATCAATCAACAGTGATTTGATTCGTGGAAATGTTACAACCATTATATTGAAAGCTCTTTGGGAGGAAGATAGATATGGCTATGATATTTTACGTGAAATCGAAGTTAAAAGTCAGGGACAATATAAGCTGAAACAGCCTACTCTTTACAGTTGTTTAAAAAGACTAGAAAAGCAAGGATTAATAAGTTCCTATTGGGGTGATGAATCGGATACGGAAGGCGGAAGACGTCGTTATTATTCATTAACCGAAGCGGGACGAACGTTTGTTTCAAAAATGCAATCGGAATATGAGTTTTCACGCACAATTTTAGACAAACTTTTATCCGAAAAAGATTTTGATTTTGAAGCTAGTCCTGCGCCCTTTGATATAAACGGTTTACGTCCGTATACTAAACGACACGCCGAAGAAGATGAAGTTGAAGATATATCTACCGAAAGTGAACAATTAAGCGAAAACGCAAAAGCCTTTGTAGAGACGACAACTGAAGATACAAGCAAAGTATCGAAGCAATCGCCACAACAAACTTCATATACATATAATTTAAAAGGCTCCAGTTATGACGATAGTGTTAGGACAACCAAAAAATCCTTGAATGAAATGTTGTCCGCTATCGACCAAATTGTTGAAAAGAAAGACGCTTCTGCTGATAAAATCGATGCGACGGCAAATGAAAGTGTTTCAAAAACTATAAGCGAAGAAACATTGATAGAAGATTTCCCTTCCCAGAAAACAAATGAAACAACCAAAATTGTTGAAAGCCCTGAAAATTATAATAGAGATAATATTACAAAACCTCATTATCAAACAATCGAAATTACGCCTGAAATACTTGCAAAAAGGGACGAAGCAAAAAAGCTTTTAGGTTTAGGAAATTCTAATAAAAACACAGATAAAGGCGAAACTATTGATACAACGGAAAAAGACAGTAAAATGTTTTTTGACATTTTAAGCAAGGTGCCGATTGACCAGCAAAAGGTTAATAAAAATGTAAGCGCCACTTCAAACGAGCTTCCTATTGTAGCTCATACAGAAAAAAACTTAAATAAGTCGTTAGAATCGCCAATAATTGATGTTTCTGAAAAACAAACGACAATAAAAAATGATAAGCCTTTTAAATCAAACGCCGAGACGGATTTTGACTTTGCTAAATCTCCTGTTCCCCCCGCTTCTACCTATCGTTTTAGAACGGATACCACTGCAAATGCCAATTATTTGGACGCTTTCAATCAACTTAGAGCGTCGACAACAGATAATGTTGATTCAACTGTCAATGAAGAATATCCCGAGGTAATACAAAAACAAGCAAGCGGATTAGATATTAAAACAAAGTTGTATGGACAAGGCTATAAGGTTCGCCTATACACAAGGGAAAATACTGAGGATTATTATTCTTTAAACTTCATAAACAGCAACAAATTAAGTCGGGATTGCTATGCCGCTATGTACGCCATTATTTTATTGGAAATATTTTTTATGTGGTTGGTTTTTAAAGACAGATTTACACCCGTACAATATTTGCTTATGACTGCCGTGGGGCTTCCTGTTTTGTTGATACCTTTTGTTATCTGGACGGCGCACCCAACCAAAAGAGTACATGCAAACTTTAATTTTAAAACTTCAATTCTAAATCGACTGATGTTATATTTGAATTTTGTTGTGGTTATATGTTTACTTGGATTTTTTGTTTTTGACGCCGATATAAATAAAGCTGATTCAATGATAAATCCGATATTATTACCTGTTTTATTCCTATTAAATATTCCATTAAGCTCACTAATTTACGCATTATTTTACAATTCACGCAGATATCATATTTCATAATTAATTTTTACTCCTAAATTGTAAGTTTATATAACACAATAAAGCCCCCGAATATCGGGGGCTTTTGTATTGTAATTTTTAGCTTAATTATTTATCGTTTATATTTGAAGCGTTATCCTCAGACACAGAACCCGTAAAATATTCTTCAACGGGCAGATTTGCATCTCTTTCAGCAATAAGTTTTTGGCGTATTATATGATCATTCTTTTTGACATAATATGCTGGGATAAAAGTTAAGGCTGCAAAAATTGCCGCGCCCCAAAAAATTTCCGGTGGAGGCAAAATACTTAATTCTGTACTGTCGCCCACATAGCCTTGCATTCCCACCATACTGCCTATTATAGCTGAAACAAGCGGACCTATCGCCATTGGTAAACAAACGAAAATAAACATTCTAATACCTTGGAAACTGCCCTCTTTTCCTTTGGGTATATAATCTCTGAATGCGCCGATAAACAAACCGCCTGTCAGCAAAGAGGTTGCCATAATAATTGCTGCGCCAACAGCGAGGAATATAATTTTTAAAGTCATATTATTTAAAACAACTCTGGTAAGCGCTGCAATAATACAACCGATTATACTTAAGATAATGACCGGATAATAAAATTTTTCCTTTCCGAATTTATCCATAAAAATACTAATTACGATGCTGATTACAATCGCTAAGACGATGGCAATCCCCAGCGGAAGGATATAGTCTTTTATACCTAATGTATATTCAACAAAAGTAAAAAGCGAACCCATATAAACTTGAATAGACGCGCCCGCAGTCATACTGCCTGCTAAACAAATATATAAAAATTTATTTTCTTTTATAACGGATTTTCTAAATCCATAAAAAACGTCTTGCCAATATTTATCGTTTTTTTGTGGCATTAAGCCCGGTTTATCCTTAATCATAAATATGCCGGCAATGCCTGCGATAATAGGGATTATACCCGATAGAATAAAGAATTTTTGCCAATTATAAGCTTCACTGTTTATTGCGGTATATTTATCAAATAAAAGAACAAGTAAGACAGTTGCAACAACGGGTAGTGTGCTTAAAATTGTGTCTACCTTTCCTCTGTTTGTCGTATCTGTATAATCAGTTAGCCAAGCGTTAAATGCAGCGTCATTTGCGGTTGCTCCTACAAAAGACATTACGCAGTCCATAATGATTACCAACAAAACTATCCAACCAAGCGCGCCCGAATCAACGTTTAAAGGTATAAGCGCAAAAGCCATTGTTGTAAAGCCCCAAACGATATACCCCACACTGATATAAGTTTTTCGTTTGCCCTTTCTGTCAGACAGCGCGCCGCCAATTAATGTGGCAAGCGTTGCAGCTATTGCAGAAAAAGCAATCAAAAGCCAGTTAAAATACATTTTAAAATCACTGGATTTTGCAATTTCATTCATCATAAATTTAGAAAAATACATATTTTCAACAGACCATGCAAGCTGACCTATAAGTCCAAAAATAAGAATATTTGTCCAAATTTTCCCACTAAGTTTTGTGGTTTTTACTTCTTGATTTCCCAATGTCTTTCCCTTCATATAATTTATTTTTTGTGTTTAATTTCGGGCGTATCCACATTTATATTTGATGGTTGAGCTATATCGGTATGTTTGGGACGCGCTACTTCATCAAAAGGCAAGTCTGTTTTTTCAACCGTCGTCGCGGGAGTATCTATTTCTGATACAAAAAGTTTACGGTATTTTGCAGGAATAATTTTGTCAATTACACGCAACATTTTTTGCTCCAAAACGTCGCCTTTTTTCCAAACATATAACAATATAATAAATATAATTAAACCTAAAGCGGCATAGATAACATATTTCCATATGCCCATATTACTAACCTGAGAAATAAGTTCATATCCACCAATCGTATATCCCAAAGTGGTTGTTCTGGTTAACATTATAATCAGCAAGAACATTATTGGAGTATAGCTGGTTAAGCCTGCAAACATACAAAGAATATCGTCCGGGAAAAACGGGAATAATAGCATAAAGAAAAGAACAATTTTATCCCTTCCTTTAATGATTTGATGATATTTTTGGTAAGTTTCCTTCCCAATAATCCAAATAATAAGTTTTGCGCCAAATTTTTTGCCAAGGAAAAATGCAAAAAACATCCCGCTAACTTGCCCTATAAAGCTATATAAAAACCCTTTTGCGCTTCCAAAAAGAGCGATACCAATTATTGCTGTGACAGTTGAAGGTATTGGGATAAAAGTAACTTGCAAAAACGACAAAGCTATAAAGAAAAACGCGCTTGCGCTACCCTTGCTTTCAATAGCTTTTTGTATGGCGTCATTATCTAAGTCACCCGCTTCGTTATAGAAAAGATTATATATGCCTGACCACATCACCGAGCCAAGCACAATAAATGTAAATACACCGATATAAAAACCGCTGAGCATAAATTTGTATAGCCATTCAACGTCTCTTTTCAAGCCTATAAAGAATAATGCAAAAACTGTACCTACCATAAGGTACATAATTACAATAATCCACCATTCTAAATAGGTGATTAAAAAGCTAATTAAAGCTGTGCAAATAGTTGCTAAAACAGCGCCTAGAGCCAGCGTTTTTTTCTGTCTATCACTCATTTTGCGTGCCTTTTAAGATTTCATTTCTGGCAAGTTGGTCACACTTGTTGTTATAAACATTATCGGCGTGTCCCTTAACCTTTACAAATGAAACCTTATGTTTTTCAATCTCAAATAAAAGATTTTTCCAAAGGTCAATATTTTTTACGTCTTGTTTGGCAGCCGTCCGCCAATTATTCATCTGCCAAGATGTAATCCAGTTTTGTAAAAATGGTTCCACAGCGTATGCACTATCGCTATATACGGTAACTTCGCAACTTTCCTTTAATTGTCGAATACCCTGAATAATTGCAAAAAGCTCCATTCTATTGTTTGTGGTATCTTTAAAATATCCGGAAACTGCTTTTTCATTTTTTTTATAAATCAATATTGCTGCCCAACCGCCTGCGCCGGGATTACCGCTGCATGCGCCGTCTGTATAGATGTCAACGTGTTTCATTGGAAAGCTCCTCTGAACGCGCCCTACACTTTTCCATACCGCATTTAATTATTGTTTCTAAATTTGCTTGGTTATAGTATTCGACAGCTTGAATTGTTGTTCCGCCTTTACTGCAAACGTTTTGAATAAGTTTATCAATAGGTAAATCGGATATTTCAACCATTTTTTTTGCGCCGTCAAAAGTTTGAAGCGTAAGTTTTTTAGAAGTGACGTAATCCAAACCAAACTCAACGCCACCGTCAATCATTGCCTTAATAAACTTATAAACATACGCCGGACCGCTTCCGCTTACTGCTGTAACCGCATTAAATTTGTCTTCTTTTATAAAAACAACTTCACCAAGACTATTAAATATCTTTGTTAAAATCGAAATTTTATTGTCATCAAAATTGCCGGTATCTATTGCGCACATTCCCGCGCCAACAAGGCACGGAGTATTTGGCATAATTCTGGCAATTTTTATATCACCTAAAAATCCCTTAATTGTATTAATACTAAGACCTGCCATAATTGATATAAAATTATTACCATTTACTGCGGATTTTAATTTGGGCAGTAACTCGGTTGCAATTTGTGGTTTTACCGCAAAGAGAACAAAATCACAATTTTTTAATAAAAACTCGTTATCGGATGTAGTATGTAAACCTTTATCTCTAAATGTAGCCAACTTTTCGTCATCAATATCGCTGATGAGAATTTGATTTACCGGGAATATATTTGCATTCATAATTCCATTTACAATAGCCGAAGCCATATTTCCCGCGCCTATAAATCCGATATCGTATTTCATATTATTCCTTTTAGCAATTTATTGTAATTAATTGTTTTTTGTCGACTTTTTATTTGACTAAACCATAACGATATATTATAATAATCAAGTCGCTTAGGGGAGTGGCTCAACGGTAGAGCAACGGTCTCCAAAACCGTCGGTTGCGTGTTCAAATCGCGTCTCCCCTGCCAAAACTCAATGAAACTCATTGGGTTTTTTTGTTGCAATTTTCCACGCAACACAGCTTGAAGCTGTCGGTTGCGTTGCACGCTCGCTGTTAGAGCGTGGGGACTTGCCCGTCGCTCGCTGCAATACATCACAAAATAAAAATATAGTCCACCCCTAAAAGGAGTGGACTTTTTTGTTTTTTATTTGTTATCGTCGTCCGTAAATTTTAAATCAAATCCTTTTAATAAGTCAGCTAGAGTTGCGACACCTGAGTCAGAAACCCATTCGTGTGGCTCATCGGAAGAAGAATTGGATTTTGAACGGTCGGTAGATTTATTTGAACGCTTACGTTCTTCCGCCTTATCCGGATCGTACTCGATTTTTCTTGTGCGATTAGTTTGGCGTTTAGGTTTATTTTCCTTAGTAGTGTTTTCGTCGAAATTTTCAACGGATTCGGCAACGGATTCCTCTACAACAGGTTCGGGTGTTAATTCTTTGATTGAAAGCGTGATGCGGTTTCCTTCAAAGCCAATGATTTTAGCTTCAACTTCTTCGCCCTCTTTCAAAATTTCTGATGCTTCTTTAACATATTTATGAGAAATTTGTGAAACGTGTATTAAACCGTCAATGCCGTCTTCAATTTGAACAAAAGCGCCAAACGGATGAATACGAGCAACGGTACCTTTAATAACAGTGCCGATAGGATATTTTTCAGCGGCGATTTCATAAGGTTTCTTTTGAAGTTGTTTAAATCCAAGAGAAATTTTTTGGGTTTCACGGTCGGCTTTCAATACAACAAAATCATAAGATTCGCCGATTTCTAAAATATCTGCGGGCTCAACGCCTTTTTTCCAAGATAAATCGGAAACGTGAGCTAAGCAGTCAAAGCCTTTAACGCTGATAAATGCGCCAAACGATGCAAAACGCTTGACTTTGCCTTTAACGATTGCGTTAGGAACAACCAAAGACCAAAATTCTTCATCTCTGTCAGCCTTTTCTTCTTCAAGAATAACTCTTTGGCTGGCGATAACTCTGCGGCCTTTTATATCCAATTTTCTCAAACGGAGTTTTTTGTCGATATAGTCTTCAAGATTTTTAACGCGTCCCATACGAAGTTGGCTTCCGGGAACAAACACGGTAAATGCTCCGATGCGACCTTCTAAACCTACTGCGTTGCCGTCTTTGTTTTTAACGATTTTGTGAGGAGGTTCAAGTTCGAATTCGTTACTTTCAATTTTGGCAAGCGCTTCTTCTTCGTCCTTTTTGACAACATCAATTTCACGCTTAGACAAAGCAACATAGGTAGAATCACCTTTTTTGTTGATTATCTTTGCTTCGATAATATCGCCGTCGTTAAAATCAGCAGGATTATAAGAACCGTCTAAACTGACTTCACTTTTGTCAATAAAGCCGTCTTTCTTTCCACCGATTTCGCAAAAGATGCCGGATTCGTCAGCATTAATAACCTTAGCTTTAACACGTTTGCCTTCACGATAGGTTGTAAACCCTTTAACCTTGTTTGTGTCGGCGCCGATAATGTCGTCCATAGTAAGAACTTTTGGTTGTTTGGGTTGCGCCTCTGCCTCAGGCGTAGCTATAGATGCTTCATTAACAGAAGCGGAAGACTCCTCTACAACCTCGGGAGCTGGAGCAGTCTCGATTTTCTCATCGAGAACGGTGTTGTTTTGAGTATCACTCATAAATGTAAAAACCTCCTCAATCAACTCATTTGGAGTTGATGCTGCGGCCAATAAGGCCAATGTATAATTTTTTGTTTTAAATATAGATATAACCGACTTGACATCGGTTAAATTTTCTATGAAAAAGGTGCGTTTGCAATGTTTAGAGGATATTTCAAATAATTTGTTTGCGTTGGAGCTGTTTTTACTGCCGATTACGAAAACCACATCGTTTGATTTAGACAATTCAATCGCCTCTAATTGTCTTGCCTTTGTAGTATAGCAAATTGTATTAAAAAAAACAACTGTTTTATAAGTAAATAAAGCATTATTTTGAATATTTTTAACAATTTCCTCGTATTTTTCTTCCGAAAAGGTAGTTTGACTGACTATGCAAAACTTATCAAAATCAGCTAAATTAAGGTCAGTTTTTCCATCTATAATTTCATAATTATTGCGGGAATAACCAACGATACCCTGCACTTCAGGGTGGTCTTTTGAGCCGATTATTATAATTTTATAACCTTTTTTAGAATAGTCATCAACAATTTGATGAACTTTTTTGACAAGCGGACACGTTGCGTCTAACAGCTCTACCCCTTTGTTTATTAAACTTTCTTCAATATCGGGAGATACTCCGTGCGCCCTTATAACAACCTTATCACCTTTTTTAAAGCTAAAGGTTTCATCAACAGGAATAATATTTTGAGCTTCTAATTGCATAACAACGCTTTCATTATGTATTAAAGCGCCATAGGTATATACGTATGAATCCTTAGCGTTTTGCAAAGCAATATCAATGGCATTTTTCACGCCAAAACAAAAGCCTGCATTTTTTGCTATGGTAATTTTCAATTTTTACCCTCGGCGATAGCGTCTATTTTTTTTCTCAGTTCACACATTTTTTCTTCTATAAACTGAGTGGCTTCAGAGCTTTCATATTTGTTAAAACCATTTGCCTTCAAATCTATCGGCTCGCCAATAATTAGATAGTTTTTATGGAAAACCTTGTGCATTCTCCAATACAGCATAGGAATTATTGGTTTATCCGACCTAAGCGAAAAAGACGCAACGCCGTTTTTAAAAGGAGCTAATTGCTTTGTGCCTTCCTTGTTTCGAGTACCCTCGGGAAAAATTAACATTCTTCTGTCTTCTTTCAAAACTTTTAAAACGCTTTTATATGCGTCAATATCTGCCTCGCCTCGTTTTACGGGTATACAGCCGATTTTACGCAAAAATTTGTTGTTGAAGTCCCGTTTAAACGCTTCCTCTTTTACTAAAACGTTTAACTCTTTTTTGAAAAAGTTTGCAGCAATAATAATTGAATCGGGCGTTGAATAGTGGTTCGAAATTAAAATCGCGCCGTTTGCCTTATCGAGATTTTCCTTGCCAATAAATTTTGTCGGCCAAAGAAGTTTTTGAATCAAACGGCAAATAGGTCTTAAAAAGCTGTAAATTGACATAGGTTTACTCCAAATAAGACAAAACCTTTAAAACTGCTTCGTCTATGCTAAGTTTAGTTGTATCTATATAAATCGAGTCGTCGGCTTGCCTCAAAGGAGCAAAATCCCGATTTGTGTCGTTATAGTCACGTGTCTTTATATCGTCTAGAATTTTTTCATAGGAAATGTTCTCGCCCTTTTCTTGCAATTCCAGAAAGCGTCTTTGCGCGCGCGTCTCCACCGACGCCGTTACAAAAAATTTATATTTCGCATTTGGTAAAACAAAAGTCCCAATATCTCTGCCGTCTAAAACCAAATCGTTTTTTAAGGCAAGATTTCTTTGAAGCTCCACCATTTTTAGCCTTACGCAAGGCAATGCGGAAATGTCTGACGCAAGCTTAGAAATTTGATGCTCTCTTATATACGGTGTTACGTTAAGCCCGTTTATAAAAATTTGTTGAGTTTCTCCGCATTTAACGTCCATATTAACACTTTTTAAAAATTCCTCAACTGCCGCGTAATTGAAAATGTCGATTTTTGATTGTAAAGAATAGTATGCAACGCTGCGGTACATTGCGCCCGTATCTAAATATATAATGTTCAGTTTTTTTGCAACTGCCTTAGCAATCGTGCTTTTACCTGCGCCGGCAGGCCCGTCAATTGCAATGTTTATCTTATTCGTATTCATATCTATATTTTAACAAAATAACAAGCTTTTCGCAAGTATATATCGAAAGGCTATTATGAAATACCTGCCAAAAATGCCGTGGAAAAAGCTATTTGCAAATTAAATCCGCCCGTATATGCGTCTACGTCGATTGTTTCGCCCGTAAAAAACAAACCTGAGCATAATTTGCTTTCCATAGTTTTTGGATTAATCTCTTTTGTAGATACTCCGCCGCTTGTAACGACCGCTCTATCAAAACCCTCAAGCTTAGCAATATTGAAAGAAAAATTTTTCAACAAATGTATTATGTTTTTGCGTTGACTTGCGGTTATTTGATTCACTTTTATATATGGTGAGATATTTGATTTTTGCACAAAAATAGGGATTAAACTTTTTGGCAACAAATCCTTAAGTGAATTCTGATAATCAAAATTTGAATATTTTTCAAAATCTCTTAAAATTCTTGCGTCAAGCTGTTCGAGGCTTAGCGCAGGTTTCAAATCAATACTTAAAATATAACTTTGGCAATTAAAATCTTTCCGATTTATCTTTGCCGATAACGACAAAATCGCAGGTCCGCTGACCCCGTTGGAAGTAAACAACATTTCACCGCTTTCCATAGCGATGACTTTGTCATTTTGTAAAGCTGATACAGAAATATTTTTTAAAGCGAGCCCCTCGATTTCTTTTACGTTGTCTGTTAAAATTATTCCACATAACGACGGTACAGGTTCGATTATTGTGTGACCAAATGCTTTGGCAAAAGTGTATCCGTCACCGGTTGAGCCAGTCGGCGAATATGACAAACCACCTGTAGAAATAATCACTTTTTCTGCAAAAAACTTACCCAAACTTGTTTCTACGCAAAACAAATTGTCATTTTTTGAAACATTTAAAACTTCACAATTCAGCTTAATTTCGACACCGTTTCTTTCGGCATACTTCGACAATGTTTTTGTTACGTCGCTGGCTTTGTTGCTTGACGGAAAGACTCTGTCGCCTCTTTCTATGGTCAATCTAAGTCCCTCGTTTTCTAAAAGCTCCATCAAAGAGCGTGGTGGGAAACGATATATTGCGCTTGTTAAAAACTTTGGATTTGTAGCGACATTATCCAAAAATTCATTTTCAGAACAGCAGTTGGTAACATTACAACGACCCTTGCCTGTAATATAAAGTTTTTTTCCAAGTTTTTCATTTTTTTCCAAAAGTGTAACTTGGTTGCCTTCTCTGGCCGATATAGCTGAGGCAAGCATTCCGCTTGCCCCACCGCCAATTACTATTACTTTCATTTATTATACGGGATGAACCCCGTTTTCTTTATCGCTTAAGACGTTGTCTACACCGTGTTTTTTTGCGGCGCGGTATTCAAAAAATTTGGTTGCAACCTGAGGGAACAAGGCATAGGATAAAACATCTTCTTCTTGTTCGTAATATGGTTTAACTTCCTCTTTATATTTTTCGTATTCGGGCGCGATTAAATCTGCGGGACGACAGGTAATACGCTCGGTGTCGCCTAAAACCTTTTTATATACATCCATATTAGGTTCGGCGGGTAATGTGCCGTATTCGCCTCTTAATAAGCCCTTTGTTTCTTTTGTACACATTTTATAGCGTTCACCGCAAACTACGTTTAAAACGGCTTGAGTGCCGACGATTTGGCTGGTCGGTGTAACAAGTGGAGGATAACCCAAATCCTTTCTAACGCGCGGAACTTCTTCCAAAACCTCTTGATATTTGTCGCTTGCGCCCTGTTCTTTCAATTGATTGATTAAGTTTGAAAGCATACCTCCGGGAACTTGATAGATTAAAGCGTTGATATCAACCTTTAAAACCTTTTCATTAAGCAATCCGTCTGCTTTAAGTCGGTCGGCAACTTTCCTAAAGTGCGCGGAAATTTCCGAAAGTAGGGATAAATCGATGCCGGTATCATAGGGTGTGCCTTGAAGCGTTGCAACCAAAGGCTCGGTAGCGGGCTGAGATGTGCCGTTTCCCAAAGGAGACAAAGCAGTATCAACGATATCCGCGCCGCCTTCAATGGCTTTTAAAATTGTCATATCGCCTGTGCCTGAGGTATTATGCGTATGCAAATGCACGGGTAGATTTACCTTTTTCTTGATAGCCGAAACCAAATCGTATGCAGTATATGGCAATAATAAGTTTGCCATATCTTTTATACAAATAATATCTGCGCCCATTTCGGCAAGGCGTACGGCAAGGTCAACAAAGTATTCCGTTGTATGCACGGGGCTTGTGGTATAGCTCATCGCGCACTCGCAGATGCCCTTATATTTTTTTGTGCTGTCAATGGCTTGTTTTAGATTTTTAACATCGTTTAAAGCGTCGAAGATACGAATTATATCTATACCGTTTTTAATGCTTAGTCTAACGAAGTTATCAACAACATCGTCGGCATAGTGCTTATAGCCTAAAATATTTTGCCCTCTAAACAGCATTTGCAGCTTAGTGTTTGGGATAGCCTTTCTTAAAGCGCGTAAACGCTCCCACGGGTCTTCATTCAAAAAACGCAAGCAAGCGTCAAAGGTTGCGCCTCCCCAGCATTCCAATGAGTAGTACCCGACTTTATCTAATAGTGACGCAACGGGAAGCATTTCTTCCAAACGCATACGGGTTGCCGACTGTGATTGATGCGCGTCACGTAAAATTGTTTCAGTAATTAAAACTTTTTTAGCCATAAAAAACTCCTTTATCCAAGAATTGCTATAAGTACGCCGGCAGCAACTGCGCTTCCGATAACGCCTGCGACGTTTGGACCCATAGCGTGCATAAGCAAATAATTTTCGGGGTCATATTCCCGACCTACATCTTGAGCAACACGCGCCGCCATTGGAACAGCTGATACGCCTGCCGCGCCGATAAGCGGATTAATTTTTCCACCGGAAAGTTTGTTCATCAGTTTTCCTAAAAGTACGCCGAATGCTGTGCCAATAGCAAAAGCTACAACTCCTAAAATTATAATGCCGCCTGTTTTTAAAGTTAAAAATACGGGCGCAAAGGCTTTACTTCCAACACAAACGCCAAGGAAAATGGTGATAATATTAATAAGTTCATTGCTTGCTGTTTTGACCAAACGGGGAACAACGCCGGATTCCTTCATTAAGTTACCTAGCATCAACATACCCAATAGTGGCAAAGCGGATGGTAAAACGATACCGACTATACCCGAAACAACAATCGGAAACATAATCTTTTCGCGTTTGGATACGGGACGTAATTGTTCCATTCTGATTTTACGTTCTTTCTCGGTTGTCAAAAGCTTCATTATTGGCGGTTGAATTACGGGAACCAACGCCATATAACTGTACGCGGCAATTGAAATCGGAGCAATCAAATCACTTGCAAGCTTGCTTGTGACATATATAGCGGTAGGGCCGTCTGCGCCGCCAATAATGCCGATTGCGCCTGCTTCAGCTGGTGTAAAACCAAGAAATAGCGCGCCTATAAACGTGGCAAAAATGCCAATTTGAGCCGCCGCGCCAAGCAACATACTCTTAGGGTTGGCAATCAACGGACCAAAGTCTGTCATTGCGCCAATACCTAAAAAGATAAGTGGCGGAAATATAACTAAATCAACGCCTTTATACAAAAAATAAAATAGTCCGCCCTTAGCGCCTGTCAATTCATTCGGGGCTTCAAATAAAATTTCTTTAGCGCCGGGGATATTGATTAGTATAACGCCGAACGCAATACCTAAAAGCAGCATTGGTTCGTATTTTTTCACAACTGCCAAATAAACCAAAAAGCAGCCTATACCAATCATAATAAACAGACCCCAAATACCGAGGCTATAGCCTTCAATTTGGGAATAGTCGACCATAAAGCCTGTACTATTCCACAAATTCTTAAGCCACTCGGTAAAATTACTCGAGGCTAGAAGTTTTACTGTCATTTAGACCCCCTATTATGCGATAACTGCAAGAATATCGCCACTATTTACGGTTGCGCCTTTGGTTGCGACAAAACTTATTGCGCCGTCAGTTGGAGCGGCAATTTCGTTTTCCATTTTCATTGCTTCCAATATAAGAACGGGTTGACCTTTCTTTACGGTTGAACCATTTGCAACCTTGAAGTCAACAATAGTGCCGGGCATTGGAGCTTTCAACTCAGTTGAGCCTGCGGGCACAGTTGCCTTTGGAGCGGAAGGTGCGGCGACAGGTTGAGCAACGGGCGCTGCAACAGGAGCAACAACAGGGGTTGTCGGCGCTGCTACGGGCGCGGCTTGTTGCGCCGATACAGCGTTATTAGATATTTCTTCGACCTCAACTTGATAGGCCTGACCATTTACTTTTACATTGAATGTGCGCATTACTAAAACCTCCTGGAATTAAACTTTTTAATACTCCTAACGACAAATTTTGCGTCAGAGTTATCGGCGTTAGCCGTTTCGTTGCTTAATACAACGCTTAATGCCCCTATAATTGCGGCAACCGTAGCATTGTATTCAATACCATCGTCAACAATAATGTCAGCGTTTGGTAAAACTGATTGGGATTGAAGTTTTTCACTTGCCTTTTTATCAAAAACTGTGTTAAGTTTTTCAAAAAGCTTAATACACAATATCAAAATAAATAGGATAAGAAATACAACTACAATACCTATTAACGCGACTAACCCACCTATTTCAAATTTATCGCCAATTGTTGTGGGAGCGTCGATTTTACACAAAAAATTTAGCATATAATACCTCTATTCTCCCAGCATTGACAAGATACTGGCTAAATATGGACGGATATCTTCAGGATTAATAATATTATCCACAAAACCGTCTTTTGCCGAGATAAACGGATTGCCCTCTCTTTCGGTGTAATTGTCTGCCAATTTTTTTCTGGCAGAAATTGGGTCTTTAGCTTTTCCTATTTCGTCTAAGTGAATAAAGTTTACTGCAGTATCGGCGGTTAACGGCGCAATTGTTGCGCCAGCAAAAGCCACGCTGTAGTCAAAGCCGATTGCTTTGCTTGCCAACAATGAATAAGCGACGCCAATAGCGTTGTTAATAACGGCAATTTTAGGCATATCGCTTGAAGCGATTGACATAAATGCGTCAGCGGCTTTCAAACTGATGCCGTCAAGCTCACACTTTAGACAGGATTTTACGCCAAAGCTGTCAACAAAAGTGATGAGAGGCAATCTATAATTGTCCAATAGACACGCAAACTTTTTGATTTTAATAAAAGCCTTTTCAGACAATCTTCCGTCGTCCTGCGATTTATCGGAAGCAAGAATACCAACCGATTGACCGTTTACACGTGCAATAACGATTTTGATTTCTGAAGCATAGTTTGAGGAAAGCTCTATAAATTTCCCGTTATCGCAAACTGCGGCAAGAATATTTTGGACATTTATATCCGAATTTAATGCTTCCGCCTTTTTATTTGGATTGACAGGTTCACCCGCCGCGCCTGATAAAACGTCTAGGACATCAAAAATTTTGGTTTTAAGCTCCGTCGAGGTTTTATAGGACAAGGAAGCAATGCCCGCCAAACTCATTGCGTCTGCGCCGAATTTTGAGACGGTATTCCCCTTTAAGTTTTCTTTCGCATAAATAACATTTGGTGAAGTCAAGCCTAAAAAGCCTTCTTTTTCATCGAAGATAACAATATCAGCTAAGTTTGCGTATGCGCTCATCAGCCCCACGCAAGCGCCCTTAACTATGGCGATATGCGGTACGACGCCACGTATCTCAGAGGCAGCTTTTAATAGGAGGGAATAACCCTCTAAAACATTTACGCCCTCTCCGATTCTTGCGCCTGCGCTATCAATAATCGAAATAAAGGGACATCCTGTGCGAATTGCCATTTTGATACTTTTCTCAATTTTTTGCGCGCCAGCCGAGCTTAAGCTCCCCTTCATAACGTCAGAGTTTTGCGCAAACAAATATACAGGCATGCCCTCAATTGTTGCATAACCTGTCAAAACTCCCTCGCCTAGAGCATCCGTACCATCCAAATAATTCACACCGCTTGAGAAAGCGTCGGTTTCAACAAATGACTTTGAATCAACCAAGCCGTCAACAAAGTTTCGAACATTTTTTGTGGCATCCAATAGACGTTTAGAGTTTTCGTTTAGTCTGGAAATAGTGTCCATTCAGAC